>DAOTTL010000561.1:0-4855 GCA_034438135.1 Ktedonobacteraceae bacterium | reverse complement strand
CGTTTATTCATGCTGGTTCCGAGCAGGTAGGAGAAGCTGGCGGTTGTGGTATCGGCCTCTGAGATGCGATGGACCGGGGCATGTTCGCTGATGGCGATCTTGCCCAGTTCCGAGCGTTCACTGAATGCGGCCACGTTGGCATCGCCGGTAACGCGTGCATAGGCCTCACGAATGGAGCCGAAGCCGTGGATATTGCCCAGATGTGCTCGGTCGATCTCCAGGTCAAACATACCATCGAAGGCGGCCTGAACTTTCTCGGCCTCTGTAATGAACTGGCTGACCAGAGGTTTTTCATAGCTATGACCCTGGATCAGGCCGGTTTTGCTCATATCTGCGAGCATTTCTTGCATGTCAGTGATGGCGTAGTCCAGTTCTTTGGCCTCGAAGACGCGTCCGTTGAAGGTGGTACGGATGCGTTGCTGGACTGGTTTTGGCAGTGTGCTCTCTAAGAGGCGGCGTTCGAGGAGGAGCGAGCAGCGGGTAGTATGAAGTTCGTCCATGAGCTGTTGTACCTCGGTGACATTGGTGTGCGGTTCAATGCTCGTGGGCGTGGGAATCTGTTCTGAGAGGTGTTCCAGAGGAGCGGTGAATTGCGCGTTTTGAGGGGTTGCACCTGAGGGATCGGTGTAATCGTTGAGTTTTTGGGTGGGCGTCATGGTGTCTGAGTCTCCTTCGTCGTGTAGAATGCGTTGAAATGCTCCGCCTGCGCTGGGGCGTGTGACCACATCGCAGGAGTTGAGCGAGAGGATTTTGCGTACATGCCGTGCCTGAGTCTGGCTGTCCTGTTCGGCTATCCCAAAGATGTCTATACTGATGCCGACCAGGTCGGGTCTGCCCACTTGCACTGCTTCGGCGATGATGCTCCATAGCCAGTCGGCGGCCTCAAAGATGTGCAGCGTGGCCTCGACGCGTCCCAGGGGAGTTTCGGGATCGTTGGGGATAAAGGTGGCATCCTTATAGAAGCCGACCATATCGCGGACGCTGCGCGTCTGCTGATCGGTGGGGGTCCGTCCATGGTCCGCGTAGGCTCGTGCTCCTTCGACCATCTGCGCGATATTGTGCAGGGCATCGCTATCGTAGTAGAAGCCGTTGATCGACTTGCCGCCTTTGACAATGGTGACGCGAACCTCGTGTCCGGTCTGGTCGAGTGTTGTACTGGCTTCGCAGATCTTGCCGATGAGCTGGATCTGCTCTTGTGGTTGAGCGGGATGTTTTGGACGAGCTGCTGTCACGACTGGTGTTCCTCCTGGTCCAGACCAGTCATCAGCATGCCCTGGTGGCGAGAGCGTTCCTGGTTGTCTCCATGCTGTTGCATCCAGAGTTCGCGATAATCGGTGGTGGGCAGTTGACGATAGGTGGGATCATCGTGCAACTGTGCCAGAGCGTCAGGGGCGAGATCGCCTGGTCGGGTCTGCATGAGCACCTCTGGAACCAGCCAGGAGGTATCCTGAAGATCGAGCTGTGCTATGTCGGACTGCGTATCCAGACCCGCCGTCTGGTCATAGTCGTTCGGCATATCTGGCCAGGCGGTGAGCAGTGGATTGTCGGAGGCCGCCACGATATCGAGTGAGCCGGGACGATTAAATGTATCCAGATCGCTCGTGGATGTCAGCGCGGGCTGTAGCTCGATGGTCGGGACGGACAGATCGAACTCGGTCAGATCGGGTTCCGATATATCCGGTCCGCCGGACGTCGGGAGGTTAGGACGACCGTTTTGCTGGGAGGCAGTGAGTTGAGCCGGGTCCTGAACGTCGAATGCGTTGGCGAGTTGAAGATCGAAGTGGGGCACCTCTGGTTCGATGCCCATAGCAGAGATATCACTATCCTGTAGTGGTGGTGGTGAGGATAGTTGAGGACCGGTGCTATCATTGGGATGATAGCCAGGCGTCTGGGGGATTGGCATGCCGTACTGAGCCAGACCGAGGTCAGGCGTTAAACGTCCCGCAACCGTGGGATATTCAGGTCCATTCATGTTGTTGTTCTCCCTGGGGGTGGGTAAGCTATTCATTGTGTGAGTGAGGAATGGTCGCACTACAGAGCAAGCTATTGTTGATCATTTTTAGTATAACAAGGCCACCAAATTTTGGTTGAAGGTCATCAAATACTCCTTCATCAGAACCTGGAGAGAAAAGAGGCCCAATGGCCTGAGAAGCGGACAGATATCTGCTACAGTTTCTGACGATATCCTTCACTGCACTCCACTTGCCACATTGCCGGTGGCTGTCCACGATAACGCTTGAAAGCTCTGCTGAAAAGCCGCCTCTGCTTCCTTGTGCAAAATCTGGCGTCGCGATCAAAGAACCTGGAGTTTCGGTCATGGTCTAACCGGCGTCCTCCCCATATACTAATTAAACCTGAGAAGGTAGAAAAAAAGGAGGAACCGTTTTATGGACGAGATTGCTGCACCCATTGGCAAATCAGGCCCCTCATCCGATGCGGTACTTGAGATGCTTGGAACAGCTACACCATCGGGAAGCACCTGCGCTCTCCTGACACCAGCTATTAAAGCTAAACTGCGCGAGTTACGGGCTGAACAGATATTGGAGGTGCGCGTCGATGATCTGACAGCACGCGAAGATATTGCTTCATGGTGCCGTCTTACCGGCCATGAACTGCTCTCTGTCAGCGAAGACACACCACATGAACTGCGATGCTTTATCCGTAAGAAGGCCTATTAATTCCATAGGGAGGAAATGAAATGTCCAAACTGCTTATTCACTGTACACATGGCCAGGAAGACCCTGAGCGGGCTACATTGGCTTTTATCATTGGAAATATAGCGGCGTCAGCCGATCAAGAGGTGGTGCTGTTGTTGACCATCGAGGGTGTCTGGCTGGCTACGAAGGGCTACGCCCATGCTATCCACAAGGAAGGTTTTCCACCGCTCAAAGATATTCTACAATCTTTCGTCAGCAACGGTGGACAGATATGGGCCTGTGGCACATGTGCAAAGCCTCGTGGCATCACAGAAACGCAGCTCATCGAGGGGGCAAAAATTATGACAGCCGCCAACGTGGTTGAGGTGCTGGCTCAGGGAGCAGCTACGCTCGATTTTTAAGCGGAAATGAACTGAGAGCGCTCGCCCGCGTGGGCAAGCGCTCTCAGGAAATACTCTTGTCTCAGGCATCTGGTGAATTTGGGAAGGTTCTTCTTGTCGCTCTTCCCTTTTTTGAGATAGTTTCTAATCCCTGCGCTCGTGTCCTCACACTCCTAGGTGCGTGCTGCTCTCCTCTTCGGGAATACTTTCCCCAAAGAGGAGAAGGTTCCGAAAAGGATCGCGGAGGAAAAATTCTTTCATTCCCCAGGGCTGAGACGTGAGTGGAGACTGAATAGCACCAGTTGGCAAATACTGCTGGTACAATGCCTCAATATTGGTCACGCCAATCCAACAGACCGAGTGACCATCCGCAACATTGAAGTGCAGACTCATCCCATCTCGTTCGACAATGGCAAACTCCCCGTCACGATAGGTGGTCGTAAAGCCAAGTTGAGCATAAAAGGCCAGCGCTTGCTCCATATCTCCGACAGGAAAACGAGGAGCAATTGAAATGAGCGTTGGTTGATCGTTTTGGGACGATGACATAGATCAGTTTCTCCTTCTGTGCTTTTCGCTGTGGAATCAGTGCCAATCGTTTTGGCATGCGCAGGGTGAGTCGGATCGCCTGGAAAAGGGCGGTACGAATGCTTTGAATAACATCCTCTTGTGAGTGGTAGTGTGCTCACTATAGCATACATGCTGGGCACAAAACTTCTTCAATCTTGCTCAAAAACAGGCCAGATGGTCAAACCTTCGCCCATCGCTTCTCAGCATAGACACACTTAAAGGTCAGGAGCCTCCAATCCATGCATGCCGAGCGTGAGCGAGATCTCGCCGCCATGATGCAGATCGTGCTCGATGAGGTGCCAGATAACCCATGAGCGTGTGAATGTATCCGGCTCTTCCGGTGTATCACCCAGAACCTGCTCCCATTCGTCAGGTGTCCAGCGGGCAATCACTTCCTGCATCATTTGCCAGGTCGTCTCCAGAGCGTTGACCATTTCGGCTGCGCTACGAGTCGGCATGTCTGAACGGCTCCAGACCTCGATTGAGGCCATCACTTCTCCTCCCTCGTGCAAATCCTCTGAGCACCAGCTAGCGCGAGCGTGGATGATATGCAAGACACTCTCCCCAATCGAACGCAGATGCGGAGCCGATCTGAGTGCGAGCTGATCCGCCGATAATGGTGCAATGGCCTTGATCAGCAGGTCATGATAGTTTTTCCAGCCTTGAGAGAAAACCAGGAATGTTGATTGTGGCGTAGTCATGACAACAGTTACCTTTCTTTGAGCAGTGTCTTCTACAGACATGTAATCTTTCCTGCAAATAGTCTATCTCTATGGTAGTTTAGCCGAGAATGCGGTAAGAATCGATCCTTATTGTCCTGAGCACAGGGCTTCGCCAAAGTCGCGTTTCTCCCGCCCACCCTTTTGGCTGGATGGTGGCAGTTCGGTCGCCCTGCCACCATCCAGCCTGTTCTTTTGGGCCGGGTCTGGCTATTGCTGAGCAATGACTTTTACGAAACCCTTGGGGCGAGGTCTGGCCATTACTGAGCAGTAACTTTTACGAAACCCTGGATGAGGAGTGGGCATTCTCAGGGTTTCTCAAACGTCGCATTTCAGCCGTTGCCAGACCCCTCCCCAGGAAAAAAGAGCATGGGAGGCAACGCTATTGCGTTGCCTCCCATGCCCCAAAACGGGTGGGTGGGCGGGGAAAGAACGACTTTTGAGAAACCCTGTGGGCATTCTTGACAGGGACATCTCTCCATAGATATACTGCTACTGTTGAAGAAAATAGTTTCTCGTTATGTTTATGGAG
>DAOTTL010000560.1:0-6911 GCA_034438135.1 Ktedonobacteraceae bacterium | reverse complement strand
TGGCCAGGACTGAGCCGTGACTTTTGCGAAACCCTGTACCCAAAAGGCCTCGCGGCCTCAGCATATTGCTCTTGACAATGAAGAGATTCATCCCGTATACTTCTATCAGAGATTGTAGAGAGCGATCGCCCATTCTACAGGAAATACCTGTTTGATCGCCCTGTGGCATCCCGCTTTATAAAAGCACAACATTATGAAAGGAGAGAGCTTAATGAATCATTTGAGCATTGACAATCGCTGCTTCATGCGCCTGCGTAATCTTTGTCTTATCGACAGCTATGCTCTCTTCAATGTCATTTGTGCTCTGCCTCAAACCGATGCATTTCCATCTATTGGTATGACTGTCGGTGTGGCCCATGGCAGTTTTGTGCCCATTTTGAGAGAACCTTCGCCTCCTGAGATGAGGTGATAAGTGAAAATAGAGACTCTCAACCGTGGGTACTGAACCAAAGAAATTCAGTCCCACGGTTTTTTTATATCGTTCTACTGGTCTTGCAGCAACGAACTCTGGCGGTGGAAAAGTGTCAGGAAATGGAGATCATTTTCTGACGAGAGATATCAGGAGGTCAACTTTGGTGTATAGAGTGCCACTCGCTCAATAATCAACCCATAAAGCACTATCACAGCACAAAAGAGGTAAATACAAGGGCCTGCTGTCCTATTGTATTGGAATCATACTGTGCTGATGACCGGTATACAGATCGTTGAAAAAAGTAAAAATAGAACGTAAAGCTGTTTTCTTTGAACAAAACTGTCTTGGTGCTCTCTCAGAGAGATAAGGGAAGGGATATATAGAATTATGGCGCTGCAAGAGTTTTCAGGTACTCACCTGGCGCAAAATGTCGCTCTAGACCCGACCATCGATGCTGTTGTCATCGATGGCGTTTCCAAAGTATTCAAGAAGCATCGCTCGCTTTTGAAAAGATTGCTAGGAAAGCAGGAAGAGAAAAAGCGTACGGTCTATGCGGTTGATAACGTCACTCTGACGGTGAAACATCGTGAGATCGTTGGTATCCTGGGGGCGAATGGTTCAGGTAAATCTACGCTTATTCGCATCCTCTCCACGCTGCTCATTCCAGATGCGGGGCATGTCTCTATCTTTGGCTATGATGTTGAGAAGGATGCGCGAACTGTCCAGTGTCTTATTAACCGGGTCAGCGTCGAGGCTTCGTTCTTTAAGAAGCTTTCTCCCATGGAGAATCTCATTTATGCGGCCCGTCTCTATAACATGCCCGCCAGCGAGGCAAGGGCAGGCGTTTTGCAGATCCTGACACGGCTCGGCATTCCAAAGGATAGGATTGGTCAGCCGCTGGAGAATATGTCGCGTGGCATGCAGCAAAAAGTCGCGATCGCGCGTGCTTTTCTGACATCACCTATCGTTCTGCTTCTGGATGAGCCGACGACTGGTCTTGATCCGCGTTCCAAGATCGATGTGCAGACATTTGTCCATCAACTCCGCGAGGAACATGGCGCGACCATTCTGATTACCACTCATGACATGGATGAAGCTGAAGCACTCTGTGATCGCGTGGCAATCATCGACAAGGGCAAGATAGTCGCTCTGGGAACGGTCGAAGAACTGAAAGCGACCATCAGTGAGCGTCTTGAGCGTACGAGTCCAGTGACCATGAACGATGTGTTTATGCATTACACTGCCGCTCATCACATCACTGAGGCTGATGTCGAACGCTATGGAAGCTGGGAAAAAGCATTCGAGGCATTTGAGTCTTTAAAAGAGGAAGAAAAAGAGCAGGAATAAAAAGGAGTTTTCTTGTCATGACTTCACTGGTTCACCAAACACGGGCAAGTTACGCGTTTTTTGAGCGCAACTGGAACCTGACGAAGCGTTACTGGGGCTGGGAGGTTGTCTGGCTCTTTTATAACGTCATCAATGCCCTGAGCGTGACCTTGATTAGCAAAAATACCCAGGTTTTGGGCAGCATCAGTCAGGCACAGGTGGACTCTCTGACGCTTTATCTGCTCATAGGCACTTCCGTCTGGTCCTACCTGAGTGTGACGTTTGAGGGTGTCACCGATGTCATCAACATTGAGCGTTGGGAGGGAACCATTGAGCATACCTTTATGGCTCCTATTTCGCGCTTTACCCATATGATCGGGAGTTGCTGGTATGCCGTGATCCACGGTTTGTTGTTTGTCTTCATCCAGTTGATCATAGTGGCATCCTTCTTTCACCTGGATCTGAGCAGGGCTAACTATCTTACGGCGGTCTTTATGCTGCTTCTGGGAAGTATTTCGTTCGTAGGCTTTGGGATTGCTGCTTCGGTTCTTCCACTGCTCTACACCGAGCGTGGCTCGCAGATGTCCTTTATTGTAAGGGCGATCATCTTGCTTGTTTCAGGCGTTTACTATCCGATCAGTGCTCTGCCAGCCTGGATGCAGCCGGCGGCCAGCGTCTCACCAGCGACGTATGTGCTCAACGGTTTGCGGGAGGCTTTACAGGCGAATGCGCCCATCTGGTCACCAGCTATATGGAGCAATACCTGGCCACTGATCATTAGTGGTGTGGTCAGCATTCCAGTAGGATTATGGATCTTTGGTCTGGCTGAACGCTATGCCAAGCGTGCTGGATTGTTAAAGCGAAACGGTTAAAAGTGTGGTGTAGTACATAGCCAATTTGGCTGGAAAGGAAAAGAATAAGGAATGAGCGCAACTTTATCTGAGGGTTTGACTACGCGTCCGCCAACTTTTGACGATTTGCAGTCAGTTCACTCCCTCTCGCTCGCATATGATCTGGAGCAGTTTGGTGTAGAAGAGATGACGCTAGACGATCTGCGAAACTGGTGGTCAGCTTCGTCTGTCCATCTGGCGGAGGAAGCATTGCTGGTTTTTGATCGCATGGAGCGTCTGGTCGGGGTACTTTTTCTGGAAAACATCCAGTATGTTAAATACTTTGCCTGGATACGTATCCAGGCAGACGATACCGATGCACATCTGCTGGCCTATCTATTGCAAGTCGCTGAAGAGAAGGTGCGAGGACTTCTTGAGCGTGCAGCCCCGGGTCTGCGGGTGAGTCTGGCCAGTTATGTTTCTACGACGAACCTGGTTAGAAGAGAAGGCTTTCAGCGTGCGGGCCTGGCAGAGATTCGTCGGGACTGGCGGATGGAGATTGAGATGAACGAAGCTCCACCTGAGCCTCATTGGCCTGATGGTGTAGAACTGCTTCCCTTTGTGCCTGGTCGCGATGATCGTCCGGTCTTCGAGGCGATCGACGCAGCTTTCCGCGATCATTGGGGCTATATGTATCACCCATTTGATGAATGGAAGCATTGGTCTACGAGACGAGCAATGTTCGATCCCTCGCTCTGGTTTATTGCCTATGCAGATGGACAGATTGCAGGTTGTTCACTGTGTGCAAGTCAGGCGTCTGGTTGGGTAGATACCCTGGGCGTGTTGCGACCCTGGCGAGCAAAGGGTCTGGGCCTGGCTCTTTTATATCATTCATTTGGTGAGTTTTACCGTCGAGGTCAATGCCAGGTTGGTCTCACTGTTGACACACAAAACCTGACTGGTGCGACGCGTCTCTATCACCGGGCGGGTATGCATATCGCGAGGGAAAGTATTACCTATGAGAAAGAATTGCGGGCAGGTATTGAGCCGAGCACGCAAGTTCTCAAGGTTTGAGGTGTAGACCTCACTTCCACTCTTTCTCTGGCAGGAGTAAAGAACGGAGTTACTGACTATGGCTGTACTACTAAAAAACCTTGTGGCGCGTAAACCGCGCATGGAAGACCTGAGTGCCGTCTCCGAACTGATTATCGCAGGGAACGGCTCTGAGTATGGCATGGTAGACAGTATGCTGGATGATCTGTTGTCTCGTTGGCAACGACCAGACTTTAATCTAGCCAAGGACGCCTGGGTTATTGTCACAACTAGAAGACAGGTTGTGGGCTTTGCCAGCGTCTGCTGTGAAGATGCCGGGCTGATCTCACTGCTTCTCTGTGTCCATTGGGAGTATCGTCATCGAGGAATTGGAACGTTGCTGCTTCGGTTAGCCGAGGTGCGTGCACGTGAGTATGCTCGGAGCGTTCACTCTGATCTGCGCGTCGCGCTGCGAAGTACGATCTGTGTCATCGGTGAGGGTACGTGCAATTTGTTTGAGCGAGAAGGGTACTCACTGGTTCGCCAGTTTTTGCGTGTCGCCTTCTCACTGGCCGAGGATACCAGTCCTCTGCCGGTCTCAGAGGCTCAGCAGAAGCTCAGGGCCGATATCAGTCTTGAACAGGGGCGTTTACTTGGGGCCACTCCTCTCTATGATCGGGACGGTTTATGCACGGTGCTTCCGTACAGGACGTATGAGAAGGAGTTGCGTTCGGCTTCAGTATCCAGGGGTGATCCTGAAAACGGACTGAACACGCTTCTAAACACGTTCTAGGTTGGTAGCTACTTACTTTTATCTGCGAAAAAAGAGGATGGGAGTTAGCGCGACCACGCTGCCTCCCATCCTCTTTTTTAGGGAGAAAGGGCTGAGTTTGCAAGCAGCAAAGCGGCTTGCAAACTCAGCCCTTTCTCCCTTCTCTCGGGGAGAGGGGCAGCTTTGCAAGCCGCAGAAAAGTGAGGGATGATTCATAAATACCTCAAAAAAGAACGGGGGGCAGGGCCATTCGTCCACGAATTGTATTTGCGAGCAGAGTCTCTAAAAAGGGTGGGTGCGAGAAGAACGACTTTTGAGAACCCTTGTTTGAGGATAGTACGAAACGGTGAGCGCTTGTTCCCCACTATTCTCTGTATGATACGATAGGAGATGTTGAACGTATTTGACTTGTAGGGGTATGGCTATTTTTATGAAGTGTTTTGAGGTATGTTGGGCCTGTTCAACTTCAAAGGTGGGTCCAGAGGGAGGTTTGAGCGAAGGATGATAGTTTTGGATTTATTAGCATCAGGTGATATTGGTGGGGGCGGTATGCGGCCTTTATTGCTGATTTTATTAGTGATTGCTATTGCGCTATTAATTGTAGGAGCCATTGTCGCGCTTGTTACGTTGCGTAAGCAGCGTAAAGAAGCATCTACAACATTGACATTGCGTTCGGATAGGAAATGAAGTTTTTATGGCGAACTCGCGAATTTGCACTACCTCTATTGGTTGGGACTTTTCTTTTACGCGTTAATGGCGGAGCCAGTTCATTAATGATTGGTCGTTTCCTGGCATTGTCAGCGCCGCGTAGCGGTTCCGGCATTACGAACTTCCAGGTGGGTCTACTCTCTGTTGCGTATTTTGTTGTGGAGCTTATTCTTTCGCCTGTGATGGGTAGTTTGAGTGACCGATGGGGGAGGCGTCCTTTTCTGACTCTGGGGCCTCTACTGGGTCTGATATATGTGACGCTGCTTTTCTTTACACCTCTAGGACATTCTTTTCCCTATTTGCTCAGTTTGCAGATGCTCGCGGGGGTTTCGTCTGCGATGCAGGTGCCAACTGTTCTAAGCTATCTGGCAGATTACACAGCCCAAAAGCCAGCCTTGCGCATTCGTGTGATGAGTTTTTATGAATTGGTGACAAGCGGTGGTCTGGCGGTTGGGGTTGCCGCTGGTGGGTTTGCATGGGATATCTTTGGGAGGTCAGCTTTTCTCCTGTTGGGTCTTTGTTATCTACTGGCGGCTGGTTGTATGTTGTTTGTGCCGAGTATTCGTCGAGTGGTGGATGTGGATAAGATGCGTTCACTGGCCGTGCGCTACTGGGGTATCTTGCGTTCGGTGCGGCTGTTTTTGTTTATTCCTGCCTGGATTAGTTTTTTTGCGCTTATTGGGATCTGGTTGAGTGCACAACTGACATTTATTCTCTCCTCGCGTCGTTATCTGCCGGGACAGGTTTTGATGGGCAGCTTACATGGTATGAAAGATGGCGGCCATTTGAGCCTGGTGCTGGGGGCGGTGGTGCTCTTGTTTGGTCTTAGTCTGCTCTTCTGGGCTTTTTTTCTCAGTCACGTGCCTCGGATTGTGTTAATGCTCAGTTCTGTCGGGGGGGTTTACCTGGTCTGCCTGGCTCTGACTGGTCTTAACCATACATTGTCGGGACATCCACTGCTGGAGGGGAGTTGGATTCTTCTGTTGGGAGCTGGTATCTTTGCTGGGAGCAGTTTCGCGCCTGCGGCTCTGGCCTATCTGGCCGATCTCTCTGAGGGCGCGGCCAGAGATCGGGGTCTGTTGATGGGTCTCTACTCAGTCTTTCTGGGTCTGGGACAGCTCGTGGGCAATGGCTTGGGTGGTCTGTTTGCGGAACGTTGGGGTTTCGATGGTTTAATCTATCTAACGGCTCTACTGGCGGGTGTAGCATTGATCTCGCTCCTCTTTCTGTATCGTCAGGAACGCCGGAGACCTCTGATTACGGAATAAATCGCGGCTCCTGGCCTGTTATGCAAAGTAGGAAGCATAGACGCTTACACCTCTTCTGCCACCCCTTGTAGCACGTATCCCTATTGGTATGCTCCAGTTTTTTGCATTAGTAAGGATCGATGCATGACCCGACAAGTAAAAATTATTGTAACAATAGCGCTTATGCTGGGTATGAGTCTCGCTGCCCTTGATACCACAATCGTAGGAACTGCTTTACCGAGTATTGTGGGAAAATTGGGTGGCTTCGACCTCTATTCCTGGGTTTTTTCTGCTTACCTCTTAACTTCGACTGTAACTGTTCCGATTTATGGAAAGCTGGCCGATCTCTATGGTCGTAAACCTCTCTATTTGATTGGCACCGGTCTTTTCCTCATCGGGTCGATTGCCTCAGGTGCTTCTCAATCGATGGAGCAACTGATCATTTTCCGTGCTCTGCAAGGTTTGGGCGCTGGTGCTGTCATGCCAATCGTTCTGACTATCATTGGTGATATTTTTGAACTGAAAGAGCGGGCGCGTATTCAGGGGTTGTTCAGTGCGGTGTGGGGAATGTCAAGCATTATAGG
>DAOTTL010000559.1:0-7409 GCA_034438135.1 Ktedonobacteraceae bacterium | reverse complement strand
TCTGGTAGAGCGAATGCTCTACCAGACAGGCTCCCCTCTTCTTTAACTAAAAATGTCCCCGACAGGAATCGGACCTGCGCACTCGGTGTGAAGTAGACAGCAAGAACATATCTGGCTCTCTCTTCCCGAACCGGACTTGCGCCTTTCAACGCATCCGGCTCTCCAGACAAACATTTGAGGTTTGTCCTGCATCCCTTCCCCGTGTATTGAGCGTTACCTCAATCATTTGAGTACTATGGATGCTCCGTCGCCATGAGCCTTGCAGCTTTTAGGCGATCCCAAAGTCCCTACATCGTCCTGGTTTGTACGTAGGCTCCCGTTCGGTGTTTCTCCCACTTGAAAGTAGGCGTCGATGGAGAGGACATTTGCCAGCCATCCGAAACAGTAACTGACAACTCCATGCTTTCCGCGGCAACATCCCTGCGGAAAGGATACGGTAGATCCGACACACCTTGGGTTCGACCTTACAGGCCTGGCCATATACAACCTAGCTGAACGGTTTTTTGGGAATGGATGTTATCCCATACCGTCCTTTTTCCTGCCATGCTTCTGTCCCTTTTCACCTTTCGATGTCAGGTAAGGCAGCGCTTTAGCCACATTTGCCCTGGTGACACTGGACCACTCCAGCGAGGGCGATGTAAGTGCAATGGCGCACTCCGGAGACCGATGCTCTATCCACTGAGCTACGGGGACTCCTCCATGAATATACCATATATGTCAACAACTCTGCCTCAAAAAACCAGGGCCAAAAAGGCAAATTCCTTTTTCTGGCAGCCACGCCGCCATCTCTCTCTTTTCCTGAGGGAGGGGCGGCTTTGCAAGCCACAGAAAAGTTACCGCAGAGTCACCTTCTCATGTGCCAGAGAGTGTTAAAAGAGAAAGATTGAACAGAAAAAAGTAGTAGATAAAGAGTAAGGAGTTTCGTTTCTATGACCCAGGCAAATGAACCCGGTTCCTCCGCATCCACAGTTGGCTCACGTTACCCGAAAAACTATGTCGTGGGAGTTATTGACGATTTACAGGAAGCAAAGCAGGCCAGGCAAGCATTCAAAGATGCTGGCTATGACACCGAAGAGATCCGACTGATGGAAAGCGGTGAAATGGTCCAGAAGACGCAGGATATAGAAGAGCATAAAAACTGGTTGCAACGCTTTCTCTCCAGCTTCCAATCAACAATGGTTGAAACTGGTAAAGACATCTATGAACATGAGGCGCAAGAAGGCCATCAGATTCTTCATGTACATGCAAATACTGAAGAAGATGTAGATAAAATTAGTAAGATTATGATGCAGTATCATGCCCATGCTATCAAATTTTTTGGCACATGGAATGTAGCTGATGTGACACCTGATTCTGTATCCTGAGCATTATTAGTCGAAGAGTGGTATCCAATTCATATTTCTTCGGGTCAGGGAGGGGGAGCATCGAGTGGAAAAGTCACGGTAAAAGTTGCTCCCTGCCCTCTCTGGCTTTCCACAGCAATAACTCCTCTCTGTACAGCTACACAATCCAATCCACTCGACAATGGCCAGACCAGATTCACTACCACTTGTAGGGGTTTGCTGACAGGCCTGATCTCCTCAATAGAAGCGTGCAAAGATGTAGGGCAAATGCTCTGGTGCGATACCCCACACCTGTATCTTGAAGAGCCGAAAGAAAATCCATCAGCCCTATTTGTTGCCACATCCACAGCATATTGACAATCCTCCAGACCCCTTTTCATATCTCGACCGAGTTCAGGATGATCTTCCACTTCTCCCTCGGCGATCGGACCAATTGGATAAAATCGCTGCCTGTGCACAGGGAATAACTAACTGTGTTTCAATGAATGCCACTCATGCTATACTGATTACATTCGTCTGGAAACATTGCTCGCAGAGATCTTCTGCCTATCTGTCTATGAAACAAACACAATTTTTTTGTAATCAATCATAAGGAAACCAAAAATGTCCATGAACCACTCACAGCCATTAGAGCAAGTGATAGAGAAATCGAAAAGTGCCGTAAAAGAAGCACACAAACCCTGGTATGTCATGAACCAGACTTCTCGTATACTCTTTTTTATCTACGCCATTCAGTTGATCTTATTCGCTATCCTGGCATGGTGGGTACATGCGACACCAGTTTCTCCCATCGACATTGTGATTACACGAGAATTTCAGGAGAATACAAACCCCTGGCTGAAAGTTTTTATGATTATTATTAGCTATCCCGGCAATTCTTTTCTCCTTCCATTTCTGATAATTATTACTGCTGGCACATTCTGGATTGTAGGTTTACGTCTGGAGGGACTGTGCGTAGTGATCCTCTCAGTTGTCAGTGCTCTTTTGAATGTTTTCGTGAAGCTTCTGGTCAATCGACCACGACCAAGCGCAATGCTGGTGGAGGTCTTGCAGGTCGCCATTGGAAAAAGCTTCCCCAGCGGTCATGTAATGGCCTATCTGGCGTTCTGGGGTCTGCTCTTTTCTTTCAGCATTATCCTCTTTCGCGGCTGGGCCTGGTGGCGTATTACCCTCATGAGCATCTCCGCCATCTTTGTCATACTCATCGGACCCGCACGCATCTACCTGGGAGATCACTGGGCCAGCGATGTTCTGGGTTCCTACCTGATTGGAGGCGTGCTTTTAGCGGTAACACTCTGGATTTATCTAAGACTTAAAAGCATCCATCTTGTCCCACTTCAATAAAAAAAAGTTATACTTCTGAAAGGCTCTCACATCTATGAAAAACAATTGAGCCATTGGAGGAATGCTCTATCATGTACTACTTTGAAGACTTTCAGCCTGGAAAACGCTTCGACCTCGGAAGCAAAACCTTGTCCGAAGAAGAGATTATCGCCTTTGCCAAAGCATACGACCCTCAACCATTTCACAGTTCGCCCGCAGAGGCAGAAAAATCACCCTTCGGGGGAATTATTGCCAGCGGCATGCAAACCCTGGCGGTCTTCACTCGCCTGCTTGTTGACACACTGCTCAATCATGCAACGGGGATGGGTTCACCAGGATGCGACGAACTACGCTGGCCGAATCCTGTTCGTCCGGGAGATACACTTACGGCCAGTGTGACCGTTATCGCAAGTATCCCGTCTAAAAGCCGTCCCACAATGGGGATCGTTCGCCTCAAGTGGGAAATGACAAATCAAAAAAATGAACCTGTCCTGAACATGACAAATGTCCAATTCCTGGGCCGTAAACCTCAGGAATAATCTCCGCGGAAAAATAATAGAGCAACTATTTGCTCTCAAGGAGAGTAAACACATCTCACCTTGCTATTACTTCTGGAGGACGGGCCGCCTGACCACCTCAGTTTTAGCCGTTTGTTTGCTCTCCTCCAACCTGGCAGCGGCCTCCTCGCGGGTTACAAGGATGCGCTCCCACGCTTTGAAAAAGGGATAGTAGAGAAAAGCTGCGATAACAAGATTGATCAATTGCAGCAGGCTTCCCCTGATATCTCCACCCGTAGCAATAAATCCGCTAATCCCCACGGGCACGGTAAATGGCTGCATCACCACCGGCACATGAACCAGACCCAGCCAGAAAGCCAGATAGTTCACCGAGACGATGACGATAGGAACCAGGATAAAAGGGATCATCATCAGTGGATTGAGAGCCATTGGAACGCCAAACGTCACAGGCTCGTTAATATTGAAGATCGCCGGACCCAGAGCCACTTTCCCCACCGTACGCAGCTGCGAAGATCGAGAGCGCAACATATAAATGACCAGCGGCCACGTCGCACCAGAGCCTCCCAGGTGAGTAAAAATATGAAAGAATGGCTCAGTGACAATCCCATGCCCACCGGCGGCATTGGTCGAAATCGTACTCAACCAGAACGGAAGCGCGATAGCCGTCACAACATTCATCCCATGAATACCGACCGACCAGAGCAACATCATCAAGATTATCTCTAATAACGCGGCAGGATAACTATCCTGCACTACCACGAGAGGCTCGAAGACCTTCATCAACAAAATAGGAATTGTATACTGAACGCTCTTGCCGGTCGTCATATCTATATACACATGACTACTTACAAACCACTCCAAAATCCAGATCAGCGTAATTAACAACAGCGTCGGGAGCAACGCCTCAAAAGCACGTTTAACGTTGGAAGGCACGGTCTTCGGCAACCTGATGGCCAGACGCGAACCCCGAAAGAAACGCATTACTTCTGTCGAGAGGATGCCCATCAGGATACCCACCAGCAGGCCCTGACCGCCCAGATAGGGCAAAAGCTCTCCCAGGGTCAGATTGGTCATAGTACTGACCGGCACTGTCGCAATCAGGAACAGCACCATCGCAAGAATACCTGGCTGCACTGGCTCAGTTCGCCGATACTGTGCCAGACTGTAGGCAACCCCAAAGGAGAGAAAGAGCGCCATCAGTCCGAAGGAGAGTTCATAAGGAACCAGAATCGCGTTCTGATAGGGAGCAAGCAGTGCCGCCAGAGCTGGCACAGGAGGATTAGCGACAATCAGAAAGAGGCTCCCAGCGAGCACCAGGGGCAGCGTAAATATAATAAAGGCATCACGCACTGCCTGTAGATAGATATTGCTAGCCAGAGCGCCCAGAGGAGGCACAAAATAGCGTTCAAACCAGGCGGCCCATCGCTCAATAACCTCGCTCATATCTCTCTATCCTCACTGCTTCCTTGCATATCCGGCACCAGCAGCAAAATCTGTGCCAGCACCGCCTGTCCATTCATTGTCGCATAATGAAACGGTTCAATCATCGCAACTGGCTTACCAACCGAGATTGCAAGTTTTTCAATACTCTTACGCAAATGGCGAATCTGGGGCGCAATGAGCACTACATCACACTCATCTCCTTTTGCCGCGTATTCTCCCGCACTCAAAGCTTCTACATAGAGTTCGTATTGAGCCGATTTTGCAGCCTCAAGTAAACTATCCACCAGCAAACTGGTAGACATTCCCCAACTGCACACTATTAACACCCGTACCATAGTGATTACTCCCCGCGCTGAAGCGACGGGGCTTCAAGGGTCAATGGCTGATTTCTCGTTGAGTAGAGACGATACTGAAACATTTTACGCATGTCGCTCTTTTCTGCCGCAACAGCACAATTGTCAGAGACAAGAGTGCCACTCCATTCCTCTCAATCAGGAACGACGTTTCATCCCCTGATCCAAACACAGGGGCTTTCATGTTCGACTGACTGCAACCTGACATGTATCCCACGGACCCCACTCCGCGGATCTTTGGGTATTCATCTCATACATTGCATTCTACATTTTTCACCCTTCAATGGAGGCCCACCAGGTCTATTCTTTTATCTTGCAAAGATCGTGCCAAAATGTGTGTAGCACACATAGCACAGATTCAATAACACAGGTCCAGATGGGATGATATGGTAGAGCAGAGAAGCAATAGAATCTCTTAACTATCGACCGTAAAGATGTCTATCTGCCTGAGAATACCCACAATGTTATATGCTTCTTCGTCGGGGACCGTTCGTGCAATCTGATTGCTGAGAACGGTGAGAGCTCGCCGACAGATGCTTAGTTCGCGATCAAAAAGCTGTTCAATCTGCTGGCGCACGCTCGCTCTGACGAGCATACCTGTGGGCTGCGTATCACGTTCGAGGATGCAGGCGAGGTGCAGGATCATGCCTGCAAGGACCTCAATCTCAAACGTTTCTCCGACTTCGGCCTCGATTAACTCTATCATCTTCTCAATTAAAGGCAGGACGCGTGTGGGATTGAGAAAAAGCATATGTTGACTGAGTGTGTAAGAGATCTCGTGTAGGAGATCTGCACGTTGGGCAAAAACGCGTTTCTGAGTCGATTGTTCATCTGTTGAAACTGCCGGATATACTCGCTCCTGCAAGGACGGATGTAAGAGAGCCGGATCGATCAAAGTCCCTCCCAGCAGGGTGCGCAGACGCGCCACGCCATCTCCGAACAGAAAGTCGGTGAGCGCGATAAAAGGATAGCTTTCGAGGTGCGGATTAATTGTTCCAACCACTGCCACCACCTGTCGATTGCCCACCATACGCTGAATATCAGCCTCTGTCTTACTGGATAGACTGATATCCATACAAATAATCTCAACCCCTTGCTCAGTCAGAGTGGGCAAGTGTTCAACGAGTAACTCTGCTATTTTCGCCGCACTACCAAAGCCGGTCAGACAGACAGAAAGGATGACGCGAGGCGCATAATAATGCGCCCGGTCTTCTCTGAGAATGCCCCTCTGTTGTCCCCTGTCGTCCTCAGTTCTCACGGTTGCGCTGGACTTCAAACGCTCGTCGGCTGAATAGGCTAGAAGATCTGTTGAGAGCTGGTCAAGGGTAACCTGGTGTGAACGCTGAGCGCGTTGAACAGCCTGGATCAGCAGAGGGGCTGAAACCCCGGCGATGCTGCGCACCTGAATGCCAGTTTGTCTATTTACCATCTCTCCCAGAGAGAGGAGAGAAGGAAAATCCACCAGCAGCAGGAGTCCACCACCTTGATCGGCTGCTCGTACCCAGCGCACTACCTGGTTCAAAAGCTCTTCTGGCGACTGTTCCAGAGTAAGTTCAACCCAGCGAACACAACTCACGCCAACCAGGGTATTAGCCAGTTCTGCCAGACCTTCAGCAACCCCCCTTCCATAGGTAGCAACCACAATTCCAACCATGGACTGTTCGCCGCCCAGGAAAGCCTCTGCGTTGGCAAGCAAGACGGTGAGAACATCAACCTCTGTCTGGGGCAATGTAACGCCCAGCATCGAACGAAATTGGAGGAGAACCTCACGGGCCACATCATATTCAATGGGATAAGTCCGACGAACCGACTGGAAAGTCTGCGGAAGGATCTGAGGTCGTTGCTTCAAATGCTCAAGTGTACTGACAAGATGCAGAGCCAGAATAAGACTAAACTTATCTGGAAACGTGCGATTCAGGCGCTTCTCCGCGTAACTCACGATCTGTGCACAGACGGTAGTAATTTGTTCATCTACTAATGCAGCCGCTTCGTCCGGTTTTTCTCCGCCCATCTCGCTCACAAATTGCTGAAAATAATGCTGGACGTCCAGATAGAGGAGACGGCTGATTTCGCTCTCTGACAGTCCGTTATCGCGCAAATGATTGAGGTCTTTCTCAATCATCCCGTAAAGATCGTGCAGAGATTCAGAGACAAGATCTAGATCCAGACCTGTCGGAGTGAAAACATGCACAGAGCCTAATAGGGGCAGTATCTGCTCAAAGTCACGCAAGATCTTGGCAGTGTGTAGGAGACCACGGCGCACATGATCTGGCAACATCCCAAGATGTACCTGCAACTCTGGTAAATTATTTGTTCGATACTCTAAATACGCACGTGCGCAGATCAACTGCACGTCGGTGCGCAGTTGACCCACGTTGCCAGGACAATCATAAAAGAGCAGAGCACGCAAGACCTGTGGATCAACCTGA
>DAOTTL010000558.1:0-5742 GCA_034438135.1 Ktedonobacteraceae bacterium | reverse complement strand
GGTTTTAAATGTTTATAGTGTATTTTGTCTCTACGCCTGACGGCGAATAAAGAAAGTTGTAAATTTCCGATGTTCCATTCTCAAAGTGATGCGTACAGTGTACCAATTCGGGATCAGATGAGAAGGCAAAGGAGACCTGCAAGTCTGACCCTGCGAGTTATTGCTGCTTGCCTGGTAGGTGTTGTTATCGCTGTCCATTATACCGATTACGGTCCTCTCATTCCGGCCATGTTGAGTGATCTGCATATCAAGGACAGTCAGGCAGGTTTGATGTCTACATTGCTCTTTCTAGGTCTGGCCATGACATATTTACCGGGTGGTATTCTGGTCGATCGATATGGACAGCGCCCAGTCCTTTTGGGAGCGACATTCTCGATAGTACTCGGGGGATTACTCTTGCCGCTCTGGGCCAATATCTTCTGGATGTTAGCCTGTCAGGCTTTGATTGGTCTTGGTTCAGGGGCCGCTTTTATTGCTGGTGCGGGTGTTGTTGCCAGTCTCGATAAAAGGGCTGCTCTGGCTCAGGGACTCTACGGTGGTTTTATCCAGATTGGCTCAGGGTTGGGACTGCTGATCACACCTTTAATTGCTGAACGAACGAGTTGGCAGGGAGCGTTCTTTTTCTGGGGATTGCTGAGCATCCCGGCTTTGCTGCTCTGGTTATTTCTCAGGGATGAACAGGAGGAGCCACACAATCCCAAAATAGATGTCGCCGCGGGACTGCGCTCCCCGGCTGTCTGGTCCCTGGGACTTTCGCATATGGGTACTTTTGGGGTAGGAAACACTATCGCTGCCTGGGTAGCAGTCTATCTGGCAAGCCAATATAGTATTTCTCTTGAACAGGCTGCGACCCTGGGTGCATTTGGACTCATCCTGGGTGCGTTCATTCGTCCTCTGGGTGGTGTGCTGCTCAGTCGCAAAATGCTTGGGGCGGTGACTTTACTTCGTCTCAGCTCGGTTGCAACCGCTCTGGGAGTTGTGGCACTGGCACTTCCTGTGCGCATACCGGTTCTCGTCGCTGTTGGTATGCTATTCATTGCGATCGGCTCTACGCTTTCCTACACCTCAGTCTATGATAGTGCTGCGCAACTGCGTACAGTCAGCAAGGGAGTTGCTCAAGGATTGGTGAGCGTCCTGGCCTGTCAGGCATTGCTCTGGGGGCCGCCTCTGATTGGCTTCTTGCTTCAGCAAACAGGCAATTTCTCGTTGCCCTTTGGCTCGATCCTCTTTTTTTGCGTCATTGCCATCGATGCCTCTATCCTGGCCGGACCCGTCATCGATCATGAGAGACGGCACCCTGAGAATTCCAAGTCATCTGTATAAGCGCTTATCGCTTGCCTTCTGTCGCCTGCGGCGACAAAAATATGAGTCATCCCTACCTTTCCTGCGGCTTGCAAAGCCGCCCCGTCCCCGAGAAAAAGGGAAGAGTAGCTGAGTTTATAAGCAGCTTTGCTTCTTATAAACTCAGCTACTCTTCCCTTTTTCTGTTCGCCGCTGGCGGCGAGTAGAGGACACCTGAGTAGTTACCAGGGATGACTCATAAAATGGTGTGGGGTGCCCTGCCAGGCCGATGCAGCAGATCGGCAAGAAACTACACTTGTAAGGGGGCGGCCTGCTATGCAGGTTGTCGCTTTCAGCGACAGCAAAAATCTATTGAATATTCAGTCGAAATATGGTACGCTTGTCGTTAAGATCGCTTCCAACCTTTGAACAACTGCCTGAGATGCGAGTGTCATATATAAAGCCTTACGGGCTTTTTGCTGAGCACACAGCTTTTTAGGTATAGTCTATTTTTCCCTTAGATCACATGTATCTGTGGCTCTCTTGTGCAACATCCAATGAAGGATAAGCGTGCAAATGGGTACTAAAACTATTCGGAACGTACGTCGTGAAGAGATCATAGTAGTTGCTCGCGACCTTTTCAGCCGCAAGGGATATCACGGAACAACAATGCCTGATATAGCGCGAGCGGCGGGCATCAGCACCGGTCTAATCTACTATGTTTTTCCTGATAAAGAACATATTTTGCTTGCCTGTTGCGAAGACATTGCTAATTTACACCTCGATCTATTTAATCAGGTCAGTGACATCGCTCATCCTCTTGACCGCTTTGACTTTATTGTACGTGCCCTCTACACCTCGCTGGACAGTGGTTCAAAGCGATTGATCATTATGTATAGAGATATCTCTACTATACCGCGTGAAACCCGTCAGCGTGTTTTTGAGATGATCAAAGAGCTAGACAGCCGTTTTCTTGCGCTTTTTGAGGAGGGGCAACGGCTAGGTGTTTTTGTTCCCCACATTGCAGATGCTCGCATACTGGCCGCCAATGTGCTGAGTCTGGGACATGCCTGGGCACTCCAAAAGACCTGGCATTTTGCTCCCGAGATTACGTTAGAACACTACATCTCTGCCCAGCTTGATTACTTTCATGCGCAGCTTTTAGGCCAGGCATACAAGGCTGACGACAATGTATCCCACCCAAACAATTCCCAACTGATAAGAGAACTAACGAACGAAGAACTGCTAACTTGATGTCCCCTGGTGGTTTGTTTATCCCTTTCTGAGGAAGGGTGGACGTTCTGCCTGCAAAGATTTCAATAATTGTATTGGTATTTCGGTTTCTGATTTGCATTGGGTAACAACATTGACGTTTGTTACCTCTTGCATCGATGGCTTAACTGCCTCCATACAAAGGAGAAAAACATGGATTTTCGCTTGAGTGATGAGCAAAAGATGGTTCAGGAGACTGTGCGTGCTTTTGTCGCCAGAGAATTAGTCCCTCTGGAAGGTGATGTTTTGCGCAATGAGCGCGAGGGAAAACCTGGGATTGAACGTGCACAGCTTCGTTCAATCCAAAAGAAGGCCAGGGAAATGGGCTTCTGGGGCATCAATACTCCTGAGGAGTACGGTGGGGCTAACCTTGGACCAGTTATGTCAGCGATTATTGCTATGGAGTTAGCTCGCACATTTGTCCCTTTTAATTTTGGCGGCACTGCGGATAACATTCTGTACTATTGTAATGAGGCTCAGAAGGAAGAGTTCCTGATCCCAACTATTAATGGGGATCGTCGTTCTTGTTTTGCTCTGACTGAACCTGGTGCTGGCTCGGATGCTGCGAATATCAAGATGCCTGCGGTGAAAGATGGCGATCACTGGATACTGAATGGGGAGAAGGTGTTCATTACGAACGGCAATGAGGCCGATTTTACGATGGTCTTTGCTGTGACTGATCCTGCAAAGGGCGCTCATGGCGGCGTGACCTGTTTCCTGGTGGATCGTGAAATGGGATGGCATTCGGACTATATTCCTACGATGGGTGAGTGGGGACCGGCCTCACTCTACTTCGAGAATGTACGCGTGCCTGAAAGAAATATTCTTGGGAAGTTGAACGGGGGCTTCGATCTGGGTATGCAGTGGATTGGAGCGGGACGCTGGGCCATAGCTGCTCGTGCCGTTGGAGCCGCTGAACGTTTGCTCCAGATGGCGATTGATCAGGCCCATACACGCGTCACCTTTGGTAAACCTATTGCTGAGCGTCAGGCTATTCAGTGGATGATTGCCGACTCACATGTCGAGATCGAAGCAACCCGCTGGCTGGCTTTGCATGCTGCCTGGTTGGCTGAGCAGGGAGAGGACACCCGGCATGCTTCCTCTATTGCCAAGTTGTATGGTGCGAATATGGCGAACCGCGTGGTGGACCGCGTGCTTCAGATCCATGGTGGTATGGGCTATACAAAAGAACTGCCAATTGAGCGCTGGTATCGTGAGATGCGTCTGTGGCGTATTTTTGAAGGTACGGACGAGATTCAGCGTTTTATCATTGCACGTAATCTCTTGCGGGGTCATGTAAAAGTTGGGGAGGCCCTCTAGTGGGTTCTACTTCCAATGTAGCAATTGTGGGTGTGGCCGAGTCTGATCTTGGCCGCACCCCCGGCAAGACTGTTTTACAGCTCCAGGCTCAGGCCGCCAGGACGGCGCTGGAGGATGCTGGTCTGGCCTTTAAAGATGTGGATGCTCTCTTCTGTGCTGGCAACTGGGCCTGGTCGCCCAATCTCTTGCTGGCCGAATATCTGGGTCTCCAGCCAAAATATACTGATTCGACCAATATCGGAGGCTCTTCTTTTGAGGCACATATCGGGCATGCAGTGGCAGGCATTGAGGCGGGTCTCTTCGAGGTTGCGCTGATCACTTATGGCAGTACTCAGCGGTCCGATCGTTCGCGAGGCTCTAGAGGTCCGCAGTTCGATCTGACCGGTCAGTATGAGATGCCCTTTGGCTTGCCAACACCTGTGGGTGCCTATGCATTGGCGGCAATGCGCCATATGTTCGAGTACGGCACAACGAGCGAGCAACTGGCAGAAATTGCTGTTGCCACTCGCAAATGGGCCAGTCTCAACGAGAAAGCTATGATGCGCGAGCCGATTACAATTGAAGATGTTCTCAATTCGCGCTGGGTTGCTGAGCCGTTGCATCTGCTGGATTGCTGTCTGGTCACTGATGGCGGTGGGGCCGTGGTTGTTACCTCGGCAGCGCGGGCTGCGGACATGCGCAAGAGGCCGATATGGATCATTGGACATGGACAGTCCCACACCCACAATTCAATTACAAATATGCCTGACCTTGCTACTCATCGGGCTGCGGCCGCGTCTGGTCAGGCGGCCTTTGAGATGGGGGAGCTTACACCTGCCGACATTGATGTTGCGGAGATTTACGATTCATTTACTATTACGGTTGTCCTGACCCTGGAGGCTTTGGGTTTTTGCCAGAGAGGCGAGGGCGGAGCCTTTGTCAGCGGACAGCGCACTGCGCCAGGTGGTCCCTTCCCAATGAATACCAATGGTGGGGGACTGTCCTATACCCATCCCGGTATGTACGGTATCTTTTTGCTGATTGAGGCAACTCGTCAGTTGCGCGGCGAGTGCGGCGCTCGTCAGGTGGAGGGAGCGCGTACTGCCCTGGCACACGGCACTGGTGGCGTGCTCTCGTCAGCTGCAACCGTTATTCTCTCGGTGTGAGCATGTTCATCAATAAGTATGCTCATCAAGAGGAGGGGGAAACAGCAGGAGGAAACAGCTGGAGCTATTCTCTTTGAATTGAGAGAGCATATTTGCAGGTACCGCAACGATCAATTGAAAATGTATCAGGAAAAGATTGGAGGAGCATCATGTCATTACGGTTCCCATCAGCGATGATGGAGGGTGACGGTGACTCACGGGTTTATTGGGAGGGTCTTCGTCAAGGCGAATTGCGTATCCAGCGCTGCGAGAATTGTGGGCATCACATCTTCTATCCTCGCTCGATCTGTCCCCACTGTTCTTCAGATCAGATCTCATGGGTTGTCGCGACCGGGAAAGGCACAATCTACTCCTACACCGTTGCTCATCAGGCCTTTGGCATGTTTGCCGAAGAGGTGCCATTTGTCGTTGCCATTGTCGAACTGGAAGAAGGTGTACGACTGATGACGCGGATCGTAGATGGTCCTCGTGAACGAGTTGCAGTTGGCGCGGCAGTACACGTTGTTTTTAAGTCAATCCCAGAAAACGTCACTCTTCCCTACTTTCAACTGACGGATGAAACTAACTGATGGACTAAACGGTCCGAGTACATTTGCAAGGCGGTTTCATCGTCTCTATGCAGGGAGGTACGAGGTACAAAGATATGACTGAGATCAGACATATATCAGCAGAGCGGCTCCATACCTTTTTTCGTCCTCAAAGTATTGCTCTGGTGGGGGCGACA
>DAOTTL010000557.1:0-17725 GCA_034438135.1 Ktedonobacteraceae bacterium | reverse complement strand
GTAAACCGATAGAGCTGAGTACAAAAGCAGCAACCTGGGCAGAAATCATTGTTGCTAAAGATGTCACACGCAACGAGGTCAGAGCAAAAGAAGCATGCTACAATAGCAAAAGAGAAAAATGAGGAGGAATCATCGCCTTTCTCTGCTCGAATAGGCAGCACGTCGTCGAGTGATGGGTTGGGAGAAGCAACGTATGTGAGATGTCGGAAGCTGGGGAAGCGAAAGGAACAAGCGATCGTTTAGATCGTGCATTTCTTCCTCACGCCAGAGTAGATCAGGCAACACTTGCTTCTTTGCATGGCGCTGTGTTTGATCTGAAAAAACGGTTTGTGCAACGTGAGGCAAGTTGGATCGAATTGTTGACTGGTGCCTCCCACCAGCTCGGCCTTTTTGAGGCGCTTTTGGCGTCTCATGCTGAGAGAGGACAGCAACTCACTGGTTTCATCGGAGAAACCTGCCTCCTCATCGGTGATGTCTTGTTTAATAGACAGGATCCCATGGCCGCCATGCGCTACTATGAGATGGCGTTGCGTGCGGCGCAAGAGTCCTCGAATACGGTGACATTGGGCCGGTACAGTTTGCTCCTCATTGATGCCCATCAGCCTCATCAGGCGTTGCTGCTTTTGGAAGAAGCGTTGCGCCAGGCAGTCCTGAACTCCTCTGTGGTCATCTGTTCCTGGCTGTGGTGTGTGAAAGCTGAGGCGCACGCGAAGAGAGAAGAAGAGAAGTGCTCTCGCAGCACTCTTCTTCTCACCCACATCATCAATCGCTCGTCAGCGCTGATTGTGCGTTAGCACTGGCTCAGCAGGATGCCCCGCAAGACGCTTGTCTCTGGATTGAACAAGGACTTACCGCTGTTCAGCAAACCCACTCAGCACGAGCATGGCAACGTCTGCTGTCCGTCAGGCAGGCCTTGTCTCCCTGGAATGCTCTTGCAGCGGTCAAAGAGCTGGATGAAAAAATGGCTTCTTTCATCCGGGCTCGCGATCGCAAGCGAACCTATGAGGAAGCGGTTTCGTGTGCTGCTTCTTTGCCTGCTCAGGGGAATTCAATCTCATCCAGGGAGATCAACTCTTTCTTCAGAGCGTAGATGACTGCCTGACTACGATGAGCCAGTTGCAGCTTGGTCAGGATGTTGCTCACATGGGTTTTCACCGTCTCGTCGCTTACCGAAAGGCGCTCGGCGATCTCGTGATTGGTGAGTCCAAGGGCCAATTGGTGCAGCACTTGGTAAGTTCCCTACGAAGTGAGCAGGTCTGGCCCTCAAACATGAGAAATTGCCCTCAATCTTGAGAACCAGGACATATGTTTTCTGGAAAGCCGCTCCGCATCAAGCTTCTTCTATCGATGTCTTGTAAATGAGAGGGAGAAAAAGAGCGGTTCGCATTCGCTCATGTGACTGGAACTGCCTGTTGGCCGCGAAATCCCCTCTTGTGACATATCCTGACCGCTTGATTTACATGTGCGGCAGGAGGAAATTATGCCCACGGGAATAACGATTGTCGGTTAAAACGGCTTGAACATCATCAGCCAGAGAATCAAGACTAAGCCGCCACTGCCAATCACAGTAAGAAGCCAGGGATGGGTGGCAGTCAACAGAACGGCAAGCTGCTTTTCCGCGGGTGTGTCCAGGGACGGATGACTGATCGTCTCCGAGCGCGATAGATTGCCGGCATGCACGAGCTGACGGATACTATTGAGCGGGCGTGAGCCGAGAGGCGTCATGGTGACGCCAATCAGGATGAACAGGCCCAGAGAGGCCCAAATCCAGCCCTGGTGCCACCAGTTGCCCATGAAACCAGCGGTGATGCCGGCGGTGAGCAGAACCAGCAGGGATACGCCAGCGACCATGGTGACGCCTCTGGACAGGTCAAGTAGGACACGAACGCGCTCGACCTCACGCTGCCGGGGTAGCGCGAAAGCAACGGTAGCGGTGGTGCCGTGGGCGAGCAGGAAGCCGAAGACGCCCAGGATGTGGGCGAAGACAAGCCACTGATACATAAAGCTCCCTCGACTAGTAAATGAAACGCGTGATTTATGAGAATTGGGAACCTTCCCAGATGGGCAGGCTTGCACCTCTGTGTTCTTCCAGCGCCTCCATCAGCGCTAAGACAATATCCTCCCGCCAGGGGCGAGCCACTACCTGTACACCAATCGGCAACCCGGCGCTGTTCATCTCAACAGCACGGGCCGCGCGCTCAACAAGATCGTTCCCAACTCTCCGCTCGCTCTCCTCACCTGGATGCACACGGGTAATGGGAGCCACACCAGCGGGCAGACCAAGCAACGTGTAAAGGAGGGAATCGCTCCCGGCATGGGTGGCGTTTAACGTGCCGGGGCTGTCATGGGGCGGGGCTGGAAGCGCGTAGGGTGGGCAGAGAAGCGCGTCAAAACGCTCAGCATCGAGCGCGGCCAGGAAACGCTGGCGATACTGATTGCGCTCTTCCACCAGCTGCCAGTACTGATCGACCGACACAGCTCCACGAAGAGACTGCAACGAAGTGGCCAGGTGAGCCTGTCCACTTCGCCTGAGCAGATCTGCCAGTGGTGCACGAACGGCTCCTGGCAGACTGGCCATACGCAGATTGAAGCGAATGCGTCTCTCGCTGGGATTGCCTCTGAGAAGACGCTTAGAGGTCGCAAAACCATCCGCGCCCCTCAGGCCAACAAAGAGCCGTACCGCTTCTGCCACATCGGGCGGGTTCCAGGACTCAACGATCGCGCCACGCGCACGCAAGATCTGGGCCGCCTCTTCCACCGCGCGGCGTACCGCCGGGGCAACCGAGAACACACCATTCTCGGTATACATGCCAATACGCAGGCCAGGAAGAGAGACGGCAGTGGGATCGGGCCAGGGAACAGGCGGCACCGATGGATCGAACGCGTTCAGGCCAGGAGCCGCTAGAACGCCCATTGCCAGGCGCAGATCCTGGACGCTCCGGGCAAGAGGACAGGGCTGCGCGAGAATGGCTTCCTGCCCGGCAACATCGGCATAGGGAGCGGTATCGAGATTGGTCAACCTTCTGGCCGTGGGAAGCAAGCTATACAGACCACAGAAATGCGCGGGCACCCGAATACTGCCACCAGCATCAGCTCCCAGTCCAAGAGGGGAGCCGCCAGCGGCAATAATGGCGGCCTCACCTCCACTGCTTCCGCCAGGAGCACGTGCCAGGTCCCAGGGATTATTCGTGCGGCCATAGACCGGATTCTCACATGTTCCGGACAGTGACAGCAGCAATTGGGAGGCATTTGTCTTCCCTAGAATAATCGCTCCAGCCTGGCGAAGCCGCGTGACCAGGGGACCTTCTCGCTCCATTACCTTCGATTTGTAGCTCAGAAGACCCACCGTTGTTGGTGTTCCAGAGACCATATATTGCTCTTTGAGCGTGATGGGCACGCCGTGGAGCAGGCCGAGAAGCGTTCCTTGCTCACGAAGACGATCAGCGCGTCTGGCTTCGGCGCGCGCCTGCTCAAAAAGCGGCACGACGACTGCATTCAGACGAGGGTTGACTACTTCGATACGGCGAATATGCGCTTCAATGACCTCCTGGGAGGAAAGACGGCCCGCGGCAATGCGGCGAGCGATCTCCGATGCGCTCAGGCTGGTGAGCGTTGCATCTTCCTGGGAAGGCCGTGCGGAGAAAGAGGAAGTCATGCGATTGCGTTCCTTTCATGAGTGCTCAGGTGAACAGGCAGGCTCCTCCCGTTAAAGTCGCGATCAGGAGGAAAGCCAGGCCACTTACGAAGACCAGGGGTGAACGGAGCTGATCTGGTCTCCGCTGCCCTTTTCCCGTCTTACGCTTTCTACTTTAGCACTCGGCACCGGCAATGACTTGAACAGCGTGGCTATTTTTGAAGATGCGTGATGGTTGCATGCCGAACGTGGCACGAAAGAAGCGCGTCAGATGCGCAGAATCGGCGAAGCCCGCCGCGTAAGCAGCCTCGGTGAGGGAAGCCCCACGTGCACTGGTACGCAGGGCGGCTATCAATCGCTTCCAGCGCAGATAGCTCTGAACCGACATCCCCATCTCGAGGCGCCAGAGGTGGCGAAATCGGCTGGGCGAGAGATGGACGAAGGTGGCGAGGGACGTGATCGGATGGGATTGCTCGACGAGGAACTGAGGGGTCACCAGAGAGAGGGCGCTAGCAATACGCGGATCGTCGGTGCTTTCATCTGAAAGGCCCGGGCCGATCAGTGTTGTGAGGACGTGTGAGAGGAGAGCCTGCCCAGCCTGTTCGTCTGGCACCTGCCCCCCAGACGCCAGGAGGACGGGCAAGAGGACGTTGAGCAGGTCCTCAGGAAGAGCTGGAAGTTCGGAGGCGGAAGTGGTACTCAGGCGTCGGGCGAGATCAGCAAGCGCACGGGCCTCGCTCCAGAGAACGAAGCAAGGCACCCCCTCCCCCTTGACCTGATGCGGGATATCTGGACCCACTATGAAGCTCTGCTGCTCGGTGTATGGCTCACTCGCATGCGTTCGCATCTGCAAAGGAGCGCCCAGACTGATGCTGATCTGCACGGCATGATGACGGTGGAGAGTGAGGGACTGTCCCATCCCCAGGTATATCGCCTGACCTGGCCAGAGAACCACCGACGTTCGCTGGGTGCACCACCCAAGGGCCTCGTCGAAAGTGATTTCATTGGCTGCAAGCCGAGAGACATCAGCGCCAGCGGCTGTATTCGTCGTGGCGTTCGCGCAGTGGTTCTCAATCATCATAACTCCCTTTTCTTGCTGCTTCCTTCTTTAAGGTGCCTTGTTGGAAGCGTGCGAGCCTTCGTGCAGCCTCGGCTTTGGCGAGGTTCCGATCCCCTCGTTTGTCATCCTCCATGCCCGCCTCGGCGATGAACGGTTTTCCGTTGGCTAAAGTCCCCACGGCATCGGGCAAGTAGTGATGGGGTTTGCTCTCAAACGTGTAGCCAATCGCGAACGGCGCATGTTGCGGGATCGGAAGCCTGTACTTCGTGGCAAACTCTGGGTCAATGTCGCCACGCGCGTAGTTGGCAACCAGGGGATGATATTCAAGCCATAAAAGGAGACGTTCTTCCAACTGGCTACAAAACGGCTGCCTGATCACGGTGCCCGTTTTGAGGCTCGGAACCCATCCTGAAATGGAGCGGTCCGCTATTTTGAACAGATCAATGCCCTGTACTTCCGGTGCGGCCATGAGCATCCTCGCCTGATAGGTGCATCTGTCTTTCGTATCCCAATGGTACGTCAATCCCAAGAGAGAGAAGCGCAATTTACAGGTTTTGGACAAAGTATACCTGATGAGAAGCGGCTTTTCCAGGAAATTTTGTCCCAACGCTCAGGATTGAGGGCAATATTCCACGTTTGAGGGCCAGATCTCCTCACTTCGTAGGGAACTTACACCAGCACTTCCTGCTCGCGCGTGGTCAATTCCGCACCGGGTTTGCCCATACGGGTCAGCTCCTGCATAACCACAGTGGGATCGAGCAGCGATTGACCTCGTGCTGCGGCACGAATGGAGGCGAGCAGGACCTCCAGGCTGGCATCTTTGCGAACATAGCTAATGGCCCCGGTTCGCAGGGCTGCGGCCACCAGCGCGTCATCAGTGGAACTGGTCAGGGCCACAATGCGCGTATGAGGCAGCAGAGCGCGAACCTGTTTGATGGTCTCGATGCCGTTGAGGTCGCCCGGTATGAGCAGATCTATGACCACAACATCAGGCATCCATCCCTCGATCTTTTGCAGTGCTTCCTCACCGCTCGCAGCCTCGCTCACCACCTCCGGATCCTCAAACGCTTTGAGAAAACTCTGTAGACCGTGGCGTGCTACCTGATGATCGTCCACAAGCACTACGCGAATTGTCTCAGCCATTGTCTCCCTCCTCTCGTGCCTGAAGAGACTGATCGTTGGTACACTGGCGCAGCTGCTGTTTCACGTGCGCGATGAGCTTGTAGTTCCACACTGTGCTCAGCCCGCCCAAAAGCAAAATGAGTGCCATCCCATCCGCGTTCTGCTGCGCCGGGGTAACTGGAGGCAACGTGAACAGAGAATGAGCGAGGATCAGACCAGTTGCACTGACCACGCTCCAGAGGATCAGGGCACGGGTGAACCATTGTTGGCGTCTTTCCAGTTCAGACCCCAGTTCCTCCAGGGAGAGCAGGCGGTAGTACCGCTTCATTCCTTGCACGTAGTGCCAGAACAACACCTGGATCGGCCCTCCCAGACAGAGCACAATGCCAACGAAGAGCCAGAGGGTCGGAGTCGTCCCCAGGGGTCCAACGACTCTCACGAGGTAAAGGACTCCCAGGGCAACTGGGAGTAGCAAGCCCAGGCTCACACGATAGTGTTCCGGCACGAGTTCCAGCGCCGTCCGGCTTTCCCGACCCGCGCTCGACGCTATTCTGGTACTATACCATATGCCGCGGGCCAGACCAGCGAGAGTTATCAGGAACGCTCCTCACGCGCTCAGGCTCAAAAAGGTGTTTCACCACCCATTGACAATGCCGACCCATCCCAGGGCTGTCCCCAGAAAGGAGGCGGTTGCGCTCAGCCGATAGTTACGCCTGGCCATTTCCTCCGCACGTGCCAGTTCGTAACGCTGGCGGGCCTCCTCCTCTGGGCTGCGTAATGCCTCTAACAACGGGATGGTGATCAGTACTGTCGTGCCCTGATCTGGCTGGCTGCTGATTTCTACGCTCCCATGTAACGAGCGCGTCCGTTCACGCAGATTCGGGAGACCCATACCGCTGCGCACGTGCGCCGGATCAAAGCCCTGGCCATCGTCGCGTACGGTGATACAGAGTTCCTGCTCAACTGTGCGCAATGCAAGCCAGACCGTTTGCGTCCGCGTATGCTTGGCAATGTTGGCGAAGGCTTCCTGAACCAGGCGGAAGATGGCTTCTTGTGTGCCAGGCATCAGGCGGTCCTGTTCCGGCAGAGCGGCGAGATCTCCCGTCTATCCCAAAGCTTTGATTTCCTGATAGAACAGGAGACCGTTTCGGCATCCTTCTTCCCATCGTTTGAGAACATAGACAGCATGCGGATCAAAGGGGCTTGGGCGCTTCCGCCGCTTCGTTTCGGGGAACGCTCCGGCTTTAAGCCACCTCTGAATCGTTCTGGTGCTTACTCCAACACGCTGTGCAATCTCTACGAGCTTAAAGCCTTGAGTGTGAAGGGCAAGCATTTGTTGGTATTGATCCTGGTGGTGCTCACGTCGTACCTGGAGATCTCGTTCGGCACCGACACTGCCCTCAAGTGTTCCTTTTCGGGGGTCACGGGTCTTGCGCCAGAGCGTCTTGAGTAAACAGGTGTCCATGTGGTAGGATGCCCTGAATGTAGCGCAATGAGAACGGTGCAGTCCCATACGAAAGCCGTCACGTTTCCTTCTCATCAGAGACGGTTGACACCTCCTCCATCTGGTGAGGTGCGATGGTTGAAGCATGGAACCGAATAGGAGTTGAATGCAAAAGGGATGTGATGTGTCTTCGTCGTCCCTCTTGACAATCCTTCTTTTTCACCGTCTATTACCTAACAAGTAGAAGGTAGCTTAATGAGGAAAGGAACGTCTTCTATGCCAGAGGTGTGTCAGAAGCTGTTCTACGGAAATGCACAAAAATTGCTGGCGCACACGCGTCTGAGCCAGGTGCAGTTCTCCTCTTAGCAGACCTGTTTCCTGGCTATCTCTTTTGCAGAAAAATGTGTTCATCCCTCCTGTTTACATTCCGTTTAAAAAAAAGGTGTATCCTTCTTGTACATTCTGTCGTAAGTATGGATGTAGGTATATATGTGAGGCTGCGAGGAGAAAGGTTTATAGGGAGCAACTGATGAGCAAAATCTTAATTGTTGACGACGATCCTCATATCAGGGAACTGATTCGCGTGTACCTGCAAAAGGAAGGCTTCGATACCTGTGAAGCTGCTGATGGCGTGATGGCGCTCTCTACACTTGCCACGACCAGAGTGGATATGGTGATCCTCGACGTGATGATGCCCAATATGGATGGCTGGGAGCTGTGTTCCCAGATACGCCAGTATGATGATACCCCCCTGCTCATGCTCACGGCTAAAGGCGAGACCAACGACAAGGTACGCGGCTTCCAACTGGGAACCGACGATTACCTGGTCAAGCCATTTGAACCCCTCGAACTGATTGCGCGGGTGAAGGCGCTCTTGAAACGCTATCGCATCGCTACCTCTCAGATAGTGCAGATCGGAGACCTTTGCATGAACCGTAAAACCTACGAGGTCACGGCACACAGCGAAAGCCTCACGCTCCCCCTCAAAGAGTTTGAACTGCTCTTTAAGCTGGCAAGCAACTTAGGCAGAACACTTTCTCGTGACCAGTTAATTGAAGATATCTGGGGCTACGATTTTGAAGGGAACGAGCGTACACTGGATGTCCACATCAACCGTCTGCGCGAGCGCTTCCCGGAACATCACTATTCCTTCCGTATCAAAACCATTCGTGGGCTGGGCTACCGCGTGGAGGTCGCTCCTTGAAACTTCATCCAAAACTCGTGATTGTCCTGTGGCTTGGGTATTTGGTGCTCTGTTTAATCCTGATGTTCAGCATCACCTTTTTGGGAAGCACCAAGCTCTATAGCATCATCGGCTTCACTCCTCCCATTCTCGTGGCAGAAATCATCAATCTCCTGGGAAGCATCCTCCTGTTCGGTCTGGTCAACGACCTGGTGTCGCGCCTCTTCCTTCCAGCACAGCGCAGGGGAGGAGAGAGGAGGATGTATGGGCCGATTATTGATGCGCTGGCGAGAATAGCTACGGGAGATTTTAGCGTTCACGTTGAGAATATCCTTGATCTTAACTTCCAGAGCAATAGCGTGCTTGGCGAATTAGTCCAGAGCGTCAACCGTATGGCACAAGAATTGAATCAGATGGAGACCATGCGCCAGGAGTTCATCTCCAATGTGTCGCACGAGATTCAGTCGCCGCTCACCTCCATCAACGGTTTCGCACAGGCGTTGCACAGCGACACCCTCAGCATTGAAAAGAGAAATCACTACTTGCACATTATCGAGACGGAATGCAGACGGCTCTCCAAGCTGAGTGACAACCTGTTGAACCTGGCTTCTCTGGAAGCGGAACAGGTCAAATTTGAGCCGAAGCCTTATCGCCTGGACCGGCAACTCCGCAACCTGATCCTGACCTGCGAACCGCAGTGGATGGAGAAGGAGCTTGACATGGATGTGTCTCTGGAAGAAGTTACCATCACCGCTGATGAAGATCTCCTCAACCAGGTCTGTCTCAATCTCCTTCACAACAGCATCAAATTTACGCCTCCCGGCGGCAGCATCTGCATCACACTTTCGCGGCACAACGAAACCATTACGTGTACCATTCGTGACAGCGGAATCGGTATTGCTCGGGAAGATCAGCTCCATATCTTTGAACGGTTCTACAAAGCAGATCAGGCACGCCAGCGCTCAAAGGAAGGCAACGGGTTAGGACTCTCCATTGTCAAAAAGATCGTAGAGATGCATCGCGGCGACATCAAAGTAGAAAGTACTCCTGGCGCTGGCACGACCTTCTTCATTTTTTTACCGATCCAGCCAATGCAGGCGGATGTCTAGCCTCCATAGAGTGCGCATTCTGTTTATACACCTACAGTTTAAATTGTGTTTACAAATCTGCTTTATGATGAAAAAGATGATTATAAAACGCACAAGTGTGTTTTTGTTCCAATTGAAATGAAGAAGAGAGAGTTCTACACATGACAACTGTTCAGTTTAGCTGGTCAATGTGGCTGGATGATAACAACATTGATCGAGCAACCTTTATGGAGGTGACATTATGAAAGCAGCGCAATTCAGCCGGTTCGGAGGTCCCGAGGTCCTCGAGATCGTGGATCTTCCCGACCCGCATCCTGGTCCCGGACAGATCCGGATCGTCGTACACGCGGCCGGCATCAATGCGACCGAGTGGAAGCTGCGCAAGGGCCTATTGAACTTCGGCGCAGGGCTGCCGCAGACGACGGGTCGCGACGTCGCGGGCGTCGTCGACGAGGTCGGAGAAGGTGTTACAGATGTCGCTGTCGGTGACCGGGTATTCGGTGTCTCCGACGATGGTGCCGGAGCGGCCGAACTGGCGCTGCTGACCTATCGGGCGTCGATCCCGCCATCCCTCGGTTTCGTCGACGCCGCCGGCCTCCCCGTCGCGCTCGAAACGGCCACGCGCAGCCTGGACGAACTCAGCGTCGGCCGTGGAATCAGCTTGCTCATCAACGGCGCCGCAGGTGGGATCGGCAGCACCGCCGTTCAGCTCGCTGTCGCCCGCGGCGCCCGCGTGATCGGCACCGCCAGTACCGCCAACCACGACTACCTTCGACTCCTCGGCGCAGAGCCCGTGGCGTACGGTGAAGGCATGGCCGAACGAGTCCGCACCCTCGCGCCCGATGGCGTCGACGCCGCGCTCGACGTCGCCGGAAGTGGTGTGCTACCCGAGTTGATCGATCTCGCTGGCGGCCCGCAGAACGTGGTGACACTCGCCGATATCGACGGAGCGAAACAGCACGAGGTGCGCTTCAGCAATGGCTATCAAGGCAACGCCTTTCACGCGCTTAACGAAATAGGAGCACTCATCGAAGCCGGGTGCTTTTGGCTTCCCGTCGAGCGAACCTACCCACTAGACGAGATTTCGGAAGCGCACCGCGTCAGTGAGTACGGGCACGTTCGAGGCAGGCTCGTGCTGGTAATCGGCTAAAGGCTGCGCTTCCGGTCTCGTAGCCGATGAAGCCATCCCTCGTGCCGACAACTACGTATTCGACGACATGGTCGGGACGACGCGGTACAAGTGGGCTGAAGTCAGCAGCGCTGCCTGGCGATGCGCCGCACGACCGGGTGCTCGGCCGGCGGCGCGCCCACCTGCCGGTGACGACGGATAGGACACCGCCGGGCAAGCCGGCCTCGGTAGCAAGATGTCCGAGCAACAGTGAGGTGGTCGGCGATTTAAAGACGATTGAGCAGAATTTTCTGTGCTCAAAGCTCACTGCGAGAGCGTTGGACGTGATTATGAGAGCATACATCGTCCTGTAACGCTGGCCTGTGCCATCGGCGAAACTGATGAGCAGGCCAGGGCGAAAATCCCCCAGGGACGGTTCTGTACGGGCTGGCGCGTTGATTGGCACTCCTGATACGCTACGCTAACGCTACGCTAACGCTACGCTAACGCTACGCTAACGCTACGCTAACGCTTCGCGGAGCTAGAAGCTATTGGTGTCCAGGAAGTGATAATCGGTTTTCCCAATGTCTTGCAATTGGATACGCTGCGCTTTTTTGCACGCGAGTTCATTTCAGCCTGATGATCTTGCGATGGTCAAATGTGTGGCGGCTTGCTATCCAAGCCTCCTCGGTAATCAATGAGGGAGAGGGACGTGATAAATCGGTCCCTACAAAGGGTACTACACTATAGGAGAGTACATAATGACAATCACGAATAGAACGACGGCTCCACAAGTGGAGCGTATAGACTATACAAAAACGTTATCGAGCAGGACAAAGACGATTATACTGCTTGGCGTATTCCTGGGCATGTTTCTAGCGGCTCTTGACCAAACAATTGTAGCAACCGCATTACCAGCAATTGTTGCTGAATTTCGCGGGATTGACCTGTTGGCATGGGTCTCGACTAGCTATCTGCTGGCGAGTACTGCTTTGACGCCAATTTACGGCAAGCTCTCTGATCTCTATGGGCGGCGCAACATCGTCTTGTTTGGCATTGTCGTCTTCCTGCTTGGCTCATCGCTCTGCGGCCTATCAGGAAACATGCTACAACTGATCTTCTTTCGTATTATTCAGGGTATTGGCTCGGCAGCATTGCTCACTACCGCCTTTGCTATTCCCGCCGACCTGTTTCCGCCAAATGAACGCGCCCGTTCGCAGGGCTTATTAGGGGCGGTCTTCGGCCTTTCAAGCGTCATTGGTCCGTTCCTGGGTGGCGTCCTGACCCAGTACTTAAGCTGGCGTTGGGTCTTCTACGTCAACATTCCTATTGGCATTATTGCCTTGCTGGTGATTATATTCAAAATGCCAAGATTTGGAAATGGTGTACGTGCCTCCATCGATTGGCTAGGTACACTACTTTTGATTGTCGCCGTTGTCCCATTGTTGCTTGGTCTGACGCTTGATAAAACTCTCTATCCGTGGACCTCGCCCCTTATTCTTGGCCTGTTAGCAACGGCGGTAATCGCGACCATCTTATTCTTACTGGTCGAGGCAAGGGCGACGGCACCAATTATTCCACTCAACCTGTTTCGTAACCGTACTTTTGCTATCCTGAATATGCTTGCCCCGCTTAATAGTGCCTCCTTTTTCGTGGCGATTCTGTTCTTGCCCATCTTCATGATCAATGTGGTTGGCGTGTCTGCAACCTCGGCGGGCCTTGTGTTGATACCGCAAACGTTGGCAATTGTTGCTAGCAGTATTGGAGCCTCGTTTTTGTTGCAGCGTAGTGGCCGCTACAAGGCTATGGTGCTCACAGGGTTAGCACTGGTTGTTATCGGGCTAGTATTGTTTGCCTTCATTGGTTCGACCCCAACGGTATGGGATGTTGTGTGGCGTATTATTGTGCTTGGCCTGGGCATAGGCATGACACTACCACTTTTCAACATTATCATTCAGAACGCTGTGCCATACGAGCGAGTAGGAACGGCAACCGCAAGCACACAATTTTTTCAGCAAATTGGACAAGCGCTGGGTGCCGCGATCTTTGGGGTGATTTTAGCGACCATTCTCATGGCTCAGATCACAGCGAATGTGGAACCTGCAATCGCTCATCTCCCTGTACAAGCACAACATTCAGTTGATATTAATCAACTCAAAAATGGGAACACTGGTACGCAAAGTGGCAGCAATAGTAGTGCTATTGTGCTGAAAAATAGCGGTGAGGCAGGAAAACAGGTGCAGGACGCTGTTCGCCTCTCCTTTGCTAATAGCATCACTAACATCTACTTTTACTTAATCTTTCTTGCTGTTGTTGCCTTCCTACTTGGTCTTATTATGCCAGAGTTACCATTGCGAAAGAGTAACCAGGATGAGATACCCGATGTTAGCGTTTAAGAGGTTCTCCGTCATCTCCTGGGCTGGAGGATGTGGTATAATGAGATGAGAATATTGCTCACCACCATTTTCCACTTATGAAGAAAAGAGTCTCCGTTCGTGTTCGCCATTTTATTGCCTGACCTTCCCGGTTTCTGAGTGGAGCTGATAGAAAAAACTGAGAAGGGCATTCTGATCAGTGCTCGTGCTACGTCTTCTCGGGCTTGTTGCCCCGACTGCCAACAAGCCCGAGAAGACGTACATAGCTATTACACCCGTTGCCCATTGGATCTGCCTTCAAGTGGGCGACCGATCTCACTGCATCTCCACGTACGCCATTTTCGCTGCCTTAATCGCACCTGCCCACACAAGACGTTTGCTGAACCCTTGCCCGACCTTCTCCTAAATAAGCAAAAAAGCGTTTTTTGTTGGCATACGGGGAGAATCTATCTGGTACTCTAATAGCGTGCCTTCCTCATTCATTATTACTTCTTGTGATTGTACAGAAATTTCCCGCAGAATGTTGGGATTTACACTGCCAGCTCGCGCAAACGCCAGATGATCCATATCCCAAAGAGTCCAAACACGCAGAGCATCCCGCTGAGCACCGACTGGATAGCCGTGCTTTGACCAAATGCCTGTGGAAGAGCAAGAGTGAGAAAATCAATCAGCGTATGGAACAGGATGGCCAGAAAGAACCAGCGTCTCTGGCGCTGGCGAAACACCTGCAACATCATTACCGAGAGTGCTACCTGCAGAGGAAAACTCCACAGTCGTCCCCAGGCAACTAGCAAAGGAGACCAGGCTGCTAGTGCATTGATAGACGCTATCTGTTGGATGGCGGCCTGTCTCGAAGTTTCTGGCAGGCTATTGAGATTGATGGAAGAGAGGAGAGCAACATTGAAAAGCGGGAGCACGATCTGGAGTCCTCCACCGAGCAGGGCCGATTCCAGTCCCTCGTGTCCGATGCCATACATCACCGCTTTTGCCCAGGTCTTTGGCTCACGGCGCATGAAGAGACGATAGCCGATATAACGTCCACCTTCCTCGAAAAATCCAGCGGTCACGGCCTGGATCACCACCCAGATCCAGGTGAAAGTGATCGAGGTGCGCAACAGAGGGGCCAGCACCGTATTCTGGAGCACTTCAATCAGGGGCACACGCGTCAGGGGCTGGGACACCAGCATCACAAGAGCGCCAAACCAGAAGTATTTCCAGCCGACAGCCCATTTCTTGTGAGCAATGCCCCCGAAGAGGAAGGGAATCACCACAACCAAGACAGCTGCCACACAGCCATCATGAGAAGGACAGGAGAAACATGCACAGTTTCCGACATATGTTTTTCCCTTTACATCAAGCGTGAGCGTTGGAAGCTGACGAACGTAGCTCCCAGAGGGATGGCATCGAGGACAACAAGCGAGAAGAAAGCATTCCATGTGTTTCGTAAGCTTCACTGTGGTCTCAGTTCTGACAGAACCGGCGCACTCTCCTTTGCAACAAAAGAAGGAGCCGAGTTCTCTCAGCTCCTTCTTTTGTTGCAGTAGTGGTCAATGGCGAGGAAGTGGCCCACCCGCACAGGATAGCGGAAGAGGTGGAGTGCTAGAAGTCCGCTTCCACATGATGTGTTCTCCAGATATGATGGTGGCTGCCACCGTCGGGGGGCGGCGACAGAATCGGGCCACTGAGGGCTACAACGGCTCCGGCTAACAGGCCAGTTGCAAAGGTGTCCGTCGGCTCGTTGCAGTTGTCGAGCGCGCTGGTAGTGCAACTGCTGCTGCTGCCGGTGGTCGGGGTATAGGCGACGGCGTAGACTCCATGTGCCAGGTTATCCGAGCCGTAGGAACTCGATATGTAGTCGCCAACCATGCGGCCCTGGCTAGTCGTGGAGGTCCAGGTCGTGGGGAACGCCGAGGAACCGCCGAAAATCGTCGTTGGCGTGCTCCAGGTGCTGCCAGCGTTGGTTGAAGAGATAAAACCCACCTGTAACGAGGTGCTACCAGAGGCATAGAAGTAATAGGTAACCCCTAGCTGAGCCGTGCTGCCAGAGGTTGCCTCGTTGACAGTCAGACCGGGAATGAAATGGTCAATCTTGCTAGTTGTTGCGTCAATGGGCACGCGAGTAATCGTTGCCCAGGTCGTGCCAGTGGCATTGGTTGAATGGGTGATGACCATGTCATTCTGGCGGCAATTGCTGCGGAAGCGGCAATCGGACCAGACGACGTAAACTGTGCCAGCGCCATCCACTTCGGCAGAAGGCAACGGATCTTCTCGTAAGCTGCCAGCCACCTTGTGATGGTTAATGGTGCTAATGGTGGTGATGGCGCTCCAGCTTGCCCCACCATTAGTGGAATTGAAGGCACCGACCGAAGATTCGTTGGCGTTGTCAATTGGCACAATGACGGTCCCATTCGGGCGAACCACTGGCTGGCCACCGATGACGCCGCTGCCATTCGTTGCCGCCGCGCTCCAGGTGTTCCCATCATCAGTAGAAGTACTCATCTTAAGCAGGTTACCATTGCCATTGTCGTCCCATTCGGTGTAGCAATTGCCGTAATAGGGACTGCTAATGGTGTTGTCGCAAACCATCCAGTTCTTGTCAAAGCTCTGGCTACCGGTGACACTGGCCGTCACCACGGGGTTGCCCCAGGTAAAACCGCCATTGGTGGAAAGGCTCGTCAACACAGCCACGCCTTTCACCCCTCCCGTTTCCGTCAGGCCTAGCGAGGAGACCATCCACGTGTTGTACTTCGCGTCATAGGCGACGGAGGGATCTGTTGCGCGGGCATAGGAACCCGTTCCCTGTGAAACTGTCCATCTGGTGATGTCGGGCAGCAGGCCAGTGGTCCAGGTAGAGCCATTATTGGTAGAGGTGGCAAAGCCAATGGCGCACGCGCCCCCATCATAAATCCGTCCAACCTGATAGGAGGCCACAATTGTTGAGCCAAACGAGAACGTATCTGGCTCAACCTCTGTGTGATGATTCGTGGTGTTGGAGGCCGCGCAGGTGGCCTGAGTGAAAGGGTCAGTGCTGATGTCTGTCGAGCCAGCGGCGTGGGCGATCCCTCCGCCAAATGCCAGAGATGCTATGAGGGCCAAAAGGAAAACCGGCGTTCCAATGAAGATCTGAAAAAGGCGAGTACGCCGCCACTGCGTTGCGGATTGTAATGCCATAAAGCTTGGCTCCTTTAATCACTGAACTGACTGGTGCTGTTGGTGTACGGGCCGCTTCTGCGTCGCACCATGGAGACAGAAGCACAGGCGAAAATATGAGGGGAAGATCCATATAAGAGAACGGGCACCGGCCAGGAGAGCGCGGATACGCCACCTGGAGGGCAAAGAAACTGGACACGCACCTCCTTCTTGAGCGGCAACAATCGTCGAGCCGAACGAGTAGGTGTCAGGCTCAACCTCGGTCGCGTACTGGCTGGTGCTGTTTAGGGGTCACTACTCCGTTTGGTCAGTGAGACATTGGCGAAGGCTCTGAGGGTGGATGAGAAGACGAAGGCTAAAGAGAGGGTAAGCGCGTCTGGCGCATGCGCTGGCCATGTGGCCCAAGAATGAAACGACACAGAAGTTCCTCCTTGAACAATGGGACAATAAACTGTCTCTCGATTGCGCGTGTCAATCAATGGAAATGAGGGAGAAACGTAGCACCATAAGAAGGTTACATGGAATATTTTGCAAAGTCAAGTGTAAAAGCGGACAGGAAAGAATATGGTAAAAAGAACCATATTCTTGCGAAGCGAAGATGCTATTATGCACAACATAGGTAAATTAGGCCTCTGAGGAACAATGGAGCGGGAAACAACGATAAGCTGTAAAGCCTCTTCCCAGGCCGATCGATAAAACGAGTTTGTGAGACGAAGAGATCAATAGTCTCTCGTATGGCCGCTCCTTTTACATTTTTCTAGAGAAAAAATCGTTCTTGCGAGAGTCTTGAGTGGCTTATCGTTGTTTCCCGTTCGGTTAATCCTCAGAGGCCTACAGTGGCCCTATGGGCAATGATGTCAATTCCTCCATCGGGACCTTCTGGAGATACTCGCGTACGATATCCCATGGTCCCTAGCAAGTGGGCCTTCTCGCTCAAAGTCAACGGGCGTAAAAACTTTGTGCTGATCTGAACGCTGATCGAGGAGATAGAGCGCGAGAAAACGCCGTCTATCGCGTTCGTGAAACGAAGTCGAGCGCTCCTGATCTGAACGTTGCTGGCGAAAATCAGTGCGATGGACGTGCAGAAAAAGTTTCTTGCCAACCTGAAATGCTGCACGCATTTCTCCTGGTCGCCAACCCGTCAACGAGCTACGTATCCAAAACGATGCTACGGGTGTAAAAGCAATATTCCATGTAGCTAATTGATCAGCAATGGCGGCTCGATAGGGATCGATATACGGGTAGTTTTTCTGATCTCGAAAAAGCGGATCGGGATGATAGTATTGGCTGCGATCCTGTCTCACAAAACCATGATAGCGTTGCTCCTGATAAAGAAATGCCCACCACTTACGCTCCTCCAAAGCCACTCCAGGATCAGGTTCTTTCGCAGCACAACAGATCGAAGTTCAGATCATTCCTCTGGCCCTTGGTGACTGAGGAGGGCGCATTGGTGGCCTGCTCAAGCGAGATGCGCTCAGTGTCTTTGGCGCACTCAAAGAACCCTGTTGTCAGCAAGGCCTGCTGGACACTCAGACCTTTGACGAGCATGGAGCAGGAATGG
>DAOTTL010000556.1:0-2916 GCA_034438135.1 Ktedonobacteraceae bacterium | reverse complement strand
CTTGGGAGTGGGGTGGTTTCGATCAGCAAGAGATTTCGCCAACAAAGTCCAAAAAGGGTGGGTGGGCGGGGAAAGAAAGACTTTTGAGAACCCTTGTATGCTAAATGATGATGGGTTGAGATCTTTCAGTCCTTGCTGTAATCTTTTCTATTCTCAGTTCTGACAGAACCTAAAAATATCCCTTGCTCTCAGGACGTTAAGTGACAATGGGAGCTATGGTGAAGCGTGATTCTGGCGAGTTGCCAACTGTCGCAGAATGAAGGCCAGTTTCTCAGGGTTGCGGATGATCCAGATCCTTTGCATCTTCTCTCTGCCAGCGAAGGTGAACAGAGAAACGAGACGCTTTTCCAACCAGACCAGCAGCGCTGGAGAGCCATTCACCTCTTCAACGGTTATGGTAAACGCATCGGCATACCTGTTAGAAGACTTGTAAATAATCCCTAGACAGTAGCGAGCGACGGCATCCAGGCCAAGAAGAGGACGCAATGCAGCAGTCGCTTTTCCACCTCCATCAGCCCAGGTTGCCACATCTTGTGCCAGTATTTCAGTCAATGCTGCCAGATCTCCTGACTGACACGCGGCGAGAAAGCGCATCAGGAGTTGTTGCTGCTGAACCAAAGAAGGGTCAAAGCGAGGGCGCTGCTCGGCAAGGTGTCCCTTCGCACGATGAAAGATCTGGCGACAGTTTGTCGCGCTCTTGCCAATGATCTCAGCAATCTCGGGGAAAGAGTAGTCAAAGACCTCGTGGAGGAGGAAAACAGCACGCTCTGGCGGAGTCAACGTTTCCAGGAGGACCAAAAAAGCCATGGAGATCGACTCGCGAAGCTCTGGAGCTTCTTCTGGCAACAGGTTGCTGTCTCCTGTCAATATCGGTTCAGGCAACCAGGGACCGATATAGCACTCTCGTTCCACATGCGCCGATTTCAGATAATCGAGGCAGAGACGAGTCACCGTCGTACTGAGATAGGATTTGAGTGAGCGTATCTCATGGACTGATGTCGTACTGAAACGCAGGTAGGCTTCCTGCACGATATCTTCCGCCTCGCTCATGATCCCTGTCATACGATAAGCAATCGACAATAAGAAAAGCCGATAGGTTTCGAAGTCTTCCATGTTTGTTTTCTTACTGTTCTCCCTTTCCCCTATTGTATCACAGAAGCTCCGCCTAACAACATGAGCGTTGAGTGTCACACTTTGACCAACTGACTCGTCTCCTTTATAGCTCGCGCAGCAAGACAAGCGCGAGCGAAACAGAAAGAAGAGAAGTTAAAAATGCGCATTTTTGTTATCGGTGCCACCGGCGTCCTGGGACGCGCCCTCGTGTCACGTTTCCAGCAGGAGCACCACGACATTCGCACTCTGGTTCGTTCTTCGGAGCAGGCACGATTATTGCAGGCTGTCGGCATTGAAGCAACAGTGGGAGAGATACTACAGACAGAGACACAACAGCACCTTCCAGAAATGGTCAAGGGCTGTGAAGCTGTCATTCATATTGCTACCGCTATCCCTTCCAACCCTTACGATCTTTCCGCTAGTAACTGGGAGACGAATACCCGTTTGCGCACGGAGGGAGCAAGACATTTGCTCGCTGCTGCACTTGAGGCTGGAGTCGCCCGCTATATCCAGCAAAGTATCACCATGGCGTATACCGACGGTGGTGATGCGTGGCTTGACGAAGCCCAGCCATTCGACACAAGCGCGGCCCGTGCAGCGATTTGCGCCCCGATCGTGGAAATGGAGCAGATGGTGCGTGCTGTACCAGTTGGTCGCTTGCAATGGAGTATTCTGCGCGGTGGCTTATTCGTCGGACCGGGAACGGGACAAGAAAAGCTCCTTGAGCGCTTACGTGCGGGACAGGTCGAAATTCCTGGTCAAGGGCAAAACTTCCTGTCGCCCATTCACATTGCGGACATGGCTGAGGCGATAGCGCTCGCCCTTGAACACGCCTCCGGCGGTTCGATCTATCATATTGTCAATCAACCGCTGCGCTATGGGGATTATATCACGGGTTTAGCCGACAGACAGCATCTGCCCCATCCCCCGTATAACGCTTCGTTGCCTGAGGCCCCATCGTACCGTTGCAGGAATCAACATGCGCGAGAACAACTTGGCTGGCAACCGCAACACACCATCTGGCCTGGTGAGCCATCCTGGTAACAGAAAAACTTTCTTGCCCCTATCGCACGATAGCATTTAAACCCATCCAATGTTGCTAACCGACGCTTAAATTGCTCAGGATATCTGCCCGGAAGCACGCATGATTGTCCACGTCCGCAAACTACTGCTACAGCGGTATGCAGAAAGAGAGGGCTTTGCCCTTTGAATTGAACGAAAATGTGCCATCGTTTGGAGCATATTCTTTGTTATACTCACATCGGGAGCCGCAAACGTTGAGCGATATGACAGAGTGGGAGAGAACTAACTACCGGTCCTTTGTGGATGCGGGAAACCGCTTTTGATGTCGGGTCTTTCTCCTGAGCAATTTGAGGTCAGATCATCCGTCTCTGATGGGATGAAACCCCTCGCCCACAAAGGACCGGTAGGCTTGTGCAGACCGCTTTCTGGCCCAACGCAGACCGGTGAGAGCTTGCCGACCACTATCAGCAGGCGAGACTGGCCCGACTGCTCATTCACACAGCTGAAAGCCTACAATTATTGTTTAATATGGAGGGAATTATGCGAAAGATCGTCGTCTCAGAGTTTGTGTCGTTGGACACAGTCCTGCAAGCCCCTGGTGGCGCAGAAGAAGATACCGAGGGTGGCTGCACTCGCGGCGGGTGGACCGGGCCGTTCTGGCACGATGACATTGGCACCCACTTCTTTGAAGCAATGAGCCACAGTGACGCTCTACTGCTGGGGCGCAAAACCTGGCAGATCCACGGTGGGGCATGGGAACCCATGCCAGCCGGTGACCCG
>DAOTTL010000555.1:0-8431 GCA_034438135.1 Ktedonobacteraceae bacterium | reverse complement strand
GAGGGCGAACATAGTCTCTTTCCATTAGCGTTTTCCCTCCCAAGGAAGAGATAGAAACGAAGCGATCAGTGATTTGACCGTCTCCTGTAATGTAATACGATTGAAAGATTGTCATGGTTGCAAAAAGAAAGAAACTTTTGTCAATGTAGCACAGATCGCTCAACTGGATCGAGCGTCCTCTCCTCCATTACGTTTCTGGCTGGAGGTCGTAACTAGAGAGGGATCGGACTCCGCGGTCTCGGCTTCATCAGAGGAGGCCAGCAATTCGGTATACAATTCAAGGGTACGCCGGACGCGTGCGTACTCCTGGTCGAGCAAGAGACGGAAGATTTGCTCGCAGACCGCCAGGGCTTCGGCAGCCGAAGCTCGCTGAACAGCGGTCAGGATAGCTAGCAAGTCGTGGCGTTTAGCAGAGCGAAAAAGGACATGGACGCGTTCAAGAATCTCAGCTAACTCGGCGTGTAACTCGTCGCTCCACTTCTGCTCCATACTGATGATCCGTGCCCGATGAAAGAACCGCTTGCAAACGTTGATCGCCACATCGTACTCGTCCTCACGAGCCTTGATCAGTACTTGCAAAATACGTTGCTCGTCGGCTGAATCAAGAGCCACGACCGCAAAAATACTGGCATCGCCACCCATCTCACGAATATCAAACACGAGTTGTCGATAGTTCTTCTCTACTTCATCTGAGAAAGGCAAGAGATAGACAGAGTTCTGGAGAGCAAAAGCACCTAGATTTTGTAACCGACGCCAAACCCAGACACGCTTCTGTGAAGGCTCGCTAGGAACCTTGTAGGTCAGTTGCAGCCAGCGCATAGCTTCTCGCTCATGCATTTACTATACTCCCTGGATGGACCAAGTTCAAAAGTAACAATAGTTACTATGCGCTGCTATGGTACTCTACTGACAAAGGAAAGTCAAGATTTGTTTTTCTCGCTCCCGGTTTTTTACGAGGTTGGAGCACGCCAGTAACGACGATTGCTCAAGTTGTCAGCAGGCTCATTAGCACTACTAGAGGCCAGGCCGGCATGCTGCAAATGATGCAGGGCCTCCAGTAACAGCGCTGGCCTTAACTGCTGTGACCTGACCTCCCAGCTATGCAAGCGCTTTTGCAACTCCATCAGAGTCATCCCATTCCCCCCAGGCAAAACCGATAAAACCAGAGTTGCCAGTTGCTGTTGATTTGCACGCTTGGCAATCTGCTCCGGGGTCTCTAATCTCGACAATGGACTGGAAATAACTGGCGAGAAGCGCAGATCGAAACGACACATCGGAGAGCCCTGTTTCATACAAGAGATTTCGATAACCCGAACCCGCTGACCGTAACGCTGCGCCGCGCCCTCAATCGCTCCCCAGAGCAAGGCACAGAGTCGCCGTGGACTACTATAGATGAGTGATAGGTTGTTCCTATCAGAAGAGATTGTCTCATATTCAAACAATGGTGGCGTCAGCCCATCTGGCAAACGCCGCATCTGCTCGTGCGCTTTGCGCATCATAAACAAGAGATCACGTGCATTGTCTACCTTTGTCAACAGATACGCACAGAAGTGACTGGTCAGGCCATTGATTATAAAATAACGCCCATATTCCCACAATAACGTATCTACAGGTAAATCTATCAATTTTACAACGCACTGAACCCCTGCCATCAACATGGCATCGCTATAAACACGGCTGGCCAATGGGGAGGTTGCGACTGTCTCACCAATCTCTTTGCGATAGTCCTTGAGCAGTTCTTCACCAAAGCGCTCCGCCAGGTACTTTTCCCAGGTAACAAAAATTAAACCATGCATATCCAGTTCCCTTCCAAAAACTTCTCCAAGCATTAAACATAGTTAGCCTGGCATTCTCCACAACGAAAAGGACACGATACTATCGCTCCCACCAGGGACACGCAGAAAAATTTATGCGGTGAAGATAATAACACTTCCACAGACTGACCATCTCATGCTCAATATGCGCACAGCGAAGGGGTAATTAGGGGAAAACATCTCTACCATATAACCACCTCCTGACGTGCTCTGCCTGTATTTCGCAAAGACAACGTTTCAATTATAACATTTTTATTTCTATATTTCTACTCTTCATTGCAGGAATCGGTACTTTTAGTACTTAAAGAAGAACTGTTTTCTGCGGCTTGCAAATCCGCTCCTCCCTCAAAAGACAGGAGACATGGCTATAGCAAGCTGGACTATTATATAAAACAGGAAGTCGTAGATATGCAGTCAGGAGAACATGTTTTTTATGCGAAAAATTTTTACGCTGCTCTTTGTCCTGGTTTACGCGTCCATCTTTTTTGCGGCCTGCGGTACCAGCAACAATGGCAACAATACTGTTGAACTCTCTTCGGCAACGTTTACACCGGGGAGTATCACGATCAAAAAAGGTCAGAGCATCACTTTAATGAACCAGACGGACACAACCCATGTTATCCTCAATGGGTCATGGAAGGGCAATACTCCCGATCCACTTAATGAAACTGGCGCACCCGTTGCCAACAATATACAGTTCGATACCAGCGGCCAAAGCCAGTCTCTCGGTCCCTTCAATGTCAGTGGGACATTCCACTACTTTTGCAGCATTCATGATTCTATGAATCTCACTGTTGTCGTTCAATAGATACAAGAAAGAAAGAAAGAGAGAGAGAGAGGGTGGCTGCGACAATTGCCGCAACCACCCTCTCTCTTTCAAAAACATCGCTCTACATTGTCGTTGTAGTAGAGAAAAGACGTCGCCGTTCAGGGAAGACAAAATTGAACTCGCGTCCCTGAGAAGAGCTATGATGGTCCATAGACCAGCTATCCAGCACGCGCGAGTTTCCTCCCAGTGCCAGCAGACCATTATAGGTGCCAGAAATCGCTACGTCGTCGAAGTAAACTGTACCCACTACCTGATTGGTCAGAATCAGGTTACTGTAGGGGCTTGCCTCTACGAGGTTGCCATCAAAGGAGCCGACTGAGGCTCCGTTCAGCCAGACCTCTCCGTGACCGGCGGCAGTCTCATTGGTCTCCACTTCAACTGAGTACCAGGTGTTCGCACTCAAAACATTCGTGTTACTGTACACGTCATAGCGCGTGTTCGCACTGTTCCAGAAGTAGACGTCCAGACCCTTACGACCGCTGTCATAGTACATAATCCACTGATTATATCCCGTCGTGTCCTGTCCCAGAGCAATCAAGGTCGTTGCACTCACACTCGTCAGGTTGAAGTAGAGACGTGTGTAGGTTAGAGCAGGCAGACCACTCACGCTCGTCGAGATCTGGATGGTCTGTCCTGAGGCGCTCGTCAGTGCAGCCGCATGCGTACCTGTGTTGACTACCGTAGTCTCTACCGTTGCGGAACCTGTTCCGCTTGCACCACCATTCCAGTGACTGAAGTCACCACCTTCAAATCCATCGCTATAGTATCCTGAACTCGTTGGAGTTGGCGTGGCTGTTGGAGTTCCAGTTGGTGTCGCGGTCGCGGTTGGCGTGGCCGTCGGCGTTGGTGTCGCCGTCGGTGTGGCTGTCGGCGTCGCGGTTGGTGTCGCCGTTGGTATGGCTGTCGGCGTCGCTGTCGGTGTAGCTGTTGGCGTACTGGTTGCCGTTGGTGTGGCTGTTGGCGTACCAGTCGCGGTTGGCGTGGCCGTTGGCGTACCGGTCGCGGTTGGCGTGGCTGTTGGCGTACTGGTCGCGGTTGGCGTCGCTGTTACTGTCGGCGTGGGTGTCGGGGTTCCGGTTGTACCACCGCCGCTCAGCGGGATAGTGAAGCCGTTGGCGATTGCTGCGTCGTCAAAGTAGATGCTTCCAGCGGCCTGATTCGTAAGAGTCAGGGTGCTATAGGGCGCGGCCTCTACGAGGTTGCCATCGAAGGAGTCAACTGAGGTTCCGTTCAGCCAGACCTCTCCATGGCCGCTGGTCGTTTCATTGGTTTCCACTTCCAGCGCATACCAGGTGTTGGCCGTGATAGCATTGACGTTGGTGTAGAGATCATAGCGTGTGTTGGCGCTATTCCAGAAGTAGATGTCCAGACCCTTACGGCTGCTGTCGTAGTAGACAACCCACTGACTATGACCCGCTCCATCCTGGCCCAGGGCCACCAGAGTGGTCGTGGTCAGGCTGGTCATGTTGAAGTAGAGACGTGTATAGGTTTGGGTTGGCAGACCACTCATGCTGTCCGCAACCTGAATAGTCTGACTTCCGGTGTCCGTCAAGGAAGCAGCATGTGTGCCGCTGTTGACTACCGTGGTCTCCACCGTTGCTGAGCCTGTCCCGCTCGTACCCTGGGACCATTTGCTAAAATCGCCACTTTCAAAACCATCGTTGTAGTAGATAGTTGACACTGCACCAACACCGGTTCCAGTTAAGGCCAGAGCCTGAGGACTGTTGTTTGCATCGTCTACAACTGAGATACTCGCGCTCCGAGTACCGCTGGCTGATGGAGTGAAGGTTACATTGAGTATGCAGCTTGCACCCACAACCAGACTGCTTGCACAGGCGTTGGTCTGAGCAAAGTCGCTGGCGTTGGTTCCGGTGACAGAGATACCGGTGATTGTCAGGGCAGCCGTTCCGCTGTTGGTTAGAGTGACCGACTGCGCAGTGCTCGTCGTACTGACACTTTGACTGGTAAAGTTCAGGCTGGTCGGGTTAAGCGTTGCTACCGGAGCGGTAGATACGCCCGTCCCATTCAGACTGATCGTTTGAGGACTATCAACCGAACTATCAGCCAGGTTCACAATTGCGCTTCGCGCACCGCTCGCACTCGGTGTAAAGGTCACACTTATCGTACAGGTTGCGTTGGCGGCCAGACTACTTGCGCAGGTATTGGTCTGAGCAAAATCGCTGGTGTTGGTTCCAGTGATCGTGACGCCGGTGATTGTCAGCGCAGTCGAACCGATATTCGTGACGGTAACATTCTGAGAGCCGGTGGTTGTACCCACTGTCTGATTACCAAAGCCCAGGGTTCGCGGAGTAACCGTGACGCCCGAAGTTGTGGTTGGAATATCGAAGCCATTGGCCACAGCCACGTCGTCGAAGTAGATGCTTCCAGCGGCCTGATTTGTGAGAGTCAGGACGTTATAAGGAAGGGTTTCTACGAGGTTGCCATTAAAAGACCCGACTGAGGTTCCGTTCAGCCAGGCTTCTCCATAGCCGCTGGTTACTTCATTGGCCTCTATTTCCAGCGAATACCAGGTGTTGGCCGCGATAGAACTCAGATTGGTGTAGAGATCATAGCGCGTGTTGGCGCTATTCCAGAAGTAGATGTCCAGACCCTTGCGGCTGCTGTCATAGTAGACGACCCACTGGCTATGACCCGAGCCATCCTGTCCCAGGGCCACCAGAGTGGTTGTGGTCAGGCTGGTCATGTTGAAGTAGAGACGTGTATAGGTCAGTGAAGGCAAACCGCTCATGCTGGTCGAAACCTGGACTGTCTGGGTCCCTGTGTCCGTCAGAGAAGCGGCGTGCGTGGGAGTGTGGGTCACTGCGGTCTGCACGGTTGCAGAACCAGTACCGCTGGGCTGACTCGTCCACTGGCTAAAGTTGTTACTCTCGAAGCCGTCACTGAAGTAAACAGTTGGAGCGACACTCACACCTGTACCGTTCAGTGGAATAGCCTGAATTGCTTCACCCTCACCATCTGTATTATCAGTGATCTGTACCGACGCACTCCGGGAACCGCTGGCTGAGGGAGTGAAGGTCAGATTGATTGTACAGGAGGCATTGATAGCCAGAGTAGCAGGACTGACCGGACAGTTATTGGTCTGAACAAAATCGCTGGCGTTGGTTCCGGTCATCAGGATTGTACTGATCGCCAGAGGAGCCTTGCCATTATCAGTGAGCGTTACCACCTGAGCGCTACTCGTTGTGTTGACGTTCTGGTTGGCAAAGGTCACATTATTGGGATTGAGTTGGACACTTGGAAGATCACCATCAATGGCCGTACCACTCAAGGTCACCGTTTGAGGACTGCCAGGTCCGTTATCTGAAATCTGCACAGCCGCGGAACGAGCCGTATGTTCAGTCTCCTGAGGACTAAATATAACCGTGATCGTACAGGTAGCATTCGCAGTCAACATATAAGGACTGAGCGGGCAGTTATTGGTCTGCGTAAAATCGACGCTATCCGTACCGGCCACCGCTACACCAGTGATTGACAAAGATGTACCAGTATTATTGGTCAGGGTAGCCGTCTGAGACTGGGTAGTGCTCCCAACCGATACAGTCCCAAAGTTGAGATTCAGGGGACTAAGAGTTACCGACGAGGGCACTGTCCCTGTGCCGCTCAGAACAACCTGCTGATCGCTATCAGCGGCATTATCCCCGAAGGTCAGAGCGCCGCCGCGTGTTCCAGTGGTCGCCGGTGTAAAGGTCACAGAAACCGTACACGAGGCTCCCACGGCCAGCGAGGCAGGACAATTGTTTGTCTGGGTAAAATCGTTTGGATTGATGCCCTCCATGACAACATAGTTAACTTTCAAGGCAGCGAGGCCCGAATTTGTCAACTTCACGGTCTGAGGGGCGCTGGTTGTTCCATTCAACTGGTTGCCAAAGCTGACCGTGCTCACGCTGAGTTGGACGGCGGCACCTGAAGCGATGCCCGTTCCAGTCAGGACGATCACCTGGGGACTCTGCTGCGCATTATCTGTCAGAGTGATATTGCCGCGGAGCGCACCACTGGTTGAGGGTGTAAAGGTGATATTAATGGTACAATTCGCGCTAACTGCCAGAATAGCCGCGCAGTTATTGGTCTGCGTAAAGCTGCTTGCATTCGTTCCTGTGACAGCGATACTGCTCATGTTCAGAGGTGCGCCCGTGTTATTGGTAATCTTCACAACCTGGGTGGCACTGGTTGTATTGACGCCCTGGTTGCCAAAGGCCAGACTCTCCGAACTGATGGTAACACCTGAGGTTGGAGCAGAAGTTGCACCAATAAAGTTGTTTAGAATATTCGCGGTTGTCTTCTGAATACCGGCATTCATGAGGGTATTGCCCAGGACGTTCGCCAGACCATAGCTCCACTGGATCGTTCCTGCGGCAAAGACGCGAGCGCCGCTGGAGGCCGTATAGAGCGTTGAGTTAGCGAATGAGGCGAAACCGTTTGTCCCTACCCCGTGTACAGGTGAACTTGAGAGCACGGTCAGATTTGGAGGACTGAATCCGTTGTTAAAGGTTCGATCATATTCATAGCCGACAATGCCGGGGATCGAGCTACCATCGGTAAAGCCACTACCAGCATAGATCCAGTTCGAAGCGTTCTCTACGACGTAGGGGTAACCATCATTGTCAATTTGTTGTTCAAACATCACCCCTTCCATCCCATTCTCCGGCATATTCACTATAGGATCTCGCCAGAGCGTTGTTGTCAGTGCGTTATTGACATTCCACATGGGATCGGGTCCAGGCGGGGAGTTGTACTCCGCAAAGTCCTTATAGCCAACAATGACACGATCCGCCACACCAAGAGAATCCGACTCAAGGCGAACTTGCCAGTACATTGCATTCGCGGAGAAGAAGGCCACGTTGACGCCCGCGTTAATGGCGCTCTGGACCGCGTTATGCATGCCCATAGACCAATATTCATCGTGGCCAACTGAGAGAAAGGCCTTACGCTTGAGCAACTCAGCGGGCCTGGCATCAGTATCCACGTTTGTGGTATACGCGACGTTATAGCCCTGCTGCTCCATCCAATAGACAAATGGGTATTCAAACCAGAAGTAGTGGCCTGCACCATTGCCATCCCCAGGATTAAAGGGGCGATCAAAAGTCACTTTGGTCGCATGAGGCTTGGTGGCAGGTGGATAGATCGAGGCAGCCGCACCAGTCAGGGCATTATTATAGAGACTGGTTCCACCCCAGAGATTATAGGCCTCATAAGTGGTCACACTGGCTTGAAAAAGAATATCTTCATTTCCACCATCATTACGTACCACAAAGAAAATAAAGCTAGAGTTGGCAGGAGAGGTCGCCGTCGTCAATTTCGCCACATAAGCGCCGGTCACCCAACCTGACGGAACGGTTATAGTTGTAGTCTTGGTCCAATTTGCGCAAGATATCATACCAGTTGTAGGGTCAGGGTTTGGAATACCCTGGTTCATGCCTGGAAAACTACCGAGCGAGGTTATTAAGCGTGCCCCAACACCTCCATAGTAACCAGTTCGAAAGATATCGATTGTAAAGCTAGGGGCAGTTGTTGTCACATAGAAAGAGAGGGAATCGCCATGATTCACGCTAATCTGTGAACCAAAGCCAGAGATGAGCGTCTGAGAGAGATTTGATGCAAAATCGTCCCAGCCAGCCGTTCCAGGTTTCTGATTCTCTACTACTATCGGATTTTGAGTATCAGCGTGAGCATTGCTTGGATGAAATAAATTGTTATGGGTAATAGCGAAAGGCAATACAGTCAGCAGTATTGATATTAGCAATGCAGCGCCAATAACAATCCCCAATCT
>DAOTTL010000554.1:0-5483 GCA_034438135.1 Ktedonobacteraceae bacterium | reverse complement strand
TAGCTATCGACTTCGGCTCCCAGCGCTTCAAGTTTCTGAATATGACGGATTCTGCTGCTGATCTCGTCATCTACCTCGTGCTCTACGAGCCAGCTTTCCCATTGCTCATGTACAGGAAGGCCAGTACGCCCAATCAAGACAAGGCGACCCTGTACACGGCGAGCAAGATATTCGCCAATCAATTGCCCCACTTTGCCAAATCCCCCAATGAGCACATATGTACCCTTCTGGCGCAATGGAGGATGGTCTTTGTCTACCGCTGGCAGAGGAATTGAGCGAAAGTGTTGTTCCCAACGCTGCCCATGGTGAAAGGCAACGTCGGGGCAGAGGTCAGCATGGTTCAACTCCTCTTGAACCATAGCCAGATACGTTTCATCCCACTCTATAGGGAGATCCAGGCAGCGAGTATATATCCCAGAATACTCCTGTGCAATAGTCTTACATGCGCTCAACAGCGTAGCCTTTGCCGGTTCGTTTCCCTCTGGTCTGTTCAGAGGATACAGTTGATTCGTCAATACCGTTAAGGTAATCTCGCTTGTATGATTGCGCTGTTCCAGCACTCTAACTAAAGCGACAAGACTATGCAATCCGTGGCGCTGCATCTCTGCAAAACGTTCCCTCTCAGCAAGCTGAGAAGTGGAGTTCGTCAGCGTCCAGGCATGAAGGATCTGGCGAGGGAGAGCGCCAGAAGTAGAGAGATCTTTCAGAAGCAGTTCATAGTCTTCAAGCTGATCCGGGCGAATAGAAAATGTACTCTCGTCCTGCCGCCAGTAATGTTCTGCTCTATAAACGCATATAACCTGTTTTCCCTGAGCTTTCAGCGCTGTTACGAGTCGCGCCCCAAAGCCATTTCCCTCAACAAAGCAGAGGAGTGGAGCATGTGTTTGAGCGCGTAACCCGGATGTGTGCTGAAGCGTCACCTGTTTCCACTCTGGAACGTAGAACCATTCAGCGATTTCAGCTTTCTTCACTGACAGTACTGGCTCTGGCTGGTGTGTACTATTGGATATATCGGTTGATGACTCCTCTGGTATATCAAGCCAGTAGTGCTGTCGCTCAAAGGGATAGGTTGGCAGCGGAACTCGCCTGCGCTGTTCCTGCTCATACATCCTCTGCCAATCAATCTGCACTCCTGCCAGCCACAACTCTCCTAACATTGTTAGCAAAGCCGCCATCTCACCGCCATCTGATCCGACTGCTCCGAGTTGATACACCACACTTCCCTGTCTCGGCAATCCAGGGCAAGCAGTTCCGGCACCAATCTGCAACATGAGGACCTCGCCTGTCTCTGCCTGTGTTCCCAAAAGGGTAGCAATCCCCTGTTGCAAACCGTCGGACCTGTGTAGCTGGCCGAGCCAGCAAGCTGGCTCGCTGACTTCCTCTGCCGTCAGCCAGGTACCTGTGACCGCCGAGACACACGGCATGTTCGGTCTGGCCAGCTTCACTCCCTGAAACCAGGTGAGCAGAACGTCTGCCTGTGATCTGGCGGCGGGGACTAAACCGATGGGGTTCTCCGAGTTCTGGTCTGCCTGGCGGACCAGCAGCTCCAGTGCATCGGACACTTCCAAGACTCCGGCCAGAACAGCTCCCACCAGGCTCCCAACCCGATCCCCTAATAGAGCTGTTGGCTCAATCCCCCGGTCTTTGAGCATCTGTGTCAGGGCATAGAGGAGCACAAACGTTGTAAGCTGCCGGTCGCATGGCTGCGTCAGCGGAGCAACTGAGGCCGGAGCTAGCAAGAGGGTTCGCAGATCTCTGCCCAGCAGGGGCATGAGCAGGTCACAACAATGATCCACCTGCTCGCGGAAACACTGCTCTTGCTGATAGAGTTCCTCTCCCCAACCTGGAGGCAGTTCATCTTCTCCAGGCAGCAAATAGACGACGGGACGCTGACGCCGGGACTGATGAGCGGTCTGAACAGTAGAACCAGTTTCAGCGGACTGTAGCTGTGCAATAGCTTCATCGAAATCGCTACAGACGAGCATCAGGCGATGATTAAAAGTCTGGCGAGCAACCTGCAACGTATAGGCAATGTCTGGCAGAGAGCCATCGAGATGATCGCAGAGATGTTCATAGAGATGAGTGCGAGCAGCCTGTAAAGCACTCTCTGTTTTGGCCGACAGCAGCAAGAGATGACTGGCACGAGAGGAAACATCGTGATCTGGCTCAGGAGCTTCTTCCAGCACAACATGCACATTGGTACCTCCCACGCCAAAGGAATTGACTCCTGCCCTGCGTGGACCATGCTTGCGTTCCCAGGGGATCAGTTGCGTATTCACATAGAAGGGGCTTTGTGCCAGATGAATATCGCTACCGGTTCGCTCGAAATTGAGGCTGGGCGGGAGCACCTTGTTATACAACGCAAGGGAAGCTTTTATGAGTCCGGTCACCCCAGAGGCGCGATCAAGATGGCCGATGTTAGGTTTGACCGAACCAATCGCACAGTACTGCTTTTTCTCTGTGGCAGCAAAGGCTTTGATCATTGCAGCCAGTTCAATCGCATCGCCCAGAGAGGTACCGGTGCCATGCGCTTCAATGTAACCGATCGTTTCTATATCAATATCCGCATTTCCAAGTGCGGCGGAAATGACACTTGATTGGCCCATAAGGCCCGGCGCTGCGTAGTTAGCACGCACATTGCCATCATTATTGACGGCAGAGCCACGAATCAGAGCATAAATAGTATCGTTATCCTGCAAAGCATCTTCCAGGCGCTTGAGCGCTACGACCGCGACTCCATCGCCCATGACACTGCCCTGCGCCCTGACATCGAAGGTACGACACTCTCCATCAGGTGACAGGATACTGCCCTCTTCATAGAGATAGCCGTACTCCTGGGGTATGTTAATCGCGACACCGCCCGCCAGTGCGATATCACAGTCATAATTAAGGAGGCTCTGGCAGGCAAGATGGACCGCAACAAGCGACGTAGAACAGAAAGTTTGAACGGAGATGCTCGGGCCTTTCAAATTCAGTTTGTAGGAGACTGTCGAGGCGAGTGAATCCCGTTCATTGCCACCGGCAACCTGGAGTTTACCAAAGGTTTCCATAAAATTGGGATACTCAAACATATTCTTCACCATATAGCTGCAAAAGCCTGACCCGGCGAAGACTCCAACCAATCCCTCATAGTTTTCTGTGGCATAGCCAGCCAGTTCAAGCGCCTCCCAGCTACACTCAAGGAAGAGTCGATGTTGAGGATCCATTAAATCAGCTTCACGGGGCGTGTAGCCAAAAAAACCGGCATCGAAGAGCGAGATATCGTTGAGAACTGCTCCTGCTTTCACAAAATTAGGCTGTTTCAGGATTGCAGGATCAACGCCCGATGCAAGCACCTCTTCATCCGAGAAAGTACGAATGGATTTAACTTTATGCAGGATATTTTGCCAGAAAGTCTCGACATTCTGTGCAGCGGGGAAACGGCCTGATGTCCCAACAATAGCCAGCGTTGTGGCATACTCTTCGCCATACGAGTGATTCATTTGCATGACTCCTCTTTCTATCTCTTCGTTTTTGTTGTATGCAGACGACGCTTCAAGTTTTCACGCCTCTTTCCCCCACGCATCTGCCACTCATTGCTCCTTTCCTCCTGTCCCTGCTGAAGCTGTGTCAGCAGTTCAGCCATTGAGCCAATAGTGGGAGCTTCATACAGGACATAGGCAGGCAGCGTATCGATATTCAAATATCTGCGTGTACGCGCAATCACGTCAAGGCCGATGAGCGAATTTCCCCCGAGCTCAAAAAAGTTATCTTGAGTTCCAATACCCGCAATCCCAAGACGCTCCTCCCAGATCGTTGCCAACTTCTGCTCGGTCGCAGTTTGCGGTTCACTATATGAATTGCTCAGCGTTGGACGCGGATACCTCTCGTTCGCCAGATGAGCTTTCTGCAAGCCCTTAAGAGGAGAGGCCGCCAGAAATGATTTGCCCAATTCCAGGCTCAACTGAAAGTCCTGTGTTGCAACTATCAGTTGAGATTGACTGGAGGAGAGGATGCGTCGCAGCGCCTCCATGCCTTCCGCGAAAGAGATCCCAAAACGGCGGCGGTTCTCTCTAAAAAACTGCTGAGTTCTTTGATCATATCCTGCTAAACCCGCCTCCCAGGCATTCCACTGCCACTCGCTCCAGTTGACCGAGATAACTGTGCCTAGATGCTGAGGCGCTGGCAGATGGGCAAAGGCATCTAAAAAGGCATTGGCCGCACAGTAATCGACCTGTCCAAAGCCGCCACTGGTAAAGGATGTCGTAGATGAACAGAGAAGCAGAAAGTCCAATGAGAGCGCTGAGAGAACACGCTCTAATACCCGTGTTCCCAACACTTTAGGAGCAAATACTTCGTGCGCTTGCGTGACTGTTTTCATCTGCATTAAACCAGCGCCCGGTACACCCGCTGTATGCAAAACTCCATGAAGGGTGCCAAATTTCGCGACCGTTTGCCGAATAACCTCTTGCATCTGTCCTTCATCTGAGACATCGGCAGTTACAATAAGTAGCTGGCTGCCCATCTCTTGCAGATGTTGAAGTATCTGAAGTTTATGCCTGATCCCATCCGGACAATCCTTTTCCGCGAGCAATTTGGGCCAGTCCTCACACGCTGGGAGGGGAGAACGTCCGACAAGTACCAGGCGAGCACTGACTGTTTGAGCAAGATACTCAGCCATAGCCAGACCAATGCCACCCAGACCGCCAGTGATCAGATACACGCCTTCCTGGCGCAGGCGTTTTGTCGGAATATCTGCCGCTAAATGCACAGGTTCCATAGCCTGCTTCCAACGATGAAGGCCCCGCAGGGCAATCATCGACTCTTGTTTCTCCCCATGTACACAAAACTCACTCAAGAGACACTCCACCAGCGAGGCTATGTCTACGTGGGTCAACGAAATATCAATGCTATGGCATTTCAGTGACGGATACTCTAATGGAATGGCGAGGCAGGGACCAATAACGGTCGCTTTCTCGGGACATATCACTTCATTTCCTGTGACATCTTGCATGTCATTCGAGACAACATGGATCTGGAGTTCATCCAGAGCAAGGTCATGAAGCGCCTGCGTCAGACAGAGTAAACTGTCAAAGCCCTTTGCCAACATTTCGGCCCCCTGCGGATCAGAGGCAGTGACAGTCCAGAGGTGAATAATATGGTCAGGCTTCTTCGCTTCACACGTTAGCGTTTCGAGCAGGTTTCTATAATCAGAGCCTGTAGCAGGACGAATGGAATACTGCCACTCACTCAGGCAGTCAAAACCGTGTCCTGGCGTGACCAGCACAACAGTTTGTCCCAGGCTCAGCAAACGCTCTTGTAGCTGGCGAGCAATCCCACAGGTGTCAGCAAATATCAGCCAGACATTGGCTGCCAGGTCTGTCGCCGTGGGTAAAGAGATTGTGCGCTTCCAAACTGGCAGATAGAACCAATCCGCTAACTCTTGTTTTGGCAGACTCTGGGCGGCTGCTTCTAATGAAGAGAAATCGTCGAAAGAGAGAAGC
>DAOTTL010000553.1:0-5446 GCA_034438135.1 Ktedonobacteraceae bacterium | reverse complement strand
AAAAGCATGGGGGGCGGGACCATTCGCCCGCGAATCGCCTTCGGCAACAGAGTCCTGTGAGGACCAGGCCCCATCCCCAGGAGCAAAAGATGGACGGTGGCAGCGCGAACGCGCTGCCACCGTCCATCCAAAGGGGTGGGTAGGCGGGGAAAGAAGCAACATTTGCGAAGTCCCGTTCTCTAGCATGAGAAAGTTCTACCTTCCTGAAAAAAGCGTTATAATGAAAGAAGGTGGTAGTGTACAGTGAAATATGGAAGGAACAAGCATGCAGCTTGTGCGACAGATAAAATATCCTGTCCTGGTTATTGCCCTTGGGTTGATAGTATTGTTGGAGGTCAGGTTATTCTTTCTGACCGATGGAAGTATTGTGCGGATAAAAGCTGAGAGTGTGCTCACCAATAGGGTGAATAGCTATCTAGCAACACAAGTGAATCCGCTGATCGGAACGGGTGAGCAGAAAAGTTTGCCGCCTGCATACAGTGGTGGTGAGACTTTTCCAGGAGCGGACGCGCCATTTGGGATGGTGCAGTGGAGTCCCGATACAGTAAGTTATGCATATGGGGGTTATAAGTACAGCGACGATCGTATGAGGGGATTTAGTTTAACGCACCTGAGCGGTGCAGGCTGTAGTCAGTATGGAGATATCCCCTTTATGCCCTATACGGGTGAAGTGACCAGCTCACCTGGAAGCGATGCAAAGCAATATACCTCAACATTTTCCCATTTAAATGAACATGCCCAGGCAGGCTTCTATACTGTGCACCTGGACAACGGAGTGGAGACCGATCTCAGTGTCACCCAGAGAAGTGGGGCCGGTCGTTTTGTGTATCCGCAGGGAAAGATAGCCAGCATGCTGGTGAACGTCTCTGCATCATTGAATCCGGTCAGTACATCCCAGGTCGTCATTGGAGATGATACCATTTCAGGCTGGGCGGAAAGTGGTCGTTTTTGTTATACACAGTACAATACATACCGTGTATATTTCTGGGCACAGTTTAGCCAGCCATTTCTGTCTCAGGGAGTCTGGCATAACGAGAAGCTAACTCCCTCTGGAACCGCTGCGACAGGTTCAAAAGCGGGCGCGTATGTGACGTTTGATACGCGGAAACAGAGTGCTATCAATGTGAGGGTAGGGGTATCTTTTGTCAGCGTGGCCAATGCTGAAGCAAATGTTCTTCTGGAGAATCCATCAGACAACTTTGAGGTAGTACATCATCAGATTACTACCTCCTGGAATCAGCTCTTGAGTGAGATCAACATTTCTGGCGGTACATCAGAGCAGAGTCAGACTTTTTATACCGCACTCTATCACGCATTACTCTTTCCAAGTAGCTTTTCGGATGCGAACGGAGAGTATCTAGGTTCCGATCGGCGTATCCACGTCATGCCTTATGGACATACTATGTATACAAATTTTTCAGGCTGGGATATCTATCGTTCAGAGGTACAGTTAATCACCCTGCTGGACCCTGCACGGGCCAGCGATATGGCTCAATCACTGGTCAATGATTATGCTCAAAGCGGCTATCTGCCGAAATGGTCCGTGGCGAACCAGGAGACCTATGTTCAGGTAGGTGATCCAGCTGATGCGATTATTGCGGATATCTACGCGTTCGGTGGAACAGATTTTGATAGCACCTCAGCTCTAGCGGCTATGATTACTCAGGCCACGCGCCCCAATCGCGAGCGCCCAGGACTGGCCTACATGGACTCGCCCGGTTATGAGCCGACGAATGGATCATATGCCTGCTGCAATTTTTATGGTTCAGCATCTACAACCCTGGAGTATGATACTGCTGATTTTGCGATTGGAGCTTTTGCTGGCTTGCTGGGGGATGAAAAGAGTGAACAACAATTTGTACAGAGGGCGCAGGACTGGCGAAACCTCTTTCATCCAACGACGGGCTATCTTGAACCCAGGGCCATAGATGGTTCCTTTCCTGAGACGTTTCATGCGATAAGTGACAATGATTGGGTTGAAGGGAATAGTGCTCAATACACATGGATGGTTCCATTCAACCTGCGTGGCCTTTTTCAAACAATGGGAGGCAATGCCAGAGCAGTGGAACGACTCGATACATTTTTTGCGCAACTGAATGTTGGCTTGCACGCTTCATACGCATTTATGGGAAACGAGCCAAGTATTGAGGCACCCTGGGAGTATGATTATGCAGGTGCGCCTTACAAGACCCAGCGTGTGGTGCGTCAGATTGTAAACAATCTCTACCAACCTGTACCAGATGGGCTGGCAGGCAACGACGATCTGGGAGAAATGTCCTCATGGTACGTATTTGCGGCTATGGGCATGTACCCTGAGACACCGGGAACGGCTAACCTGGCACTGGCCAGTCCTCTCTTTCCAAATATTACAGTCTATCGTTCGGGAGGTCAGACCATCCGCATATCAGCACCTGAGGCAGCAGCCAATACATATTATGTACAGTCGCTCAGGGTCAATGGTCAACTCAGCACCCATCCCTGGCTGCCACCGGCATTTATCGCAAATGGCGGAACACTGGATTATACACTTTCGAAGGTACCTGATTCCTCCTGGGGAGCAAAGGCAACTGATGCTCCCCCCTCTTATTCCTGATGGAGGTCAGATGCACTTACTCGCTCTTCATGAGTCATCCCTCATTTTGGCAAAATGAGCAAACGCTCTTGCTGGCGGCTGCTCCGCCAGCTTTTCAGGGAGAAAGGGCTGAGTTTGGCAGCAGCTTTGCTGCTGCCAAACTCAGCCCTTTCTCCCTTTTCTCGGGGTAAGTAGGGGCGGCATTGCAAGCCGCAGAAAAGTGAGGGATGGTAATTACTCAGGTGCCGAAGTCTTTTACTAATCGAAATCACCCTACTACAAAGAAATAAAAGAGGTATTTCGGGCAGAGTGTTGCACGCCCTGCCTGAAATACCTCAAAAAAGCCTGGGGTGGGGCCATGCGCCTACGAATTGCCTTCGGCAACAGAGTCCTGTGAGGGCCAGATCCCACCCCGAGAAAAAATGGCTTGTGTTTGCAATAACGGCATACAATGCGTATAATTTGAAGAGTGTGAAAGAACACATGACCCCTGCCGTACCGAAACAAAGATGTTTCGGTCAGGGCACCCGCCAGAGATATATCAACCAGACAGAGGAGATCATTTAGTTCTTCCTCCTTTTTCAGCATTCGTTGTGAACTGCAAAGACGCAGAAAGGTACGATCACAAATGTCAACAGAAAATCCCCGCATCATTCAATTCTACGAAACAACGCTTCGTGACGGTGAACAGACCCCAGGTGTAAATTACTTTCCCAAAGAAAAATTGGCAATAGCTCAAGCCCTGGCCAACATGGGTTTCGACACCCTCGACTGTGGTTTTCCCATCTCTTCGCCAGGTGAATTTGAAGCTGTGAGTTTAATTGCCGCAAAAGTGGAAAATGCAGAGATTTGCGCCATTGCGCGTACTCATTTTGGAGATATCGATCGGGCATGGGAAGCGGTCAAAATAGCCCAAAGATCAGCTATCGAGCCTTTTATAAGTGTTTCACCAATTCATCGACAGGTAAAGTTAGGGAAAACGCGTGCAGAGGTATTGGAAATGGCGCGTACTGCCGTCGCTCATGCACGGACCTACACTGAAAACGTGGATTTTGCTCTTGAGGATACGACAAGAACCGAGCATGATTTTCTGCTAGAGGTCTGTGAGGCCCTGATGAAAGAGGGAGTGCGGTTTGTGACACTCTGTGACACAGTGGGATACGCGCTACCCTGGGAATTTGGACAGCTCGTAGCTGAGGTCAAGCAAGCTTTTCCAGCTCTTCGTATCTCAGTGCACTGTCATAACGACCTTGGACTGGCAGTTGCGAATGCCCTGGAGGGTCTACGCAACGGTGCTGAGCGGGTAGATACTTGTATGAACGGAATGGGAGAACGAGTCGGGAACGCGGCCAGTGAAGAGATAGTGATGGCCTTGCATACGCGCTCGGCGGATTTAGGATTGGCAACCCATGTAGAAACAACGAAAATCATAGAGGCCAGCCGTCTAATCGCGCAAATTTCAGGTATGCCCATTCAATGGAATAAGCCAATTGTCGGCAAAAATGCCTTTTCGCATGCAGGTGGTATTCATCAGGATGGGGTAATCAAAGATGTGCGTACCTATGAGATCATGACACCCGAATCCATAGGTCTGACCGCTTCTGACCGCCGCATCCACATGGGCAAACTCTCAGGCCGGGCTGCGCTTGATATGCAGTTGAAGGAGATGGGGTATAGTCTGGATAAAGAGCAACTGCGACTGGCATTCGAGATGGCCAAAGGAATGCTGAGCAAAAAGAAAGAGTTAGAGGAAATGGATCTGCGCTCCATTGTCGCAAGAACAAGCCAGACACAATGATAGGAAGAAAAGAAGTGGGCTGAAGTAGCGCGGTACGCCACTTCAGCCCACTTCTTTTCTTCCGGGTAGGATTGGAAGAAAACAGACGTTTTTTTGTTTGCACGCTATTGGCTAAGTTCCTTAGCCTCTTCATCAGAGATGATTAAGACATCTCGACCATAGCTGAGAACCTGCCCGATGGTGAATATATCGTATTTACCAGTTATACGTTCCCGCAAACCACCTGATAGCTCAAAGCCAGTCACGTGAAGTTGCGTAGGCACACTGACATCGATGAGAATATTGCCAAGTGTACCAACCAGCGTGCCGCTGGCACCCATAACCTTGTAAGAACGTAAGATTTCGGCTGGTAGCATTGTACTCAGTTTTTCATCCGCCGACTTATCTTGTAGATCTTCTTCACTGGCAGTTGTAATAGCATCTTCACCTACTGTACTAATCTGAGCAACAGGTAAGATTTTGTGGCCCATAAATCCTGTTTTAACGCCTAGAGCATAAATCAAATGTGTAGTAGGCTCGAAATAAAAGTCCTCAAAAGTACCGACTTTTTTTCCCTCGGTCAGGGCAACGACTGCCATACCACGCAGATCTAGCCATTTCTTTATTGTTGAAGGTGTATTCATGTGTTGATATAACTCCAATGATTACCTGTTTACTCTCTACTTCTTACACGTATAGTCAGCATAGCAAGTTTCAAAAGCCCAGCAAGAAAATGACATCTTTAAGAGCAAATGACAGCCTCGGCGGAGCGCCGAGGCTGTCATTTGCTCTTAAAATGAGAGTTATCCCTCATTTTTCCAACATGAGCCTGGAAGGGCGGTGGCTTTCGCAGCCGCCCTTCCAGGCCCATCTTTTTGCATCGGGGAGGGGTTCTGCACGAGAATGAAATGGCCGTGAGAGACAATTTTTACCACTTGACGGCTAGCAGGAGAAATTGATATGATAGAAACGCGAAAACTGGCACAGTTTTTATATTGTATGCGCTCATAGCTCAGTGGATAGAGCATCCGCCTTCTAAGCGGCAGGTCGCAGGTTCAAATCCTGCTGGGCGCATTTTTTCTGGCGGCTGCGCCGCC
>DAOTTL010000552.1:0-9485 GCA_034438135.1 Ktedonobacteraceae bacterium | reverse complement strand
CTGCTCTTTTTTAAATGGGTTGAGGTGGCCTGCCAGGCCGATGCAGCAGATCGGCAAAATACCTCTACATGTAAGGAGGCGGCCTGCTATACAGACCGAACAACTTTTGCAAACCTCTGAGCTTTAATTAGAAGGGCTTGACCCAATTAAGCGAGCGGGTTATTATAAGGCGCAGATCACGTACTTGCTGGCCACCCAAGGGATTTTGACAGTTTGTGAAGCTCCTGAATGGTGCTTATCCGCGCTGTTGATGGGGGCCCTATCATACTTTTCAATACAAAAGAAGGAGTTATTGCGTACCCCATGCCTAAAGCGACAAAGAGAGCCGCAACTAAAAGGGCGGCCAGGATAGCAAAAGCCCATGAGAGCGAACTACCAAAACTAGTGGTAGCAACGCCAAGTAAGCGCTCCTCTAGCAAAGCAAAACGCCAGGCAAGAGGAATTGGACGCTACCCCTGGGCGGTGATTCTGGGAGTGCTGCTCATTGCGGCAAGCGTGGGCTCACTCTACTACTACCACATCGGTCCATTCGCTCCTCCGCCGCCTGTGAATGTTAAAGCGACTGCGACGGTTGTAGAAGCGCGTGCAACAGCTACGACAGTTGCTACTTCACCCTGCTCAACCAGCACTGTGACAAAACAGGTAACGAACACTGCCGCAGCTCCCACAACTGCGCAATTCAATAAGATTCAGCACACGTACTCGAAAGCTCCGGCGATGACAATTGACACCACAAAGGTCTATTGCGCTGGTCTGAATACAAGTCGAGGATTGGTGGTGCTGGAATTAGACCCCAGTATCGCGCCCGTTACGGTCAATAATTTTGTCTTTCTGGCCCAACACCATTTCTATGATGGGTTGAAGTTCTCCCGTGTTGTGCCTAATTTTGTTATTCAAACAGGCGACCCCAAGGGCGACAACACTGGCGGACCCGGCTACAAATTTAACGATGAGACGGTAAAGGGTGATTATAACGAGGGCTGTGTAGCGATGGCCAACAGTGGGACGAATACCAACGGCAGCCAGTTCTTCATTTGTACCGTAAACGACACAAAAACATTGACCAAGAAGTATAATCTTTTTGGACACGTTATTGTGGGCATGAATATCGCAAAGAAGATCCAGGGTCCTGGAGACACTACTGCGTCCAAAAGCATCACGCCAGATATCCTAAATTCTGTGGTTGTAGTTGCAGTTAACCCATAAGGCGGGTATAGTAAATCGCGAAAGGAAGTAATATGCCAAAACAGTACAGAGAACCTCAGCCGATGCAGATTGAGACAAATCGCACATATAAAGTCACAATCAAGACAAATAAAGGCGATATTAAGCTTGAACTGAATCCTGCCGAGGCCCCTATAACGGTAAACAATTTTGTAGTCCTGGCCCGCGATGGCTATTATGACGGTCTAAAGTTCCATCGTGTGGTCCCTAAGTTCGTTATTCAAGGCGGCGATCCGTCGGGCAACGGAACCGGCGGACCTGGCTATAAGTTCCAGGATGAGCCTGTGAAACGCCCATATCGTGCTGGCACCGTGGCGATGGCAAATGCCGGCCCCAATACCAATGGAAGCCAGTTTTTCATCTGCCTGGAGGATCAGCCCACCCTACCTTCAAGCTATACAATCTTCGGAGATACGATTTCTGGCCTGGATGTTGTACAAAGTATCCGCGTCGGAGATGTTATGCAGTCTGTGACTGTTGAGTAACCATTCGTAGAAAACCCCCAGGCGAGCGGCCCGGACGGAGAACTTCTCCCATCCAGACTGCTCGCTCTGTTTTTTTTGCTAATCTGAGTACGCTTATTCGGTGTACCCGAAGTAGTAAGGATGATGCCGGGTAGTCAGCCAGGCTCCGAAGAGACTCACAAGGCCTGCAAGCACCCCAAGAATGATCAGACCAATAATAAGCGCTATAAGTCCGCCGCCGACCCCCAGCAGTCCCCCACTAAAGCCTGTGTTGCCAGCATTAGGATAGGAGGGAATGAGTTTGAGGATGGCTCCAATAATTGAACTGACGACCCCTCCTGCGAACCCACCGAAAAAGGCCCAACGACGACGCACAACAATCCGACCAGTGATCAGGCCGCCAATAAAATAGATTATGGCACTGATAATGACACTCAGGGCTGTCAATCCTAGAATGGTAAGAGCAGGTCCAAGAGGCGCACTGGCACTGTTAATAGATCGATTTGCATTAAGGTAAACCTGGGAGTTTGCCAGGATGATAATTACTCCCTGCGCGGAGGCGAGTATGCCAGCAATCACCCCGATCAGCAGCGCCTTCCATACATACCCTTGTGGCAGTTGTGAGTTGGTAGCGCTCGAAGGCTGGTGTATGCTATCCCAGTCTGTCATATCTCCCTCACTCTCAGCATCAACTTCAGATGGATCGTGGTTACTATACTCACGTGACCCCGACTGATGACTGGGATATTCTTGCTCTCGATCACGCATTGCAACTGGCTCCTTCATTTTATACCTGCGTAAACAGACTGGTACGTATTTAGTGATTGCCATTGACTCAACGGCCAGAGGACTAAAATTGCTTTGCCGACTATATAGCTTTTGGGCACAAACCCAAAAGAGCGCGAGTCCAGACTGATTGGTCTGTTATCTCCCATGACAAAGTAGTCGTTAGCTGGGACGGTCACGGTTTCCGCGACATAGTTATGTTTTTGGGTGATATATGGCTCGTTTAATTGCACTCCATTAATTGTAACATCGGTGCTGTCCAGACGAATGGTGTCACCTGGCAAACCAATGACACGTTTGATGAGATCTCGGCTCGGCTGATCTGGTTCGTGCAGAACGATGACATCACCTCGTTCAGGTACATGAAAGAGGTAAGCTACTTTGTTGACCAGAACAAACTGGCCATCATGGAGTGTATTTTGCATGCTGGGACCACTAATCTGGTACGTTTGAACAGTGAAATGGATGGCCAGGAAAATTAAAATGGCAAGAGCTATCGTTTCGATTACCTCTCGCGCTAGATGTGAACGTTTCAATGCTTTTTAACCTCGTTTTTAGGCATTTCTCGTGCTCTTTTTCTCGAAGGCAGGAATTCTATTCCCTCCATACAATCCGCTCTCTTGAGAGTTTTAACAAGGAAATTCGGTATATCAAACCGGCTCTCCAAGGAGAGATTTGTTGATCTGCTCTCCTGAATTGTTTTGTCAAAAGACCCCATCAAGATAGATACGCCTCTCCCAACTTTCCTGCTTTTCTATGCTCTCTATGAAAAAACCTGCATATGCGTTTCTTTTGCTTCCTGTGAAAATCATTATAGCTATTTAACTGAACACGGGCAAGACCCATACGTCATTTATCGCCTTCGGCGACAGAGAAGAAAAATATGAGTCATCCCTCATTTTTCTGCGGCCTGCAAAGCCGTCCCTCCCCTCCAAGACATAAGAAATGGCTGAGTTTTCAGGCAGATTAGCTGCCTGAAAACTCAGCCATTTCTTCTTAAAAGATGGCGGTGCAGCCGCAGGAAAGAGCGTTTGCTCATTTTGGAAAAATGAGGGATGACTCATATTTTTTGAGTGAGGTGAGGTGACCTGCCAGGCTGATGCAGCAAATCGACAAGAAACGTTTACTTGTGAGGGGGCAGCATGCATAGCAAAGCTAACTCATACTTTGGTGCAGGCGTGTATGCTGATTCTGGAGGTGCTTGAAGATATGCTTGAATCCAATTATTCCCAACACAAAATACATATACACAATTTGAAATGGGAAAAACTTCTTCCGCTCCTGCTGCTTCTGACACTTCCGGCGGCCATTACCTGGCCGCTTCATCCGGTTACTCACGCGCAGCAGCAACAATCGAACAGAATGCTCATCACAGCTGGCAGATGGAGCGATCATAAATACGATCTGATCTATACTCTCGCTTTTAGTAGCGTAAAAAATCCAAATGGACCTCTTATAGTCTACCGTGCCTCTTCTACTAATTTGAATGTCAATATTCCTGTAATTGTTGTCCAGCGCGATATCGCTGGAAGCATCTCGATGACGCGTACACCTATTTTTTATCCCTCACCAAAGGGAGATCACCTGGCGCTACTGACACCAACGAGCGCTGGCGCTACTGCTAATCTTTCTGGGGCAAGTCTGGATATTCTAACAACTGACGGTCAGTCTCGTCGGTCGCTAGTTCCTCATAATGTAGCACAGGCGGACCAGCCTGTCTGGTCACCTGACGGCTCAGCTCTCTACTATCATACAGGTACTCTTATTCAAGAAACACAACCTCTTTCCCGAAAAACTGGTGACGAGTCCCACAAAAGCCCTCTTGTGATCCGTGGAACGGAGGAGATCCATCGCGTAGACCTGAAGAGAAATAATCGCGTGCTCTGGCGATACCCTTTTGATGGTTCTACTCGTCAACTTGTGGGTGTAGATCGAGAGAATAATGTGATTATGAGTGTAGCTGCATCTCATGAACCAGTCCAGCTGGTAAGCTTGCGCAGTTCAGCCAGTTCCTCCCAGTTACCACAGCATTTGATGACTCTGCCTGCGGATATTTTACCGGGCAATATTCTGGGACTTAGCAAAGATGGTATGTCAGTTGATTGCATGCGTGTGCTCTCCTGGCACCCTATGCGCACAATACAGATGCGCTTCAGCCTGCACGGTCAGTTCCGGAACAATGTGTACCCACCCTTTGCAACTACGCCCTATGGTACCGGCCTTTCACCGCTGACCCGTTCAGCGGATGGAAAAGTTCTGGTGATGTCATATGTCAATGCGATTCGCGCTGACCTGACGGCGCGAGGAATTCCCAATGTTCCTCAACAAGAAACGCTGCTTTTGAAGGATCAGCAGACAGGCGCAAGCCAGAGATTGACCCTACCTGCGGGCGGACAATTGGTCCAGACATTCTGGACCTCTCACAAAACGCTCCAGAGCGTTCACGCGGTTCCCCAGAATGTTATGCAGCAGGCGTTTGCGCTGCCCGCTACGTCGGATGGGAGCATGAGGAATGCCAGTATCTATCAACAGGACCAGTGGATGATAGAGGCACACGCGAACCTCCTGGCTGACGGTCCCTCGCTACCGGGTATGTGCTATGGAAACTGCGCCGATGGTCTGAACGATCCACCCCATGTCTCTGCGGCCATCATGCATGGCGTGGCCTATACTGAGAGTAACTGGCATCAGTTTAATGCACCCGATTACAACGTAAGTGGTGAGGCGATTGGCTCTCCTGTGAAAAGCTGGGACGGCGGTTGGGGCGAGTACCAACAAACCTGGGGCATGCCCCCACAATGCCAGCAAGCCCAGAACTGCCGTAGCGATTATCTGACAGTAGAAAATGACCAGGCCTATAATGTCGGAACAGGCGCTCAGGCGCTGATCAATGCCTGGAATGGCTCAGCAGGCGTCATTTCAACAACTGACTTCAATGACCCCTTTAAGGCTAATCACTGGTTTTTCGCAGTCTGGGCCTATAACGGTTCCTATGGCAACAATCCCGCCGATATCCCTTCTACTTCCTATGCTCACTGGTATCCAGGTGCACCTTTCCGCTCAATCTATGAGGAGTACGTCTGGTACTTTGCGGCACACCCTCAAAGCTCCACTTCCAGATACCTGCCCTCACTTGATACAGCTCTGCTCCCGCCTCAGCAGGATTTTCAGGGCACATCAGATAATTTTGTGAGCTGCGTGACCTGTACCATCCCTGACTGGACTCCAGGAACGTTTGATCGCTCCTGGGTTGGTCAGGGCGCTCCTACCGGAAAGATTACTGGCGAGTTTCAGACTTTCTATAATCAAGCAGGCGGCGAAGTGATTGTAGGTCTGCCTGTGGATACGGGCCGGGGTGCGGCAGTCTCTCGTCTGGGCAACGGTATACTACAAACTATGGACGGCGGAAGCTTTAAATCAGGCGCACTGATGATGGCTAATGGCTCCAGCAACATCTATTGGGTCTTTGGTAGCGTCTGGACACGTTACCTGCAAGATAAAGGCGCGACCGGCTGCCATGGCTATCCTACCTCCAGCCTGAAACAGGACACGGATCCTGGCCTGAGCAGCGATACCTACTATCAGCAAACGTTCCAGCATGGCTCGATTATCTGGGATGCAACGACAGGTAAAGTAGCTGTAGACGCCTGCTGATCAACAAGAGATATTCAGGAGAAAAGGATGAGTTTTCAAACAGCTTCGCTGTTTGAAAACTCATCCTTTTCTCCGTAGTGTTGTCGCCGCAAGCGACTAAAAAAGCACCCGCAACCTTGTAAGTTTGAAAGAGAATCCGTACACTATCATTGTTAACAACACTGGAGCATATAAAACAGGCTTCTTGCTAGCCAGGGCAATGGGATGGGGTAGATGTGGCCATACTACAGTCCTGAATATCTCTTCCATATGCTTTATCGTAGCTCTATCTTTCCGCCAGACATCCTTGATAACGGGATGACAAAATCAAGGGTATCAGGAGTATTTCAGGAAGAAGAAATATTATGCCTACAAAAGACCCAACAGAACAGGAGTTGGATCAACAAACTACCAGACCACTACCCACATCTTCTATGCGTCAGAGCACACCTGGAGCGAGACTCTGGCACAATCGTCACTTCACAACCTTCTGGATTGGTCAAACGCTCTCAGTTCTAGGAGATGCCTTTACAACCGTCGCCATGCCCCTGCTCGTCCTCCACGTAACTGGCTCGGTAATTCAGATGGGCCTGGTCACAGCCATTATGGGTGTGGGACAGGTTATCAGTGGGATTTTCGCTGGTTGGCTGGCTGATCGATTGGACCGTCGTCGTTTGATGATCCTCTGCGATGTACTGCGTGCATTGCTATATTTCTCTATTCCATTTGGCTGGTGGCTCGTGGGTCCACAGATCTGGCTGATCTATATAGTAGCGGCGCTCGGCTCCTGCGTGGGAATGATCTTCCAGGTCACATATATTGCCGCGATCTCCAATCTCGTCGATCCCGACCAACTCAACGAAGCCAATAGCCGTCTTCAGACCACGGTTGCCAGCGCGTTTATTCTTGGACCCGTTCTGGCGGGTCTCATTTCCAGCCTGTTTGGTCCAACCCTGGCTATCCTCTTCGATGCCCTCTCATTTGCCATCTCCGCCCTTTCCATTCTCCTCATCCGTTTGCGAACCGTCTCTCACGTCTCGCCACTGGATCTGTTGGAGCACGAGATTCAGGACCTTGCCACACAACCATTGACGCTCCGGCCCACTCAAAACTTCCAGCGAGAATTTCTAGCCGGACTGGACTTCCTCTGGCGCATACCCGTCATGCGTGCGCTCACAATCCTCCTCTCCCTCAGCGGTCTCCTCCTCGCCGGAGCACTCGACATTTTCATTTTCCATATCAAACATGACCTTGGTCAGAGCGATAGCACGGTAGGGATCGTCTTCGGACTCGCCAGCATCGGCGGGGTCATAGCTGGATTGACTGCCCCGCGATTACTCCGACGTTGGGGCTTTGCCATCTGCTGGCTGGGTAGTTCCATCCTCCAGTTTCTGGCGATCACCTTGCTTGGTCTCACCACAAATGCCCTGCTCATCTCCGGCATAACCATCCTCTTCACCTTCACATCAACCCTCTCTGGTATCAGTTCGATCTCACTGCGCCAGAAGATTACGCCTGACTATCTACTTGGTCGTGTCACTTCGGCTTTCTGGACTCTTACATCTGCTCCTGCTCCCCTGGGAGCCGCCATCTTCACGGCCCTGACTGGTCGTCTGGGAGCCACCACAGTACTCTGTATTATCGGGATCGTCGGTACACTTATCGCCAGCACTGGCATCCTCACCCCTATAGGTCAGCACAACCCCGCAAAGAACAGCCAGGAGCTAAAAAAGAGCAAAAAAGAGCGAAAAGAGACCTCTGGAAGGCAGCTATAGTTGCCTTCCAGAGGTCTCTTTTCGCTCATGTTTAAAGAGGCAGATCAAACGAAAAAGTCGTACCCTCTCCCTCAGCCAACTCTTCCAGCCTCAGGGTACCCTTATGTGCCTCCACAATTGATTTTGTAATAAACAACCCCAGACCAGTGCCATCCTGTGGCACTACCGTCTGTAACCTGGAGAAAGGACGAAACAGTTGATCAATCTGAGACTTTGGAATACTCATGCCCACATTGTGAATACTCACCCGCACCACATTCCCCACCTGATCGGCACGCAGCGTAATCGTTGTCTCTTCATCAGAATATTTAATCGCATTATCCACTAGGTTTCCAGCTGCCTGCTGCAATCGATCATAGTCCCAATTACCCACCAACGACTCATCAGGCAGGATTAGCTCAAATTTATGATAGGGAGCAACCGGTCTTGCCTGTTCCACAACATCGCTGAGAACCTTAGAAAGATCACAAATCTTACATTTCAAAGTAAATTGACCCGAAGAGAGACGAGAGGCATCTAGCAGATCCTTGACCATACGCGCCAACCGCCAGGCCTGACTGATAATAATCTGGCTTCCACGATCAATGGTCTCCTGACGCTGATTAGGACGAGCAATAATTTGTGCATAATTGATAATCGGAGTGAGGGGACTTCTTAATTCATGCGCAATCATGGCCGAGAAACGCTCTTTTTGAGCCAGTTCACTCTTGAGTTGCGCTATTTCTTCTTCTAACAGTAATGTGGTGGCCGTTAAATCACTAATTTGATCTTGCAGGTCGCTTGTAACTTCTTCCTGCATGTTCTCTTTTTGTAGTTGCATGCCCTGGTTCCCTAACTCTCCTGAAATTTTCACCTCAACTGATACTAGAACTATACCTTCTCACTTATGTATTTTTCCAAAACAGGGCCATGTGATAGGAATTTTGGGTGGTTTACCGAAGCTTTCGACGGTTTTTGAAAAAAACCGCTGAGCGTAGCCTCTTTTGTGCCTCTTATTCAATTTTTTGCTACGTATTCAGGGATAAAATTCCCAATTCATCTAATTCTTCTCGCGCAGACTCGCTTAGTTTAGCAAGATCCATACTGGGGTCAGCGTGAGCAATCAGATGGCGTAATCGCTCGGCAATCTCCTGGCGCATATAGTAATCCGAGTTGAGCAATAACTCACCTACCGCTATCTCTATCTGACGACGCTGGATCGCTGCGAAGGCTGACTCGCTCATCGGTTTCTCTTTTCTTTTCTCTGCTTCTTTACAGAACAAAAACCTGTTGATCTCTACTTCTCAGTCCAGTTAGTCTGCGGCTACACTGGTTTTGCTCTCACTACTATTTGTCTTCTTCTCTTGCTTCGTAGTAGCTTTGCCCTCACTACCGCCCGCTTTGCTCTCGCCTCCATTATTGTCCTTCTTATCGCTTCCACCTTCAGCTTTGGCGGCAACCTCTTTCTCTTCACCAGAGGCAGATTGTTGACCGGACTCATCGCTTCCTCTGTTACTTGCATGGTCGGTCTTGTAGAAACCAGAACCCTTAAAAACTATTCCCGCTGGGAACAGAATACGCCTGATCGCTCCCTGGCACTCCGGGCAAACAGTCAACGGCTCTT
>DAOTTL010000551.1:0-6343 GCA_034438135.1 Ktedonobacteraceae bacterium | reverse complement strand
GGTTTTCTAGTATGTCTTCCACCATTGAATTTGGTCTGATGCTCCAGCCATATCCAAACAGCTTTCCCGCCAGTGAGTTGTTTTCGTATAATCGTCGCCTGATCAAGATTGCCTCTCAGAGCTTCACAACTCTCTGGGCCGAGGATCATCTGCAATTTGGGGAGAAGGCCACACATGAATGTCTGACGACGGTAAGCTATTTTGCGGGCGAATTTCCTCAATTTCGCGTGGGCACACTTGTACTCTGTCAATCGTACCGCAACCCGGCCCTGATCGCGAAAATGGCCGCCAATCTCCAGTGGCTCACCGGAGGTCGCTTTATTCTGGGACTCGGTGCAGGCTGGAAAGAGGATGAATACCGTTCTTATAACTATCCCTTCCCGAGCGTCAGTGCACGTCTGGAGGAGTTGGAGGAAACGGCTCTGATTGTAAGACGGATGTGGAACTCACATCCAGCGACCTTTGAGGGCAAACACTATCAGGTTCACGAGGCCTATTGCGAGCCACTACCACCTTCTCCCATTCCACTCCTGATCGGCGGCGGCGGCGTGGAAAAAACTCTGGCCATCGTTGCCAGACATGCAGACTGGTGGAACTTTAATTCTTGCACCACTGAGGTCTATGCACATAAAGTAGCACGACTTAAAGAGCACTGCGCCAAAATCGGACGCGATCCCGCTGAGATCCGACTGACCTATCTGAGCACTGCCAGCGTATCAGAAAATCCCTCCGAGGTTGTCAGACATGATCAGAAACACTTCGTTGCTGGCAATAGGGCAGAAGTGATCCAGGAACTGGAACAGTTTCGCGAGATAGGAGTAACTCACTTTATTTTTCGTTTTCTCGATCCTGAGTCACTTGAACGCTTTGTGCAGACCGTTGTTCCTCACTTTGTGTAAAAGAACATATGAGTCATCTCTCATCCCTCACTTTTCTGCCCCCTCCCCCCGAGAAAAGGAGAAATGGCTGAGTTTGGCAGCAGCTTTGCTGCTGCCAAACTCAGCCATTTCTCCTTGAAAAGCTGGCGGCTACACCGCCAGCGAGAGCGTTTGCTCATTTTGCCAAAATGAGGAGTGACTCAGATGTTCTTTTACTAATCGGGCAGTGAACCGATCAATTGAATCAGTTCGCTGCGCTCCCTCAGCTTGTCCGCTACAGGCAAACTCATGACAAGCAGTTCATCCAGGCCACTTGCCAACAGTTCTTCCAAGCGTCTCTGTACCGTCGTAGCATTCCCCGCCACAACCAGGGTTGAGGCCAGAGCATCAAGTCCCGATCCATCCTCTGTAACCGGAAAACCCGCTTCAGCAAACATGTGGGCGTAAAATGGCAGTCTCGCGTAACCCTGGAGACGCTGACGACATGTTGCCTGGGCGGCGGCTTCGTCGGTGGACAGAGCGACCAGGATATGCGCGACCAGTGGCGGCGCTGGACGCTGACGTGACGTCGCTCCCGCTCGCAACTCTGGTAGAGCAGAGTCAAGCAGATAGGGCACGGGACAGAGCCAGGAAATAGCACCATCGGCAATCTCGCCCGCTGTACGGAAAGCCTTTTTGCCCAGAGCCGAAATCAACAGCGGCAACGGAGAGGGACGCTGTGCAGGAATAGCAACGTTGAAGAAGCGCCCCTGATGATCGACCTTTCCCTCCTGAAGTACTGCACGCAAAATCTCCATGTACTCTTTCAGATGCGCCAGCGGGGCCTCCATGGAGAGGCCGTACATATCTTCGATGATCGGACGATGACTCGGCCCAATCCCCAGACGCAAACGCTGCGGAGCAAGGTCGTTCAAAGTCAATGCCTGCTGCGCCATCACCATAGGATGACGTGGATAGATAGAAACAATCGCGCTACCCATACGAATGTGCCTGGTCTGTGCGATTGCTGCGGCAAAGATGGTCAGTATATCGCCTGCCCCTGCACCTCCTTGCGTCATCCAGACCTGCCGCACGCCAGCCTCTTCTGCCTGGCGTATTATGTTCACGGCATCGACTGCATTTCTCGACTCGACCGCAAAGCCGACGCGATCACGTACTGTCCCCTGAGACGAAAGGCCGTAAGTTACGGCGGCATTTTCTTGATCTGACATCAAAGCTCAACCTTTCAAAAAGAAACGAGGGATTTCGGGCAAGTCATTGCACTCCTTGCCCGAAATCCCTCAAAAAAGCATGGGGGCGGGGCTGTTCGCCCTCTCCAACAAAGTTTCAAAGTAGAGGTCTTTTCTCGCTTTTCCCTCAGTGGCCGTTGGCGACTGAGAAGACAAAGAGCGGATGGAGGGTCTATCACAGATACTGACTCGTCAGCGAATGCTTAGCGTTGAGCAGTTCTCCTGGTGTACCCTCAAAGATCACTGTACCACCCTTATTGCCACCTTCTGGCCCCATATCAATCACCCAATCGGCGTTGCGAATGATATCCAGATGGTGCTCAATCACAATCACTGTATTTCCGCCATCCACCAGTCGGTTCATGATAGTCAGCAGGCGACCAATATCCGAGAGGTGCAGCCCGCTCGTCGGCTCATCCATGACATAGATGCTGCCCCGCTTGTGGAGTTCGCTGGCCAATTTCAAACGCTGGCATTCGCCGCCAGAGAGGGTACTCAGGGGCTGACCAAGGGTCAGATAGTTCAGGCCTACATCGCTCAGAGCCTGGAGCTTTGGCTGCACTTCTTTGCTCTTCAAAAACTCCAGCGCCTGGTGGATGGTCATGTTCAACACATCAGCAATGGATTTTCCCTTCAAGGTGTAGGCCAATACCTCATCCTTAAAACGCTTCCCACCACACACTTCGCAAGGAAGCTTGACTCCCTCAAGAAAGCCAAGGTCGGTGTAGGTCACGCCGAGTCCCTGACAATTGGAACAGGCACCCTTTGAGTTAAAACTAAACAGACCGGCATCGGCATGATTGGCCAACGCGAAGGCCTTGCGCACGTCATCCATAATGCCTGTATAGGTCGCGGGATTGGAGCGACTGGATGTGCTCAGGGACGATTGATCAATCACAACCGCATCCCGGTGCTGGCGGAGAAAAGCTTCCTTGATCAGTGAGCTCTTGCCCGAGCCGGCCACGCCGGTAATTACAGTCAATACTCCGGTGGGAATATCTACGCTAACATCCTTCAGGTTGTTGACCCTGGCATGGACAATTGGCAAGGTGCCGGTAGCCTGACGGAATACCTCCTTGAGCGGCCTTGTGTGGAGCAAATGGTTGCCGGTCAGGGTATCAGCTTCAAGCAGGCCAGCGTAGCTGCCTTCGTACACAACCCGACCGCCTTCACTCCCGGCATCCGGCCCCATATCCACAACGTAGTCGGCTCCTTTGATGACATCCGGGTCATGCTCCACCACAATCACCGTGTTGCCTTTATCTCGTAGTTGCTCCAGGAGCTCGTTCAAGCGGTGGACATCTCGTGGGTGCAGCCCGATACTTGGTTCGTCAAAGATATACATGACATCCACGAGGCTTCCATTGAGATGCTTGACCATCTTGACACGCTGGGCTTCACCCCCGGATAGCGTATCGGTTGCTCGATCCAGGCTCAGATACTCCAGACCAATATCCACCAGATGCTGGAGCCGCTCGGTCAGGGTGCGAACGATCGGTGCCGCCGCCGGATCTTCAAACGCTTTCACCACTTCCAGCAGTTCATCAACCTCCATCGCTGACAGCTCGGCAATAGTGTATCCATTGATCTTACAGCTCAGTGCCGCTTGATTGAGCCGGGCACCCTTGCAAAGTGGGCAGGGACCAAGTTTCAAAAAAGGCTCAACTTGACGTCGGACTCGCTCTGAGAGCGTTTGAATATCTCTCGCAATAAATTTCCGATTGAATTTGAAAAGTAAGCCCTCGTACCTGTTCATCGGCATCCCTGGCATTGGTTTCCTGTCGCTATACAGCAACAGATCCAACTCCTCTGCCGTATAATCGGCCACCTTCTTGTCATTATCAAACAGGCCGGAACTCACATAGAGATCACGCTCCCAGCCCACCAATCCGGGCGCGATGACAGCGCCCTCGTTCAAGGACTTTGTTGTGTCAATGAGCGCTTCCGGGTCAACTCCGATCTTGCGGCCAAGCCCATTACATTCCAGACACATGCCCTGAGGATCGTTGAAGGAAAAGGCATTCGCGTAACCCACGTGCGGTTTGCCGAGTCGCGAAAAGATCAGGCGTAGCACCGGCGCAATGTCAGTAACAGTCCCTAACGTAGATTGCGAGCCACCGCCCAGGCGCTTCTGGTCAACAATCACTGCCATGCTCAAGTTTTCAATCCCATCAGCAGCCGGTTGCGGATAGCGCGGCAGTAAAGTACGAATAAACATGCTAAAATTCTCAAATAACAGCCTTTGTGCTTCGTTGGCAATGGTATCAAAGACCACTGACGATTTCCCCGAACCAGACACGCCGGTAAAGATGGTGATTTTGCGCTTGGGCAGCCTCAGCGAGACATCCTTGAGATTGTTCTCGCGTGCGCCACGAATCTCGATATACTCTTGAACCATGCTGATGTATACTTCCTCTCACATCGCTAGAATAGTGGCCGCCGGACCTTTCAACCACGCTCTATCCGACTTCCGATGATGGAACATTCACGCTCGTTACCAGGATAAAAGCAATAAACCTCTATCCTCCTTATTGGTCTGTCCAGGGTTTCTCAAAAGTCACTGCGCAGCAGTGCCAGACCCCTCCCCAGAAGAATAAGATGGGAGGTGACAGCGCGGTCGCGCTACCACCTCCCATTCAAAAAAGGGTGGGTGGGCGGGGAAGAGCGCGACTTTTGAGCAGCCCTGTTGGTCTGTTACACGCCACTTGAAGGGGACGAGAAGTAGGAGTGCAGAGGGCGGTAGCCCTCTGCCTGAGGTCCGGGACTGGACCGCGCTTCTCTCCTCTCTCCCTGAGTGGGGAGTGGGTGCGCCAAACGAAGTTTGACAGACCATGATGACCCATTTCAGGGCATGAAGAAGAAAGTAAAAGTGCTTATCCCATAATTGGCGGCTTAGTTATGTCAGAAGAGGTGTCGAGTGCTTCGTAATCAACGCCCGTCAAAGCAACCGATTCGTTCCACAGATGCTCGGCCAACAGATGGTTATACTCCTGTTGCGCACTCTGATCCACGCTGGGATACCCTCGGAAATGTCCCAGCCCACCAGGACCCACCAGTTCGCCACCAGAGATGGCAGGAGATGTAGCCGCATACAGTTGTGGCAATGTTCCCATCAGCGCACTCTGTCCCACCAGCGATCCCAAACTCGCATACATCCAACGCTCGATATGAGCACGAGATTCAGTTGCGCTGGTCTTTTGCAAGTTCGTGTTGGCATAGCCGGGATGCGCGGCCACGCTAATAGTCCCGGCATGTGTAGCATGTAAACGCATCTGCAACTCAAAAGCAAAGAGGAGATTCGCCTGCTTACTCTGTCCATAAGCTTCCCAACGGCTATAGGACCGGTTACGCTGCAAATCATCAAACCGAACACGTCCCATCATACGAGCCTGACTCGTCGTGGTGATCACACGACTGCCAGGCGTTGCCAGTAAGGATGGCAAAAGCAGACCAGTTAACGCAAAATGCCCAAGGTGATTGGTGCCAAGCTGCATCTCAAAACCCTCATGGGTCTCGCGACGCGGAATAGCCATAATCCCGGCGTTGTTAAATAACAGATCCAGACGCTTATGCTCGCGCAGCATATATTCCGCGCCCTCCCGCACAGAAGCCAGCGAGGCCAGGTCAAGCTGTAATAGCTCGACCGTCGCCCCAGGCACTTCTGCTTTGACGGTAGCGAGCGCTCGCTGACTCCTTTCAAGGTCTCGACAGGCCATGATTACCTGTGCACCTTTCTCCAGCAAAGCTCGTACTGTCTCCAATCCCAGGCCGCTATTTGCCCCTGTGACGAGCGCAACTCTATCAGTGAGATCAGGGATATCTTTTTTTGTCCATCTACTCATGTTTTACCTCATGCAAATTTTTATACACATTCTTTCACAGAGAAGATAACAATTTGTACGCTTCTTCTATTTCTTTTCTGCTTTTTTTCTCCTTGTCGCCGCAGGCGACAACAAAACACATCTGAGTCATCTCTCTTTTGATACTGCTGGCGAAGTCTCTTCCTCCTCACAAGCCTCTGTCGCCGAAGTCTTTTGCTCATCGAAACCACCCCCTCACACGTATAAGTTTCTTGCCGATCTGCTGCATCGGCCTGACAGGCCACCCCACCCCATGTAAAAACGAGCAACTGGTGTGTATGGTGGCGCAATTGCGCCACCATACACACCAGTTGCTCGTTTTTACATGGGGTGGGGTGGCCTGTCAGGCCGATGCAGCAGATCGGCAAGAAACTTA
>DAOTTL010000550.1:0-7956 GCA_034438135.1 Ktedonobacteraceae bacterium | reverse complement strand
GCATTCGCGCCACCAAACACACCAACTGCTCTTTTTCTATTCTCCTTTTCCCTTGGGGGAGGGGTGGCTTTACAAGCCGCAGAAAGAGCAGTGGGGAAGTGGCAGAGAATGGCAGAACTTTGGCATTTTTTGGGCATTTTTTTTGTTAGAAAACATCCTGTAGATCAGCCATAGAAGCGGTTTCGTACAGAATGCCATTGAAAAAAGGCCGCCAGGAGCGCTACAAATGGGTTGACAGTACATAAACGGATAGTGTATTCTCAAAACACAAAGCACACAGGAAGCATACTCAAGCGATGTGGCTGGCGGTTCCTTTCTGATATGATGTGCGTTACAGTAGGTTGAAGATACATTGGAGCTAGAAAATGTTTGCTATGTCAAGCACAACTGAATATTCAGCAATGGAAGCTGGACAACAGTGTATTTCTGGCGCTCAGCGTACGCAAAATTCATGCGCTCATATGTCTGCACAGACCATGTGTAGTATGTGGGCTTGCGCGAGTGCGATCGCAAGCATCTTTCTCCTCCAAACCGGCGTAATAGCGTCGGTTTCTTTATTTGTCCTGCTCGTTATCCTGGACATTCTCCTAGTTACCCTTGTGAGCTTGCTTAGCCTTAGCTGCCTTACCGGGCTTTTTGTTTGCCGGGTAGGGCGCATGCAGGGGCTATTCGTACAAGGCACGAGCAAGGGAGAATAAAGGGAGCAAAGACGCAACCTAATCCAGAGCAGGTAACCTCAATGAGGACCTCCCTAAGTCGGGTGGTTCTCGTTTTTTATTGCTCTTATGCAAAGATCTATTGAAAGGCGGTTACTATGCAGGTAGCTTTATCTCATAATCAGTCTAAGGCAAATAATCAGTCAGCTCAGGTGCCTCAGATAAACGATGATCAGTCTGGACGCGAGCTTTCTGGCAGTCAAATTCTCTGTGAAGCTCTGGTTCGTGAAGGTGTTGAACTGCTCTATGGGTATCCTGGTGGCGCAATTATGCCATTTTATGATGCGCTCACCTCTTATCCCAGCTTGCACCATGTCCTGGTACGCCATGAGCAGGCTGCGGCCCATGCTGCCGATGGGTATGCGAGAATTACAGGTAAGGCTGGAGTTTGTGTGGCTACCAGCGGTCCAGGTGCGACGAATCTGGTGACGGGTCTGGCTACGGCTTTTATGGACTCAACTCCGGTTGTAGCTATTACTGGTCAGGTAGCGTGGGCGGGCATTGGACGTGATGCTTTCCAGGAGACGGATATCCTTGGGGTTACTCAACCAATTACTAAGCATAATTTCCTTGTTGAACGTGTTGAGGATCTGGCGGACATTGTACGCGAGGCCTTCAATCTGGCGCAGAGCGGTCGGCCTGGACCTGTCCTGGTCGATGTTCCAAAGAATATCCTTATTGCCAAGACTCGCTATCAGCCCGCTGAGTCTGTTGACACGCAGTCCCAGATGTCTTCTGTTTTAGAGATCGCCCCTGAGCTCATCGCCCAGGCGGCCCAGTTGATGAGTCAGGCAAAGCGTCCATTGATCATGGCCGGTCATGGCATTATTCTCTCCCAGGCGTATGCAGAACTCCAGGCATTTGCGGAGAAGAGCGGTATCCCGGTTATCACCACTTTACTCGGATTGAGCGCTTTCTCTGAAACCCATCCACTTTCCATCGGCATGCCCGGCATGCATGGTCCTGCCCATGTCAACAAGTCCATTGGGAGCAGCGATCTGATTGTTGGCGTTGGTCTGCGCTTCGATGACCGTGTGACGGGCAACGTTTCTCAGTTTGCACCCCATGCGCAATTTATCCATATCGACATCGATGCTTCAGAAATGCATAAGGTTAAACGCGCTGCTGTGCCAATCGTGGCGGATGCCAGAACTGCACTTAGTGCGCTGACTGCCGCTACCGTTCAGGCCGATCATAGTGACTGGCTGGCCGAGATCCGCAGTTGGGAGCAGGTTGCGAATGAGCGAAGCCATATCCTGATCAATCAGGGCTATCCCGATCCCGCGGGTATTTTGGAGGCCATTCGTGAGGCCACAAAAGGCGAGGCGATCATCGTCAGCGACGTTGGACAGCATCAGATGTGGACCGCTCGCTTCTACACCTGGACACGTCCAAACAGTCAGATCACCTCTGGCGGTCTGGGCACCATGGGTTTTGCCCTGCCAGCGGCCATGGGTGTCAAAATGGGTAGGCCGGATGAAACGGTCTGGGTCATAGCCGGAGACGGTGGAATTCAGATGAACATCCAGGAACTGGCTACGCTTCGTCAGGAAGGGGTCGCAGTTAAAGTTGCAATCATGAACAACGGCTACCTGGGCATGGTTCGTCAGTGGCAGGAGTTTTTCCACAATCACAACTATTCTGAGACTCCCATGACCGGACCCGATTACATCAAGCTGGCCGATGCCTACGGTCTCAAGGGGATGCGTATCACCAGGCGTGAAGATGTAGCTCAGGCAGTGCGCGAGGCCATGGAGACTGAGGGAACTGTGATTATTGATTTTGTCATTGAGGCGGAGAGCAATGTCTATCCAATGGTTGCGCCTGGATCCGCCATCACTAATATGATCGAAGAGAACGCGGAATAGTATCGTATGTGCTATTCACGTTTGAACAGGGACTCGATATGCGAGGCATGTTGAACCCATGTTGAAAGGCAGAACGAAGGACATGAGTAGTCAGAAGCCAGGAGCTCAGGCGGAAATGCCAGTCAGTGGAGGGGTGGCGTCCATATCCGCTCCCCGAATGCCTCTGCCGGAGCGCACCGGTCAGTCGGACGCGCCCGAAGGAACTGCGCGTACTCGTACACTGCTAATCATGGTCAAGGAGCGTCCCGGCTCTGTTGACCGTGTGATAGGGCTGTTGCGTCGTCGGCGTGCCAATTTGCAGACGCTGACTATTGGACGCACCGAGCGACCGGATGTAGCGCGTATCACGGCTGTTACAACTGATGCAGCAGTCGCTTTTGAACAGCTAGTTGAGCAGTTACACAAAGTCGTCGATGTGCAGCAAGTCACCCATCTTTTGCCTGAGCGTATGGTAGAGCGGGAGCTGGCCTTAATTAAAGTGACCAACGATGCTCAGCATTCCAGTGCTATCCTTGAGCTTGGGCATCAATTCGGGGCGCATGTTATAGACATGGACTCAGAGTCAGTAACTCTTGAGGTCACCAGCAACATTGAACAGGTTGAGAAGCTGATTCATTTGTTGGAGTCCTTTGGGATTCGCGAGGTAGCGCGTACTGGTGGCGTCGCTATCTCGCATAGCACTACGATCGTCGGGGCGCAATAACGCCCCTCTATTTAAAAAACACATAAACAGAAGTGAGGAGAAACATGGCACAGGTTTACTATGATGCAGATACAAATCTTGAACTTATACAGAGCAAGCGAGTAGCAATTATTGGATATGGAAGTCAGGGGCATGCGCACGCGCTAAACTTAAAGAACAGCGGTGTGAACGTTGTTGTGGGATTGGCTCCTGGGAGTAAGAGTAGGGCCAAGGCTGAGTCTGAGGGTCTCCAGGTTCTCACTCCGGCTGAGGCAGCCGAGCAGGCCGATGTGATCATGATCTTGATCCCGGATGAACTGCATAAAGCCGTCTTTGAGCGGGATATCCGTCCTGGGCTGGCTCCGGGCAAAATGCTTATGACCGCCCACGGTTTCAGTATCCACTTTGGTCAGGTTGTGCCGCCAGAGGATATCGATGTGGCTATGATCGCCCCTAAGGCTCCTGGTCACATGGTTCGGCGAACCTTTCAGGACGGAGTGGGCACTCCTGCGCTGATTGCTGTTCAGCAGGATTCTACGGGTCAGGCGCACGCTCTGGCGCTTTCCTATGCACGTGGTATTGGCTGTGCACGCGCTGGTGTCTTGCAGACAACCTTTAAGGAAGAGACCGAGACCGATCTCTTTGGTGAGCAGGCCGTACTTTGTGGTGGAGTGACCTCGTTGATCCGCGCAGGCTTTGAGACATTGATCGAGGCTGGCTATCAGCCTGAGTCGGCCTACTTTGAGTGTATGCATGAGATGAAGCTGATTGTGGATCTGATGTATCAGGGCGGCATGAGCTATATGCGTTATTCGATCAGCAACACCGCCGAGTTTGGCGATTATGTCAGCGGACCCCGTTTGATCGACGAGCGCGTGCGTAACGAGATGCGCAATGTTCTGCGCGAAATTCAGGATGGCACCTTTGCCAAGAACTGGATTTTGGAGAACACGGCAGGTCAACCCAGCTTTAAAGCGATGCGCCGCGTCAATGCTGATCATGAGATTGAGCGAGTTGGTAAAGAGTTACGTGCAATGATGCCCTGGTTAAACCCGGTCATCAGCAATTCTGAGAGTGCTGACGAAAAAAAGCCCGCAACTGCGGAACAGACAAAATAGGTAGACCATACGGCACGTGTTTATTGACATAAATAAACTGTGTCGCGACAGGGAAGCGTGTGCCAGGGGGGTATGCGCTTCTCTGCAAAAGGAGCACAACAATGGCAGACCCTGCGGTTATTCGGATTTTTGACACGACGTTGCGCGACGGCGAGCAGTCCCCCGGAGCGACTATGACCACTGAGGAGAAGCTCCAGGTTGCAGATCAACTTGAACTCCTTAAGGTGGATATTATAGAGGCGGGTTTTCCTGCCGCTTCACCTGGTGATCTAGCGGCGGTCAAAGAGATTGCGCGGCGTGTACAGGGTCCGGCGGTCGCGGGTCTGGCACGTGCGACCATTGCAGACATTGACGCAGCCTGGGAGGGTATTCGTGAGGCCAATCGGCCTGTAATTCACGTCTTTCATGCCACTTCTGAGATCCATTTAAGGCACAAGTTTAATGTCAGTGAGGAAGAGGCCCTCCAGCGCATCAGGTCAGCAGTGGAGTATGCGCGTAGTCTTTGTGCCACCATAGAATTTTCTGCTGAGGATGCCACCAGAAGCAACTGGGAGTATCTCTGTAAGGTTTGTGAGGTCGCTATCCAGGCGGGGGCGACGACGATCAATTTACCTGACACCGTGGGGTATACCACGCCTGGGGAGTACGGTGAGATGTTTCGTTATATTCGCGCGGGTGTGCCTGGAATAGAGCATGTGGTTTTGAGTGCACATTGCCATAACGACCTTGGTATGGCCACAGCTAACACTCTGGCCGCGATTGCGGCGGGTGCGCGTCAGGTAGAGGTGACCATCAATGGACTGGGAGAGCGGGCAGGAAACACCGCCATTGAGGAGGTTGTGATGGCCCTGCGCACTCGTCCTGACAAATTTGGGGGGGTGACCAGTCGGATTGATACGGCGGAGTTTGTCAAGGCCAGTCAACTGCTCAGCAGATTGACAGGTATACCTGTACAGCCGAACAAGGCAGTTGTGGGTGCCAATGCTTTCTCGCATGAGGCGGGCATTCACCAGGATGGCATGCTGAAGAATCGTCTGACCTATGAGATCATGACGCCCCAATCGGTTGGTTGGGGAGAGACCAGGCTGGTTCTGGGGAAACATTCTGGTCGGCATGGTCTGGATGCGCGTCTGCGTCAGCTCGGCTATCGCCTGACCGCTCATGAACTCAAGGATGCTTATAATCGCTTTATTGTTGTGGCTGACAAGAAAAAGCATGCCACCGATGATGATCTGATCTATATTGCAGAGAGCAGCCAGGAGACACCAGCGGCAATCTAGGGGCAGGTAGGTAGAATAGAGGGTGGACGGAAGGAAACCGTTGAGGATCGGTGTATTGTGAAGATGCAGGCGGGAGAGTGCCTGGCACATCTGTAAAATACACCGAGCCTTATTTAGTAACACGTACGAGGAGAGAGAATGCGTTCAGATCAAATCAAGCTCGGCTTTGAGCGAGCGCCGCATCGGGGACTGTTACGCGCAACGGGAGTTGTGGGTGAGAATGATTTCTCGAAGCCGTTTATTGCTGTGTGCAACTCCTATGTGGACGTTGTTCCTGGTCATGTGCACCTGCAATCATTTGGCAAACTGGTGAAAGAGGCGATTCGCGAGGCGGGCGGTGTCCCGTTTGAGTTTAATACTATTGGGGTGGATGATGGGATTGCCATGGGCCATATAGGCATGAAGTACTCGCTGCCCAGTCGAGAACTGATCGCGGACTGCGTTGAGACCATGATAGAGGCGCATCGTTTCGACGGTATGGTTTGTATTCCTAACTGCGACAAGATTGTTCCAGGCATGCTGCTGGCGGCTATGCGAGTGGATATTCCGACGATCTTTGTGAGTGGGGGACCAATGAAGGCTGGCCAGACTGCTGATGGACGCAGTGTGGACCTGATTAGCATCTTTGAGGGAGTTGGCGCGTATCGCGCTGGCAAGATGAGCGAGAGTCAGCTCACCGAACTGGAGCAGGTGGCCTGTCCAACCTGTGGCTCCTGTTCCGGCATGTTCACGGCCAATTCGATGAATTGTCTGATGGAGGCATTGGGTCTGGCACTGCCGGGAAATGGCTCTTACCTGGCTATTTCTGAGGAGCGCAAGGACCTGGCAAGGCGAGCAGGTCAGCAGATTCTGCGTCTGATCGAGGCCAATCTGACCCCACGCCAGATCGTCAACGAGCAGAGTATCGATAATGCTTTCGCGCTCGACATGGCCATGGGAGGTTCCACAAATACTGTTCTGCATACACTGGCTCTGGCCCTTGAGGGTGAGATTGACTATTCGCTGGAGCGTATCAATCAGGTAGCTTCGCGGGTACCGCACCTGTGCAAGGTCAGTCCTTCCGGGAAGTGGCATATGGAAGATGTGGATCGGGCAGGCGGCATTAGCGCCATCCTCAAGGAACTGTCGAAGAAGCCTGGCACGCTCACCCTGGATCGTCCCACGGTAACTTTGCGTACTCTGGGAGAGAACATTGCTGAGTCTGAGATCAAAGATCCTGAGGTCATTCATCCACTGGATAATCCTTATAGTGAACGTGGCGGACTGGCCATCCTCTTCGGCAACCTGGCCCCTGACGGCGCTGTGGTTAAGGTCGCTGCTGTAGATCCTGCGATGCTCAAGCATGTGGGTCCGGCGCGTATCTATAACTCTGAGGAGGCCGCGGCTGCTGGTATCCTGAACAGACAGGTCCAGGAAGGCGATGTTGTGGTCATTCGTTACGAGGGACCACGAGGGGGTCCTGGCATGCAAGAGATGCTGGCTCCTACTGCCAACATCATGGGTATGGGACTCGGCGAAAAGGTCGCGTTGATCACAGATGGACGCTTCTCGGGTGGTACACGTGGTGCCTGTATTGGCCACGTCTCACCAGAGGCAGCCGCAGGCGGTCCAATCGCCGCTCTGGTCGATGGAGACATGATTCACATAGACCTGATCGAGCGTACCCTGGACGTTGCTCTGAGTCCCGCAGAGATCGAGCAGCGGCTGGCAGAGGTGAAGATGCCAGAAAAAGGTATCAAGAGCCGCTGGCTACGTCGCTATGCCTCCCTGGTTACCTCCGCTAACACCGGAGCCGTTCTAGCCGACAGATAGTAGTTAAGCAAAGGAAAGGGCATGTTTTGCAAGGCATTCGCCTTGCAAAACATGCCCTTTCCTCTTGATCTATCTTATAGATCAGGGGCGGCGAGATTATGCATTCCGAGCGAAAAGGAGAGTTCGCCTCCATGATGGATATCGTGTTCGATCAGGTGCCAGATGATCCACTGACGAGTAAGCTCTTCCGTTTGATCGCCATCAGTGTTTGTATAGACATAGTCGAGATCGTCTACGGTCCAGCGTTCCAGATAGTTCTGGAGAACCTGCCAGGTTATTTTTAAGCCCATGACAAGCTCATCAGCATTATATACCTTTGTGCTGTGATCCAGCTCTGTCAAATCTGCTACCGACGTTGGAAGATCTACACCTATGAGCAGTTGTAGCCAGCGTGAGCGAGCACCGATCATATGAGCTGCAATCTGGCCGATGGTGCGCAGATTATCAGGCGAGGCGGAGAGAGTCAACTGTTCAGGGGTG
>DAOTTL010000549.1:0-6956 GCA_034438135.1 Ktedonobacteraceae bacterium | reverse complement strand
AAGTGCCCAACAGCAAAAAGGGGCGCAAAAGTATGATAGTACCTTAAAAAGTTGGGTCAAGGATGACCCCAAGACGATTATTCCTGTGTTGCTGCCAGGGGCAGTCTTTCAAGAAGCGGTTGATATCGAGGTGATCAAGCCCACCATGCGGTCCGATCGTGTCTTCAAAGTGCTGTATAAAGGCACACCACATCTTTTGAACATCGAATTCGAGAGTGGGGCGGATGCCGTCATGCGTGAGCGGCTCCTGGTCTATAACGCGGTCCTGCATATGGAGTATACTATCCCTGTAATCTCGTCTATTGTCTATCCGTTTCGGACCACGACGGCGTGCTCGCCCTGCGTATTCTGCTAGGGCAAGAAGAAGAGCTGCTGATCTTTCATTTCTTTACCCTGCCTCTTTTCCAGTTAGAGGCAGAGCACTTTATGCGAGAGCATGTCACCTGTATGTATCCGCTCTTACCGACCATGGAGGGGGCAAATATTCGACTCATTACGCAGGCGATGGAGGAACTGGCAGCGTTGTACCGAGACGATGAGGTCACGCTCTCGCAACAACTCGTCTGGATGGAACTCTTGCTGGAACGTACAACGCTCATCGATGCCAGAGACAACGTGGATATTCAGGAGGTTCTTAGAATGTATGATCCCTTGTGGAATGAACATCCCAAGGTTAAAAAAATCAAAGCGACCGCCAAAGCGGAGGCCAGAGCTGAGGCTAAAGCTCAGCTTGAGGCGGACAAAGCTGCGGTCAGAACTGAAGCCGAGGCCGCTAAAGCTGAAGCTAAAGCCCAGCTTGAGGCCGCCAAAGCCAGGGTCAGAGCTGAAGCCGAAGCGGCCAAAGTTGAGATTAAAGCTCAGCTTGAGGCAGACAGAGCCAGGTTCCGATTTGAAGCAGAAATACAGGAAAAAGCAGTTATAGCCAGCCTTCAGGCTGAAGCGGAGCTGGTTAAGGCAAAGGCAGAGTTAGATACACGTGAGAAGATGGCGCGTCTGTTCAGAGAGAACCTTCTCGATCTGGTGCGCATGCGCTTCCCAGAGGCGACGGACCTGCTAGAACTGACAGGCCAGGCGGCTTCACACGTTGTCACGACTGAAGGCATGAGTCATCTGCTCTTCCAGGTTGCTTCCGCAGCCAATGAGCGTGCGCTACGCCATATTCTTCAGCCTTCTGCGGCTTGAACAGCAGCGCCTGGCGTTCAAAAACAACAAGTACATAGCAAAGCACAGGATGTTGCAAAAGGCTACTGCTCAGCAATAGCCAGACCCCTCATTTTGTAGAAATGAGCAGACGCTCATTCTGGCGGTTGCTCCGCCACAGTTTCAGAAAAAATGGCTGATTTTGTAGTAGCGAAGCTGCCGCAAACTCAGCCGTTTTGCTTGCTTTTAGAGTAGGAGCAACTTTGCAAGCCACCAGAAAGTTTAGGGTTTCTCAATGGTTGCATTTTTCCCATCTACCCTTTTTGGATGGTCGGTGGCAGCGCGACTGTGCTGCCACTGACCATCTTTTTCTTTGGAGAAGGGTTCGGCAAAGGTTGCACAAAAGACTTTTGCGAAGCCCTGAATCACTCATCTATTCCTATTGACACAGCTATAGAAAAGGTGCATAGTACTAATACAAGCAGATTTCAGCGTAATGGTTCTCTCTTGCGCTTCTTTCCTGCATTGTGCGGAGGTTCCTATGGTACACGATATCTCTCGTTTTTATGGCCCAGAGGATATGGTGAAAAAAGAGTTTTCGGAGACATTATCTCCTGACATTGTCTCGCCATTTTCCTCTCCTTTTCTCCTGCTGTTTTTGGAAAAGTCACTCCCTGTGGACGGAGAGCCGACCGTTTGTGAGACGGAAACACAAACTGGTGATGGCGCGAAACCACCTGAAACCGATTATGCAGATGACACGGATGTCGATGATAATCTTGATCCAGATCAAACTGCTGCTGTTATTGCAGACTCGAATGACAAGGAAGATGCCGATTACTGATGAAAACAGCCCTTCTGCTCTCACAGCCGGAAGATGCTCACATTCCTCCGGTTGTGGAGGCTATCGAACGGCTGGGTGGTCGATCCGTCTATTGTGATCTGGCCGATTTTCCAGAGCGGCTCCAGGTGACTGCACAGATCCATGATGGTTCCTGGAATGGGGAAATCCAGGTTCAGGGTCAAAGTTTGTCTATTCCTCTCGATACCTTGACAAGTGTGTGGTGGCGGCGTCCTCAGAACTATCACGCGCCGGAGAGCTACGCTCCTGCCGTTCGGACCTTGCTTGAGCATGAAGCATACCGTGGCTTTCTTGGCCTTTTGCTAGGAGTACCAGGTTCTCATCATCCTTTCTGGGTCAGTAACCCTAACCACATCCGTGCGGCAGAGTTTAAACTGGTTCAGCTTACCGCTGCTCGATCGCTTGGACTGCGCGTTCCCAGAACGCTGGTGACCAACGACCCGGTGGCGGTGAGCGATTTTTATCACCTCTGCGGAGGTCGGATCATCATCAAAGCGGTCTGGCGCGGCATCCTTGACCCCCATGGACCATACACGCCGGGCGATTCTCGTTTCCTGTTTACCAGTGAAGTCACAGACAAACATCTCGACCATCTTGAGGGGGTACGTGCGACCGCACATCTTTTTCAAGAGCGCATAGACAAACGGATGGAATTACGTGTAGTTATCATGGGCAAACGTCTGTTTGCGGTCGAAATTTTCTCCCAGCATGCCGAAGCGTCCAGCCTTGATTGGAGGCGGTCCTACAAAGATCTGCGTTACGGAGTCCATCAGCTTCCTCCTACTATTGAAGAGAAATTGTTTCGGCTTGTTCGGCTGTTTGGGTTGCAATTTGCTTCAATGGATCTTATTCTTACTTCTGAGGGGGAATATGTCTGGCTGGAATTGAATCCTAACGGTCAATATGGCTGGATGATTCCGCAAACAGGTCTCCCGATGGCGGAGACGATGGCACATCTGTTACTGTACCCAGAGGAGGATGGTTTATGGTAGATGTTGATAAGGAAACGAGCAGTGAAGCGCAGAGAAGGCACCTTGTGGACGCCTTGCGCGAACAGGGAACAATTGTTTCAGAGCCTGTTGCAGAGGCCTTTCTGGTTGTTCCACGGGAATGGTTTGTACCGGTGTTCTATGAACAAGAACGTAAATTGGGCCATCCATGGTTCCCGTGCACTGCGGCGTTGTATGAGAGGGAGGAGGCGTGGTTCGAGGCAGTTTATCGAGATAAGCCCTTAATTACGCTGGTCGATGATCAGAACAGGGCGGTCAGTTCGAGTTCAGCCCCGACCGCCATGGCGTTGATGTTGGAAGCGCTGGCAGTCCAGCCGGGAATGAGGGTGCTGGAAATCGGTACGGGTAGCGGCTACAATGCGGCTCTGCTCGCACATCTGACGGGCAATCCGGCGCTGGTAAACACGATCGACCTTGAAGAGGGTCTGGCTGCTACCGCTGCCCAGACTCTCCACGAATATATTGGACCAGTGGTGGTGCATGTTGGGGATGGTCGGCTGGGAGTGCCTCTCGATCGAGGGATCTTTGACCGCGTGATCGCAACGACGAGTTCGCAGGGCATTCCTGTTGCGTGGTTTGAGCAGCTTGCGGTTGGTGGTCGGCTGGTCATGGACCTGCAAGGGAGTTTGCAGCAAAGCAGCTTTTTGATCATCGAGAAAACAACGAACGACTGTGCACGAGGATCATTTGATCCCCGTTATTTGTATTTTATGCCTATGCGTTCTCCGAATGATGTGTCAACTCAACGTACATTGGACCTCCTGCGGCAGCCGGTCACGCAACCGATTGAACTGCTGAACGATGCATTTGCGGAGACGCTGTTTGGGAATCGCTCATTTCTATGGTTGTTGCAATGGATGTGTCCAGGTCTCACGCTCTCCAGAGGTCGGGTGACGCAGGGGAGAGCCGCTGGCCAGTCCTTTCTGACCATCACGGACCTGGCAAAGGAGACCATGATCCAACTTTTTCTGTCCGGTGATCGGTGGACGGGCGGTCGGCGTGGGAAGACGCCACTCTGGCAAACGATCAATGAGATGTATCTGCACTGGATGGATCTGGGTCAACCTTCTCAGGATGCTTACAGCGTTGAATGGGATCAGCAACGGCATGTGTTTCGCCTGCTACTTGGGCAGAAACCGATATGTGATCTATGGGAAGTACTATGAGTCATTCTTGATGTTCTTGCGTCTTTGCAAAGCCGCGCCTCCCCCCGAAAAAAGCAGAAGCGAGGATGCTTCTTAAGAAAATGGGGTGGGGTGGTCTCTTACAATTAGAGGCTTTTCTCGCTTCTCACTCTGTCGCCGCGAGCCACTGAGCAGAAAAAGAGTGAATGGTGTGTGTTGTGACGCATTCGTGCCACAACACACACCATTCACTCTTTTTTAAAGGGAGTGGGGCGGCCTGTCAGGACGATGCAGCAGATCGGCAAAAAGCCTTTCCTGGGAAGTTCTGCTTTTATAAAATCAGGGGTGGCCCATGTTTACCAGATGAGGATGGGGGGGTTGACGATGTTCGTCATGGCGGTCCAGAGGCCATTTTGAGAGATTGTCTTCATCCCAAATCCATAGGTTTGATTGAGGTTTCCGTAGGTTTCTTCATAGGTGTAGGTATTCGCCAGATTATCGTAGCCGATGATTGCAATGAAGTGACCGATTCTTTGTCCCTTCTGACCTCTCCAGTCATTATTGGTGAGGTCTGGTCCATTGACCAGGGCGATAGCTGGAACTTTTGCCCAGGCAATATCCTGGACAATATCGTTCCGAATCTGATCCTGACCTGGATTTGACTCAATACTATAAAATCCATTCGGCCAGGCGTAAGGTGTCGGTTCTGCCTCACGTGGATGAGGATTTGGTAACCGGGTCTCATACATGGCCCAGTTCAACGCATTGACAAGGTCCCCGACATTGGTGCCTGTGCTTCTGCCGTTGCTATAGCTGATCTCTCCTGGAACGCCGTTTTGACCTGGCCATTTGATTTGTGTGGCGAGATACATAATATAGGCATGATGCCAGCTATCATTCCAGGTGGTCGTCGCGACATAGTCATTGAAGGTGCGTTGTCCCAACTTTGCCGTATTAAACCAGTAGGAAAGGGCAACAGTCGTCGCCCCTGGTCCGCAGAGGTTATACATATTGGGATCATTATACTCATTACCTGCGTCGTCTTTTCCCGAACCTGCTGGCTCCTGCACGGAATTTGCGATACTGGGATCAAGAAGCGCACTCGCTGAATAGGTTGGCTGAGGGGCGCTGGCAAGGTAGATCGGAGTACGCCCTGTGTCTGTTTGCGTGGTACTGACACGGTACCCCTGCTTGAGCGCAAGGTGTGCTTGATCCTGAGATGTAGGAGAAGATTTTCCGGGTCCGAAAGAGACTCCTCCTGTAGTGATCTGCTGCATAGTTGAGTCTTTCCTTTCATAGAAGAGAGGGTGAATACATGACCCCATCCTCTTGTGGAATGAGGCATAGTATGTCCAATGGACTTTAGCATGAAGCGTTTGTAGCGCCAGAGGAGCGATTGGCGATCTTTTCCTCTGCTATATGACAGGACTTCAACGCTTTCTACAGACAAAGACGTAGGTCAATTATGCTTAATACGGATCGTGAGGGGTCGTTTCAGGGTCGTTTTCAGGGGAGAAAGGATCGTTTTGTTCGTCCTACAGGATGAGTGCTTTTTGTCTGGTATTCCTTGAGAAGAAGCGAGTGTGCCTGGCAGAGCATTCTTCCCGCCAGGCACACTCGCTTCTTCGTACAAAGTGCTCTGCTTTTTGCTTTCAACTCAGCATAGATTCGACCGCCCGCTGTGTATAGTCATCATAGTCAGGGAGCTGTCGCTCATAAGGCTCGGCCATCAGGGGGGACGAGATCAAAAAATCCGCTGAAGCGCGATTACAGGCGACAGGAATGTTCCAGACGACCGCGATGCGCAGGAGCGCTCTGACATCAGAATCGTGTGGCTGAGAGATCATCGGATCCCAGAAAAAGATCAGTAGATCGATTTCCTGTTCAGAAATTTTTGCCCCGATCTGTTGATCGCCTCCGAGCGGTCCACTTCTCAACTTCTGAACCGGGACGCCCAGAATCTCTTCCAGGAGCCTGCCGGTTGTGCCAGTTGCACAAAGGTTGTGCTTAATGAGTAGTGCTCGGTTATATTCAGCCCATTCTAAGAGATCGCGCTTTTTGATATCGTGTGCCACCAGGGCGATAGTTTTCTTGTACGGCATAAGCATATTCCTCCTTATTCAGTTCTTCGCTTCGCGTGGCGCGAGTTGGGGAGAACTTCTTGACTGGCTAGATCTCACTCAGGTAGGACGAGGAGATAGGATTATTTAGGAAGGCTGCTGCTTTGCATGGGGAAAGTGAGCAATCATGGAATAAAAAACCTCTACGCCCGCGTAGAGAGCGCGTACATCCTGGCGATAACTCGTGCTGAAGGCTGTGCTTGCGACGCTTCCAGATGTCTCAAGAGGGGCATCGTCTGCAACATAGTGCGCTTTTTCTTTTTGTTTCCAGCAATATTATAGCATAGATTACTGTCCAGTCAATCTACCCCCTCATCATTCAGGGTTTCTCAAAAGACTTTCTTTCCCCGCTTACCCACCCATTTTGGAGGATGGGAGGCAGCGCGACTGCGCTGCCTCCCATCCTCTTTTTTCCTGGGGAGGGGTTTGGCACTTACACGTAGAGGTTGCTTGCCGATCTGCTGCGTCGGCCTGGCAGGCCACCCCACCCCATGTAAACAAGAGCAACTGGTGTGGAGTGTGGCGCGAATGCGCCACACTCCACACCAGTTGCTCTTGTTGTCCTCTGTCGCCAGAGGCGACAGAGGGAAAAGCGAGAAGGAACCTCTCCTTGTAAGTGAGGAACCCCACCCCTGAGTAGTTACAGGAGGAGTTGGAAGGGCGGTGCCACCGCCCTTCCAACTCCTCCTGTAACTACTCA
>DAOTTL010000548.1:0-32028 GCA_034438135.1 Ktedonobacteraceae bacterium | reverse complement strand
GTTCTGGTCTGTACAATGTGTACGCTAGCAAGCCCGCCTATACAGCTCAACTCGCCGCGAACCAACTGAACTCGCCGGATCAGGACGAGATCAGTTGGTGGCAACCACAACGCCTTCTGGATGATCTGTCCATCTCACTGAAGAATCGCCTGCCAGAGTATATGCTGCCCTCAGATATTGTGTTGATGAATACGCTGCCGTTGTCAGCCAGTGGAAAAGTTGATCGCAACGCACTGCCACGTCCTGATCGTTCTCTCCAAGATGCACAAAAATCCTTTGTGGCCCCCAGAACCGAGCTTGAACGCGACCTGGCGCAGCTTTTCAGGGATGTGTTAGGACGCGAGCGGATTGGAATGGAAGACGACTTCTTTTATCTGGGTGGTCATTCAATGCTGGCAACGCAACTTGTATCGCGCATGCGTAGCGCACTGCACGTTGAAATTCCTTTGAGTGCACTATTTGAGTCGTCAACTGTGGCCTCGCTGTCCAATTATATTGAACTGACCCGCTCAAACAGGTCAGACAAGTCCCTGGCGATGATTGAACCTGTTGAGCGCACGAAGAATCTGGAGATCCCACTCTCGTTTTCTCAGCAGCGTCTATGGTTTTTAGCCCAGCTCAACCCGGAAAGCACCGTTTACACGATTCCGGTTGCCGTGCATTTGCAGGGTGAGCTTCACATCTGGGCGCTGGAGCGTGGCCTGGACGAGATGATACGACGGCACGAGATCCTGCGCACCACATTCGATGTGCTCAATGAAAAACCTGTCCAGGTCATTCGAGAGACGACTACATATCACCTGGAACTTGTTGATTTGCGTGCACAGGTCGCCAGCGATGGCGAGTCAATCATCCAACAACTGGTACAGGCAGAGGTACGACGTCCATTTGACCTGATGCATGGACCTCTCTTACGTGCCAAATTGCTTGCTATCCGTGAGCGAGAGCATGTCCTGTTGATTACGATGCACCACATGATCACCGATGGCTGGTCAAGTAGTATCTTCGTGCGAGAACTGACAACGCTCTATCAAGCCTTTGTAGAGGGAGAACAGACCTCCCCGTTGTCGGAGGTATCATTGCAGTATGCAGATTTCGCGCTCTGGCAGCGTGCATGGTTGGAAAGTCCAGCCCTGGAGCAACAGCTTACCTATTGGCGAGATCAGCTCGATAACCTTGAAACGCTCCAACTCCCTACCGATCATCCTCGCTCTCCCAATCAAACGTTCAAGGGTGCTCGTCAATCTGTCCTCCTCCCGCCACAGTTGAGTAATGCGCTCAAGGAACTCTGCCAGCAGGAGAATGTCACCCTTTTTATGGCTTTGTTCGCGGTCTTTCAGGTGCTTCTCTACCGCTACACCCAACAGGACGATATTGCGGTAGGCACACCGATTGCCAATCGTAACCGCTCAGAGATCGAAAACGTGATCGGCTTCTTCGTAAACACCCTGGTTATGCGTACTCGTCTTGAGGGTACTATGACCTACCGTGAACTCCTGAACCATGTACACGATGTAGCACTTGGGGCATATGTCCACCAGGATCTACCATTTGAAAAATTGGTCGAAGTACTACAGCCAGAGAGGGATCTGAGCTTCTCGCCACTCTTTCAGGTGATGTTTATTCTGCAAAACAATCCATTGCCTACCGATGAATTTGTAGGCTTGAAGGTTACGCCCCTCGACATTGAGAGTACCGTCGCGAAATTTGATCTGGGCCTGGCCGTGGTCGATACCCCAACGGGTCTGCGTTGCTCAATGGAGTATAATACCGATCTCTTTGAGACTGAGACGATTACGCGGATGTTGGGACACTGGCAAAATCTTCTGCAAGCTGTCGTGCGAGAACCGCAGCAACATCTGTTTGCTTTGTCCATGTTTGATACGGTGGAACGCAAGCAGTTGCTTGAAGAGTGGAGTATGACCGCGCCCGCGCCTGTAGAGCACTACTGCCTGCATCACATCCTGGAGCAGCAGGTTGCTCGTACACCCGATGCGCTGGCGGTGATCTTTGATCAGGAAAAGTTGACCTATAGAGAGTTGAATGAGCAAGCGAATCAGCTGGCTTACTACCTGCGAAGACGGGGAGTTGGTCCTGAAGTGCTGGTTGGTCTGTTCATGGAGCGATCGATCGAGATGCTTATCGCGCTCTTTGGTATCTCGAAGGCCGGAGGGGCTTATGTGCCCTTAGATCCGCTCTATCCAGAACAGCGTCTGGCAGCGATGATTGCAGACTCCAATATATCGCTTGTCCTGAGTCAATCTGAGATCTCTACAGGCTTGCTAAACTATCCAGTCAACATTATTGAGCTAGATACCCTCCAGGCTGAACTGGCGCGAGAGCAGAAGGAAAATCTCGATCTCGCGCTGGCCAGTACAAACCTGGCGTATGTCATTTATACTTCGGGTTCAACGGGAACGCCAAAGGGTATTCTTGTTTCGCATCACGGACTGAATAACATCGCACAACTCCAACAGAACGCGCTCAAGACGAGCAGTGCTGACCGGGTTTTGCAATTTGCCTCGCTGAACTTCGATGCCTCGGTCTGGGAGATTATGTTAGCGCTGGGGGTGGGCGCTTGCTTGTATCTTGGCACACGCGCTATGCTGTATGTCGGACAACCACTGACAGATATGCTCCATGAGCATCAAATAACGATGTCTTCTATGCCACCTTCAGCACTGGCGGTCATGCCCGTTGAGACTTTCCGCAATGTACGTGCACTGGTAGTCAATGGCGAAGCCTCGACGACGGAACTGGTGAAAACCTGGGCGGCGGGCCGTCAACTAATCAATGGGTATGGTCCCTCAGAGTGTACGATCGCCGCTACCATGAGCTTTTGTGACGCGAACGATCCCAGACCTCCAACAATTGGTAAAGCGTTACCCGGCATGCAGACATACATACTTGACGCGTATATGCAGCCTGTGCCGCAGGGTATACCCGGTGAACTCTATCTTGGAGGAGTCGGGCTGGCGCGTGGCTATCAAAATCGAGCAGATTTAACCGCTGAAAAGTTTGTCCCGCACCCTTTTAGCCAGTTCGCAGGCGAACGCTTATACAAAACTGGCGACCTTGTACGCTATCGCTCGGACGGCAAGATTGAGTTCCTGGGACGTATCGATCATCAGGTCAAGATACGCGGTATGCGCCTTGAATTAGGTGAGATAGAAGATACCTTAAGCAAGCATCCCGGCGTAAGAGAGTGTGTGGTTGTCGTGCATCGAGAGCACTCTGTTGATAAACAGCTCATCGCCTATCTTACGCTGAAGCAGTACGTTCTGACTGAGAGCGAGGTGCGTGAATACTTACGCGATCATCTTCCAGGCTATATGATCCCCTCTAGCTTTGTGTTTATGGATGTTCTGCCGTTGAATGCCAATGGCAAGATTGATCGTCGCGCGTTGCCGTTACCTGATGACCAGCAGAGTGAGCATAACGAAGTGCTTGATCTCCCTCGCACTCCTGTTGAAGAACTCATTGTATCCTCCATCGCTGAACTGCTCAACAGATCCCAGGTTGGGATTCATGAAAATTTCTTTGAGGTTGGTGGACATTCGTTACTGGCAACGCAACTTGTTTCACGCATACGTAGCATGCTGCACGTTGAATTGCCGCTACGCAGTCTGTTTGAGACTCCTACCGCTGCTGGCCTGGCTCAACGTGTAGAAGCACTCGTGCGCAGCGGATATGGGTACGTTATTCCAGCCTTAGTACCCACGCCACGCGAGACGACACTCCCATTATCATTTGCTCAACAGCGTCTGTGGTTTATCGATCAATTGGAACCGGGCAAGTCTGCGTATAACATCTTCCAGTCCATCCGACTGCAAGGAACGTTGAATGTACAGGCCCTGGAGCAGAGCATCCAGGAAGTCATCAAGCGCCATGAAGTTTTGCGTACCGTTTTCAAGGTCGAAAATGGTCTGCCGCTCCAGATTATTCAGGACACCTGCACATTTACCTTTACACAGGTTGATCTGCGCTCTGAGCCAGAACGAGAGTCAAAGGCACTTCGCCTTGTCAATGATTTCGCGCATCAAGCGTTCGATCTTAGCCAGGGGCCGCTCCTGCGCGGCATTCTGGTTTGCACGGAAGAGCAGGAATACATCTTATCACTGACGATCCATCACATCGTTGCTGATGGCTGGTCTCTGAGTATTCTTTTCGGTGAGGTTGCGGCACTCTATGAGGCTTTCATTGCAGGTAAACCTTCCCCATTACCTCCATTGGCGCTTCAATACGCGGACTATGCTGCCTGGCAACGCCAATGGCTCCAGGGTCCGACCCTACAGGCGCAACTGGATTTCTGGCAAGAGCACTTGCGCGGCGCGAGTGCCCTGGAATTGCCAGGTGATCGACTTCGTCCCATAGTGCAAAGCTCTCATGGCGCTCACTATGCGGTCATGCTACCGCTGACCGTTCGCGATGGATTGCATGCACTTAGCCGCCAGGAGGGCGTGACCCTCTTTATGACCCTGCTGGCCGCCTTTGATGTTTTGCTCTATCGCTACACGGGTCGAGACGATATTGTCGTAGGAACGGATGTTGCGAACCGTCCTACGACCGAGACGGAGTCGCTGATCGGCTTCTTTATCAACTTGCTCGTCTTGCGCGTTAATCTGGGAGAAAATCCTGGTTTCAGGCGCTTCTTACAACGCGTCAAGGAAGTTGTGCTAGAGTCATACACCCACCAGGATCTCCCATTCGATATGCTTGTGGAACATTTACGGCTGGAACGTAAGATCAACCGTACGCCTCTAGTAAATGTCCTGTTTGTGTTGCAAAATGTTCCTGGCTTCCGCTCGGAGGCCCCCAATTTGCAATTGACCTCCTTTAACAGTGAGATTACCTCGGCCAAGTTTGATCTGGCGGCGTTCCTTACAGATACTCCTGAGGGGTTACGGCTAGGCGTGAACTACAGTACCGACCTCTTCGAGGAACAGACGATAGCCAGAATGCTTGAACACTTCTCTCTGCTCCTCCAGTCCATCATTGAGCAGCCAGATACTTCGATCGATACGCTTGCTATGCACTCGGAAGCCGAAAAAGCTGAACAGAGCAAGAAAAAGATTGAGCGCCAGGGTATGCATCGCAGCAAACTCCAGGCCACTAGAGTCCAGGGGATTGATCTGTAAGTTATGAGCCTTCCCCGGCTTTTTCTGCGGCTTGCAAAGCCACCCCACCACCCCTAAAGTGGGAAAGTGGATGAGTTTGTGATGCAGCGGAGCTGTATCACAAACTCATCCACTTTCCCAGAACATGTGGCGACGCAGCCGCCAGATTGAAACTTAAGGAGTAGTCCAAATCAATGCAAACAACAGCATTAAAAGGCTTCCCTCTATCTCTACAGCAAAATCGCGTCTGGTTGTTGCAAGATGGACGGCATGTTTATCGGTTTCAAGGTCAGGTTTCTCTTGAGGGACTGCTTGATATATCTGTACTTCAACAGGCACTTCAATACTTAGTAGCTCGACATACAATTCTGCGCACATCATTTTTTTGGCTGCCTGGCATGGATGTGCCAATGCAAGCCGTTAGCGATAATGCTGAGGTTGTGGTAAAGCTGGTTAATCTGGAAGCTATTCCTTTAGAGGATCGGTCCAGCCAGTGTCAAGCTCTCTGTGCACTCTTGCTTGAACAGCCCATTGACCTGGCTCATGGTCCTCTACTGAATATCAATCTGTTGCGTCTTTCGGCTGAGCACCATCGACTTGTGTGTACACTACCTGCGATCTGTGCCGATATGGCGACATTTAAGCTTCTGATCGAGGAACTGGCTCAATTGTATGCAAGTTGCCTGCGAGGTGCTTCGTACGAGACAGAAGCCCTTCATTACGCTGATGTCTCTGCCTGGCAAAACGAATGCTTGCAGGAAGAAGAGGCCGCGCAAAATCAGGTGAGTTGGCAGGATATCCAGCCAGCTGCCTGGCTATCTGTACGCTTACCCTTTGAACGTACCCTTGCTGATGAGCGTGAGCAGTTGACTCCTGATCATTGTGAGGTTGAACCGGATGTGGTTCTCTCCCAACGCCTCACCGAACTGGCTCAACACCATCAGGTAACGGCGGAGGCGTTTCTACTGGCCTGCTGGCAGGTTCTGTTGTTGCGCCTGAGCGATGAGACCCCACAGTCAATTGGGGTTGCATGTGATGGCCGCTTCTATGAGGATCTTGTTGCTATTCCTGGTCTATATACGCGCTTTGTACCTTTTCATTCGATTGTAGCGCATGACCAGACGTTTCAACATTTACTGACGGAAACCCAAAAGTCTCTGAATGAACTCATTGAGAAACAGTATTATTTTAGCTGGGATACGTTTGCGTCTTCGCCACATGCTTCGGCCCCACAATTTCCGGCGAGCTTTGGATATGAGGCGTGGCCGGAGCAGTGGAGCGTAGACGGACTGTGCTGGCGGCTAGAGACAATCGAGGGACAACAAGAGTTATCGGGATTGCATCTACAGGTGTGGCAACACGGAGACCAGTTCCGTCTGCGCCTGCTCGCTCATCCGCAGAGGATCTCAGCTCCGGCACTTTCTCAGATGGCTGATCTGCTGCTGACACTTCTGGACAGTGCGGTACAGGAGTCACAGCAAGAGGTAGGACGATTGGCTCTGTTGAGTCCATCTGACCTGGACACGCTCTTGCAGCCTCTGGCTCAGACAAGCCTACCTCTACCTCAGGAGCCGCTGAACCGTCTGATTGAGCAGCAGGTTCGGTTACGTGGACAACACATAGCTGCTGTCTGCGGATCGGATCAGCTAAGCTATGCCCAACTCAATGGACGTGCCAACGCTCTGGCTCGACGCCTGCGTGCTCAGGGCGTCCAGGCCAATTCTCTGGTGGCCCTGCATCTACCTCGTTCGCTGGATCTGCTGGTGGCGCTGCTCGCCGTGCTTAAGGCGGGAGGAGCCTATCTACCTCTGGACCCGCAACTGCCCCTGGCCCGTCAGGAAATCTTGCTACGGCAGTCAACTCCTGACGTCCTGCTCACAAACATGGCGGGACAGACCACGCTTCCTGAGCTTCCGACAGAGACCAGCGTGCTGCTGGTGGACGAAGAGATCAGTGAGCAACCAGAGAACCTTGAAGAGACACCTGGATATGAGGACCTGGCCTATGTGCTCTATACCTCCGGCTCAACGGGAACGCCCAAAGGGGTGATGGTGACCCAGGAGAATCTGCTCAACTATGCCGTGGGCATCACTCAACGTCTGGGCATCGCTGCGGGAGCGCAGTGGGCGACGGTCTCAACGTTGAGTGCAGACCTGGGCAATACGGCGATTGTCGGCGGTTGGCTCAGCGGTGGTTGCGTCCACCTCTTACCCTACGAGGTGCTGACCTCTGGCGAGGCTATGGCTCGTTACAGTCAGCAGTGGGGCATAGATGTGCTCAAGATTGTGCCCTCCCATTTCAGTACCTTGCTGCATAGTTGTCCACCCAAACTGCGAAGAGATCTGCTCCCCCGACAAGCTCTGATCTTTGGTGGCGAACGATTGTTCTGGGAACTGGTGGAGCAGGTGCGGACCCTGGAAGGCTCCTGTACCCTCTACAACCATTACGGACCCACCGAAACAACGGTGGGGGTCCTGTGCAAGCAGATCGTACCGGGTGAAGCACAGGAGAGAGAGGGAGTGCCCCTGGGTCGTCCCCTACCAAACAGCCGGGTCTATGTGGTGGATAGTTCCGGGCAGGTGGTACCAGCCAATGTGACCGGAGAACTATGGATCGGAGGCCTGGGTGTGGCGCGGGGATACCTGGGAGACGAAGGGCAAACACAGGAGCGTTTTGTCTGGTGGAGTCCCAGACCGGGAGGAGTGACTGAACGCGTGTATCGCACAGGCGATGTGGGATACGTTACCTCAGTGGGAGAGATCAGCTATCAGGGACGCATGGATCGACAGGTCAAGGTGCGCGGGTATCGGGTCGAGTTGGGAGAGATCGAGCGAGTCTTGAGAGAGCACGAGGGCGTCTGGGAGAGCGCTGTGCTCTGGCGAGAACAGGAGCAGGGAGCAGGTGCAATGATCGGCTATGTGGTCAGCCGTGAGCAACCGGGACCTCAGGAGCAAGAACTGCGGGCCTATCTGCGCGAACGCTTACCAGACTACATGGTGCCGGTCCACATCGTGGGACTCAAAACCTGGCCGTTAACGAAGAATGGCAAAATTGCCTATGGAGACCTACCTGAGCCGGAAGAGGTGAGCGAAGATGAGAAGGAACAGACACATGAGAATCCACGCACGCCCGTAGAAGAGGTACTGCTAGGCATATGGCAGGACCTGTTGAGACAGGAGAAGATCGGTAGAGAGGACAACTTCTTCGAGCGTGGAGGCCATTCGTTGCTGGCAACGCAGGTGGTGTCGCGCATCCGGCAGAGTCTGGGCGTTGAGGTGAGCATTCTCAGTCTGTTTGAGGCTCCAACGATCGCAGGGTTAGCGAACAAGGTCGAGCAGAACTGGGCACAGGGAGAGCAGGAAAAGACAGGCATTGAAGTAGTCTCACGCGAGCAGGATCTACCGCTCTCCTTTGCCCAGCAACGTCTCTGGTTTCTCGATCAACTCCATCCTGATAGTGCCACGTACAACAGGCCGGTAGCCTTAAGGCTCCAGGGCAACCTGCATGTACGGGCACTGGAGGGAGGCATGCAAGAAATTGTCCAGAGACACGAGGTTTTGCGCACAACATTTCAGGTGAAGGATGGGACTCCTATTCAGGTGATTGGACCTTCCAGATATGCGATGAAGCATATAGATCTGCGCTCCCTTGCAGCGAGTCAACGAGAAGAGATCATCCAACAATGCTCAAAAGAAGAGGCCGAAACTCCCTTTGACCTGGCTCATGGTCCTATGTTACGTACCACCTTGCTCTGGTTGAATGAACAGGAATATATTCTGTTCCTCACACTACACCACATCATCACAGATGGCTGGTCGAATGGCATCTTCGTACGCGAGTTGTCCAGTTTGTACGCCGCCTACAGTCAGGGCTTGCCTTCGCCATTAGCAGACCTGCCGATCCAATATGCTGACTTTGCGGCCTGGCAGCGTCAGCGACTGGAAGGCGAGATGCTGGAACGCCAGCTTGATTATTGGAAAAAACAACTTGGTGGCGTCTCACGTTTACATTTGCCGGGTGACCGACCGCGCTCCCTCAAACAATCGTTAAAAGGCGCAAACTACTCCTTCCCACTGTCAAAGGAGCTTGCCAGAGGTTTGACAGAGCTGAGTCGCAAAGAGGGCGTATCCTTATTCATGACGCTGCTCTCCGCCTTTCAAATGCTGCTTGGACGCTATGCCGATCAAAATGATATCGTTGTCGGCACCGATATTGCCAATCGCACGCGGGTCGAAACAGAACAACTGATTGGCTTTTTTGTCAACTTGCTAGTATTACGGACAGATCTGAGTGGCAATCCATCGTTTCGAGCCTTGCTCGGTCGGGTACGAGAAAACGTCTTAGGTGCCTATACTCACCAGGATGCACCCTTTGAAAAACTGGTTGAGATGATCGAACCAGAGCATGCCATAGACAGTATGCCGCTCGTCCAGGTCTTATTTGTCCTGCAAAATGTGCCGAACACGCGCAGCGAGTGGACCGGTTTACAGATCACACCATTGCCGCTTGAAGTAAGTACCTCAAAATTTGACCTTGCTCTCTTTGTACAGGAGGGAGAACAGGGCCTACACGCCGCCATTACCTATAACACTGACCTCTTCGATAGCAGCACCATAGAGCGCATGGCCGTTCATCTGGAAACGCTGCTGACCAACATTATCTCTACTCCCGACGCCCTGATAGATACCCTGGAGATATATACGGAGGCCGAGCGCGAGCAACGTGCGAGTAAAAAGAGGGCACGACAGGTTACAAATCGACGGCATTTGAAATTGGCGAAAGACGAAGAAGAGATAGATATGACAGAGGTCATGACAAATATCCGACCGAGAGAACTCTAACTGTTTCTCTGCCAGAAGTAACAAGGAGCAATCGAACATATGCAAACGACAGCATTTAAAGGTTTCCGCCTGTCTCTTCAACAGGGCCGTTTGTGGACCTTACAGGATGGGTCGCAAGACTATCGCTATCAATGCAGCTTTCTGCTGGAGGGACCACTCAGCATCGCTACATTGCAGGAAGCGATCCACCTGTTACTCCAGCGACACACGCTATTGCGCACCGTTTTTGCCTGTCCTCCAGGTATGGATGTGCCAATGCAGGTGGTCGCCAGTGCCATTGAGCTGGCAGTTGAAGCGGTTGCTCTTACCCATCTGTCCGCTCAGGAACAAGAGATCTACTGTGCAGAACAGTTTGAACAATGGCTGAGTGAACCATTTGATCTGGAACATGGTCCGCTTTTACGTCTGGGGTTATGGCGTTTATCAGAGCTGCGTCATCTGCTCTTTTGCGCGTTACCAGCGCTGTGCGCAGACCTCTCCACGATGAGAGTGCTGCTCGCTGATTTAGCGCAACTCTATACTGCGTGCCTCAATCAGCAAGCAGTAGACGAAGAACCGTTACAATATGCTGATGTTTCTGCCTGGCAAAAGAAACTCCTGTTATCTGAAGATGGGCAGGAGCAAAAAGCCTATTGGCAGAAATACAATTCCTCGCAGTGGCTCAATACACATCTGCCATTTGAGAAAAGTCAGAGTGCCTCGCACACACAACTCACAGCAGGGTCTTTACACGTTCAGGATATCTGGATTGAACCTGCTTTATGTACCAGTATAAAGCAGCTTGCGGCCCATGAAGAGGTCTCTGTGGAAGCATGTTTGCTGGCTAGCTGGAATGTTTTACTGTGGAGATTGACGCAGGAGACGGAAAGAACTATCGGCGTGGCCCGGAATGGACGTTTCTATGAAGACCTGGAAGCTGCCCCAGGACTCTTCACCCGCTATGTACCGATGCTGACATCTCTGATGCAGGAGAAGATATCGTGGAAGCAGCTTGTTCATAGCATCCATGCTACGTTAATGGAGATGGACGAGGAGCAATATTATTTTTCCTGGGATGATATCGAGCAGCCTGCATCTCATCTCACAACTCGCCCTTCCGCGTTTCCGATCAGTTTTGCCTATGAAAACTGGCCTCAGATCATCACAGCTGATACTCTCACCTGGAACCTCCAGCGGATAGCAGGATATCAGGAACCATTTGCATTACACCTGCAAATCATTGAGATGGATGAAAAGATACTCTTGCGGTTCCACAGCGATACCAAACAGATGAATGGAAGCTACATAGCAACACTGCCAGATCTCTTGCTCGCCATCTTGCAGAGCGCACTCCAGAATAGTGACACAGTTGTGGGACATCTCCCATTGCTTACAGAGGAAGCTTGCCAGGATCTGTTACAGCCATTTACCAAAACCCAGGCCGCGACACCTCAGACTCCCCTGCATCGCCTCTTCGAGGCTCAGGTACTCGCAAACCCTCATCAGCTGGCAGCCGTCTGCGGTTCTCAGCAAATAACCTATGATGAGCTTAATCGCAGGTCAAATGTGCTTGCACGCGCATTGCAGTTGCAGAATGTCACAGACGGGACGCTTGTAGCTATCTGTATGGAACGTTCTATAGAGATGATCATTGGTCTACTGGCTATTTTGAAAGTCGGGGGAGCCTATGTTCCTGTAGACTCGGATCAGCCTGCCGAGCGTATCAAGTATATCTTTCAAGATAGTCAGGCGTTACTTTTGTTGACTCAACAACATCTTGTCGCTAAGCTGCCTCCTTTTCAGCGACAGGTACTATCTATACAGTCCCTTGACCAGCAGGAGGAAAGCACAGACCAGGATGCTTCTAATCTCTCTGGCGATGTAGACCTGAATGCTCTGGCATATGTCATCTATACTTCAGGCTCTACGGGTGTGCCAAAGGGAGTTGCGATCCGCCACGCCAGTGTCGTCAATTATGCTTTCCATATCTCCAAACATATAGCGGAAAAGCCCGGCCTGCACTTTGCAACCGTATCAACGCTTTCCGCCGATCTTGGAAATACCTCCATTTTTAGCTCGCTCATTTCCGGTGGATGCTTACATATTATTCCCTATGAGATACTGACTTCTGGTGAACGCTTTGCACTCTATGCGCAAGAGCATCCGTTAGATGTGCTCAAAATAGTGCCTTCTCATCTTCATGCCCTGCTGGCAAGTTGTCCATCGGAGTTGCAACAACATGTCTTGCCTCGTTATAGCCTGGTTTGCGGTGGCGAGTCCTTCCACTGGAGCCTGCTCCACCAACTGGCTATGCTCAACGCACGCTGTCGCGTCTTCAATCACTACGGACCAACGGAAACAACGATCGGCGTGCTCGTTTATCCTGTGGGCATTCCCTCGCTTGAAACTATCCAACCGATGCAGCAAGAAAGCGCGACCGTTCCGCTTGGACGACCACTCGCCAATGTGGCGGTGTATGTGCTTGATCGCTATGGAAAACCCGTTCCTCCTGGTGTGATAGGCGAGCTATGGATCGCTGGAGTGGCGCTGGCGGCTGGCTATCTCCATCACGAGGAGTTGACCAGGCAGCGCTTTTTACCCCATCCACTGAATGATCAAGAAGGTATGAGCTATCGTACAGGCGACCTGGTACGTATTACCGCTGCTGGCTACATTGAGTTCATGGGACGTGTAGATCGTCAGGTAAAACTGCGCGGCTTTCGTATTGAGTTGGAAGAGATAGAGTCCGTCCTGGGTAGTCATCCCAATGTGTGGGAGCACGCGGTAATGGTACGTGAGGACAGAGAGGGAGAGCCACAGATCGCGGCCTACATTGTCGCGCGGCAACAACCGGCACCAACCAGTCAGGATCTCTACACATTTGCTCAGAAGCGTCTTCTATCCTATATGCTTCCCGGCGTCTTTGTCTTCTTGCGTCAACTCCCTCTGACGATAAATGGCAAGGTTGATTGGTCGGCGCTACCAGTTCCCCAAGCGCCTGAGGAGACGCAGGGATCAGCAGTTATGCCAGGCACACCTGCACAGGAATTGCTGGCAGCCATCTGGCAGGATGTTTTGCATGTCTCAAAGGTTGATATTCATAGTCAATTCGCTGAATTGGGCGGGCATTCGTTGCTGGCAACTCAGATTATCTCTCGTATCCGCATTATCTTTGGTGTGGATATGCCTTTGCGCAGCCTCTTTGAAACGCCCACGGTCGCAGGACTGGCTGAGCGTATCGATCAGGCCATGCAGCACAATTCTCGTCTTATAAGCCAGCCGATCCAACATATTCCTGATCAGCAGGATCAACCACTCTCCTTTGCGCAGCAACGTCTCTGGTTCTTATATCAGCTTGATCCAGGCAGTACTGCTTACATTCATCCCGTAGTAACACGTTTGCAGGGCGAGTTGAATGTGGCCGCGTTAGAATACAGCGTACGCGAGATTGCCGCTCGTCACGCGATCTTACGCACAACATACCCGGTCAAAAATGGGTGGGCGGTCCAGCATATTCACCCGGTACAGGCATCTTACCTGGAACACGTCGATCTACGAGGACAACCTGCATACTTGCGTGAAGAGTTGGTCAAATACTTAGCGGAAGAAGAGGCACGTCATCCCTTTAACTTTGTGAATGAACCCCTGTGGCGTACTAAACTGTTGCAGCTTGCTGAGCAAGAGTATGTCCTGTTTATTACCTTCCATCATATTACGACGGATGGTTGGTCTAACAGCATCTTTGTGCGTGAACTAACGACGCTCTATAACGCTTACTGTGAAAAGCGTCCCGCATCATTGCCTGTCCTGCCTGTGCAGTATATCGATTTCTCGGTCTGGCAGCGTCAATGGCTGGAAGGTGAGTTGCTGGCAACACAACTAGACTACTGGCGTGAACAGCTCAAAGATGCGACACCGCTACAGTTGCCGACCGATCGACCGCGACCATCTATCCAGACCTTTCATGGTGCTCGTCAGGGACTTTTGTTGTCACAATCTTTAAGTGTGGGACTGAAAAAGTTGAGCCAGCTTGAAGGTGGCACCCTGTTTATGACCCTGCTGACGGCCTTCCAGATCTTACTCCATCGCTATTCGTCCCAGGAAGATATTCTAGTGGGAACACCCATTGCCAATCGCAATCGTACGGAAATTGAGGGTCTGCTTGGCTTCTTTGTCAATACGCTGGTGATGCGCACGAATGTGGCGGGCAATCCCACCTTCACGGAATTGCTGAAGCGTGTACGTGAGATGGCCTTTGGCGCGTATACCCATCAAGATTTGCCGTTTGAGAAACTGACGGAGGAGCTACAAACTGAACGTGACTTGAGCCGCACGCCTTTTTTCCAGGTTATGTTTATGCTGCAAAATATGCCTCTCCCAACTGAGGAATTTATAGGCATCCAGTTAGAGTCTCTGGGACGCGAGGGACAGACAGCAAAATTCGATCTCACCATGGTACTGGTCGATACTCCCGATGGCTTGATAAGCGGCTTAGAATATAACACCGATCTGTTTAATGCGTCCACGATTGAACTGATGCTTTCCCACTGGCAAACGCTGCTCGAAGCTATTGTCGCATCGCCAGATCAGCATATCGCGGACCTCCCCTTACTTACCGCGTCTACCTATGAACAGATGATCCATACCTGGAATGATAATCAGCTTGTCTACGCAAAAGATAGGTGCATTCACCAGATCTTTGAAGACCAGGTGACTCGTACTCCCATGGCCATTGCCCTGACGTTCGGGGAACAGCGTCTCACATATGCTGAACTGAATAGACGGGCCAATCACGTTGCGAGACATCTGCAAACGCTCGGAGTACAGCCTGGTGATCTCGTCGCCCTCTACATGGATCGTTGCGTTGAAATGATTGTAGGCTTGCTTGGAATATTGAAAGCTGGTGCCGCATATGTTCCCCTGGATCCGGCTTACCCTGCTGAACGGCTGATGTTCATGTTGGAAGATACTCAGGCTTCTGTAGTCCTGACCAGACAACGTTTACAGTCAGAAATTCCTGTCCTGGCTCGTCATATCGTCGCTATAGAACATACTATGCTGGATACAGAGAGTGAGAATATCACTAGTTCGATCTCCAGCGCTGATCTTGCCTATCTGATCTACACCTCTGGTTCAACCGGTAAGCCTAAAGGGGTGGCAATTACCCATCAGAATTGTGCCGCGCTCCTCGCCTGGATTGGGACTACCTTCACCGCGCAGCAACTCGCGGGCACGCTGGCAGGTACATCCATATGTTTTGACCTATCTATCTTTGAGCTGTTTGGACCTTTAAGTTGTGGAGGGACGGTTATTCTGGTAGAGAATGTTTTGCGTTTAATCAATTGGTCCAGCGAGGATAATGTAACCCTGGTCAATACCGTTCCGTCGGCACTGACAGAAGTTTTGCGTGCAGGTAACCTGCCTGCAACTGTACAGGTAGTAAATCTGGCTGGTGAGCCGTTGTCGGCGCAACTGGTGACACAGCTTTACACTCAGGAAACGATCACGCATGTCTACGATCTCTACGGACCTTCGGAGGATACCACATATTCTACCGGTTATCTGGCCCGGCGTGCCACCCAGCAGTCACCCTATATTGGACGACCTTTGAACAACACCGCCACCTATATTCTGGACCAGCAGCTTTCACCCGTCCCAGTGGGAGTACCAGGAGAACTCTATATCAGTGGCGAGGGACTTGCCAGAGGATACTTTAATCGTCCCGACCTCACTGCCGCCAGCTTTCTACCAGAACCCTTCAGTGGGAAGTCCGGCGCTCGCATGTATAGTACTGGCGATAGCGCACGCTATCTGCCAGACGGCAATATTGAATTTCTAGGCCGCATCGATAACCAGGTGAAAATCCGTGGCTTCCGTATCGAGTTAGGCGAGATTGAGCATACCCTATCCCAGTATCCTGACATACAAGAATGTCTTGTGCTTGTGCACAGGGATAGTCCTGAGACAAAGAAGCTTGTCGCTTACATGGTTCCCCGAAATGGCTCGGTACTTTCTACCGTTGCCATACAAACGTATCTTAAAGCTCGATTACCTGACTATCTGCTCCCTGTGCAGTATGTGATCTTGTCATCCCTGCCCTTACTGCCAAATGGGAAAGTTAATCGCAAGATATTGCTCAACTCTTATGAGGAGAGAGGCACTCAGACCTACATTGCGCCCCGCAATGTGCTCGAATTGCAGCTACTGCAAATCTGGCAGGAAGCGTTAGGCTCTTCCTCCTTTGGAGTAACCGATAACTTCTTTACGCTTGGTGGACATTCTCTCCTGGCTGTGCGCCTGGTATCGCTGCTACGCCAGCACTTCGAGGACGAGTTCGCGCTCACGCTGGTTTTCCAATATCCCACGATCGAAGAAATGGCGGGCGCAATTGGGCAACAGACACATGTTGAGGATCGCTCCTCTATTCTCATTCCCATCAAAGCGACCGGAACAAGGGCACCCTTCTTCTGCGTCCATCCTGCTGGCGGAACGGTCTTCTGTTATCATGCTCTGGCACAACATCTGGGGTCCGAACAACCTTTTTATGGCTTACAAACACCTGATCTGGACGGAGAAGGCACCTCTTGCGCGAACCTCGTAGATATGGCCTCCCAGTATATCGAGGCCATACGTGCAGTACAGCCGCAGGGTCCCTACGCTATTGGCGGCTGGTCACTGGGAGGTGTGGTAGCATTTGAAATGGCCCGCCAACTGTTGCGCATGGAACAGCAAGTAGCCTTGCTCGCGGTGCTTGATAGTAGCGTTCCGACCAGTTTCTTCAATCCCGACAGAGAGCCAGAAGACTTCGACGCCAGTGATACAGCCCTGGCTCGCTATCTGATCGAGCGCCATAACATCGCCCTACCAGATCAAGCTTTCTCTGCTAAAACGCCCGAAGAGCAACTTGCCTATGTTCTACAGCAGGGTAAAGCGGCCCGCCTGATTCCAGAAAATACTGATCTTGCTGCATTTCGCCGTCTTGAGCGTATTCATTATACAAACGAATATAGTGTTCGCGCATACAAGCCTGAGCTTTATACAGGGAAGCTAACACTGTTCAGAGCCAGCGAGGATCTCAGCACATCAAACAATGAAATGAAACAACTCGCGCCTGATACCATAATAAAAGATCTCACACGCGGGTGGGATCTGTTAACAGGTTCGATTGAGGTTCATAAAGTCAGTGGAACACACGCAAGCATGGTCGAGGAGTCACATGTCACAAGTCTGGCGAAAGAGCTTGATCTCTGTCTTGCCAGAACTTCTCACGCGGAGAACGGATAGACTCCTCTTTTGAGTGCAAAGATACACGATTTACCAGTGTGATGCTAGTAAGATTGGAAGTACAACATGGTGTACCTTTTGAAACCGGTAAGTAAAGAAACAGACCATATTCTGGAGCTGGCACGAGATGAAGCGCGTCTCCACCAACATCCATACATCGGGCCGGAGCATCTTTTGCTCATTCTATTGCGCGAAAATACTGGTCAGGTTTCAGCAATCCTGACCCAACTGGGAGTAAACGAAAAAACCCTTTTCCCAGAAGTGGAAGCCCTTGTAAATGTCGATATTCCCGTCAGGATTCGCGCCAAGCGCTATGTACCTACCATTATCAAATTTTTACGCCTTTTCATAAAACCCAGATATCGTCTCACACAGCGGGCTAAACGCGTCATTGATCTTGCCTATGAAGAGGCACTACGAATTGGCCATACCAGGATCGAGCCAGAGAATCTTCTCTTCGGCATTGTCCATGAAAATGATGGTCCCGCAGGTCAATTACTACACAGCAAAGGCATAGATGCAGAGCAACTACATGAAGAAATAGAGAAAATTGTGAAGTGATCCAGTCAAAACGAGGAGGATATCTATGGCGGACAGAGCAACAACGCTTCAGGATACATACGACGTAGTTATTTGCGGAGGCGGCCTGGCAGGCCTGACCCTCGCAAGGCAAATCAAGCGCGAACTTCCACACGTCTCATTGCTGGTCATCGAGGGAGTGACCAGCAAGAACCTCACAGGCCAGAAGGCAGCGTTGAACGTTGGCGAATCGACGATTGAGCTATCCGCGCACTATCTGGCCGACATACTTGGGCTGCGCGAATACTTGCAAAATGCCCAATTTCGCAAGATGGGACTGCGCTTCTTCTTCTATGATGGGCACCACAAATTACAGGACAGACCAGAATTTGGGACCTCAGGTCCTTCGGCGGTAGATTCGTTTCAGCTTGATAGAGCCTTGCTTGAGGATGACCTCAAAAAGTTTAATCAAGAGGCAGGCATTCCCATGCTCACTCATAGCAAAGTCGAGCATATCGACGTAGACGAGAACGACCTGCACACAGTAACCTTTGTCCACGAAGATGAAGAGCCGCAAGTGGTGCAAGCACGCTGGGTAATCGATGCAATGGGGCGCAGACGCTACCTCCAGAAAAAATTGGGGGTGATCGAACCTCCAAATCCCAAACATAGTTCCGCCTGGTTCCGCGTTGAGGGACGAATCAGCGTTTGCGACCTGGTTCCACGGACAGAAGTGGAGTGGCATGAGCGCGTTCCTGATGATGGACGTTATTTCTCCACAAATCATCTGATGAGCAATGGACGCTGGGTCTGGCTTATCCCTCTTGCCTCCGGCTATACAAGTATTGGCATCGTCGCCCACGAAGATTTCTTCCCATTCACAGAATTCAACACCTATGAACGCTCTCTGCAATGGCTAGAGAAGCATGAACCAGACCTGTGGCAAATGATCCATAAGCATCCACCAGTAGATTTTCAGTGCTTGCGACACTATAGTTATCCAGCCAAAAAAGTGTTCTCACACCAGCGCTGGGCCTGCACCGGCGATGCGGCTGTTTTCTCCGACCCATTTCTTTCACCAGGCATTGATCAGGCAGGTTTCGCCAATACCATCATCACTGAGATGATCCGCCGCGAACTACAAGGAACGCTCCAACAGAACGATGTGGACACCTGGAACAACACGTATGTCAACTTCAACAGCAGTACATCATGGATTATTCAGCAGGCCTACCCCTTCTTCGGTGAGCCGCTGGTGATGGGTTCCAAGTTGTTCTGGGATTTTGTGCGCGGCTGGACACTTAACGGACCACAACGTTTCAATCGCATTTATCTGGATGCACAGAAAACAGAGGCCTTGCAGCCAGTTTTATCCAGGGCATTCCAGCTCACCATCCGCATGGAAAAGTTATTCAAAGAATGGTCCGCTCGGACAAAGAGAAAACACGCCTTTACCTTTATGGATTACTTTGCCGCGCCTGGTGTCATGGAACTGTATCTGAATAATCTCAAAACAGGAAAAACGCTGGAGGAACTCGTCAGTGACCATCAAAAAACGTTAGACTACCTCGAAGAACTGGTCCAGATTATATTCCTGGTGGCGCTCACTGACATCATGCCGGAGACCCTCTCACAATTTCCTACTCCCCTCTGGATCAACGCATGGGGCATCGGACTCGACCCGAAACGCTGGAAGGCAGATAAGCTTTTCGCGCCGACCAGCCAGCCGCGCCCTTTAAACCTGTCTGAGTTCTCAAAATTCTTTGGGAACATCGAGCTGCCGCTTGCAGTTCACACGATAACATGACGCTTACATCCTCTAAACTCGTGTCATGTTTCTCCTGAAAAAAGAGAGTGGAAGTCATGGAACAACTGACGCACAAAGATTATACCCTGGCGGCACTCCGACGACACTATACCAATCCTCACAGGCTCTACAGCGCACTCCGTGCTCATGATAGCATCTACTTCGATACTTCAAGTCAATCCTGGCTAGTCACTGGATATAGTGAAGCGGTAGCAATCTTAGATGATCCACGTTTCACTTCTCGCTTAGAGCAGCCTGCGGCTACTGCACGGCCAGGGGCGATTAACCCGCTACAGAGGATGATCAATAAACAGTTTTTATTTCTCGATGGTGAGGAACATCTTCGCGCTCAACGCGTTGTTTTGAAGCCACTTGCGTTGATGGTCAAGCGTATGCCAGAGCAAATAAAGGCCTATATCGGATCAATCCTGGAGGCGCAACGCTCTAAGAGCGAGATAGATGTCGTGAAAGACTTTGCTTCTCCCGTCTCACTGCTGATCATTGCCCATATTCTGGGAGTGCCCCTGGATGACCACACACAACTATTATTGTTGGAGCAATGGTCCGATACCTTTGGCGACATTACCAGTGGCTATTTTCGTGGGAGTATGCAGGACATTCAGCGCTTGGAGGACTACTTTAGGCAGCTCATCGCGGTGAAACGGGAGACACCGGGCGATGATCTTTTAAGCGCCTTTATTAAAGCACAGGATGTTTTTATCGATGAGGATGATCTGGTCGCTAACTGTATGATGGTCTTTGGGGCCGGACGCATTACGACGAAGAAAGTTTTAGGGAATGGTATTCCTGTGCTTATGCAAAGCTGGGAAAAATGGCAACAGGAGTTTATAGAGCAGCCTGCCCTGCCTAAACTCCTGGCCGAAGAACTCTTTCGTGTCACTACACCCACACGTTATCTGATGCGCAGGGCCAGCGAGAATGTTGATCTTGCGCCACGGTTCCCGGGTCAACATTTCATTCGTAGGGGCGAAAAACTGCTCATTTTTCTTGAAGCCGCCAATTACGATCCTGGCACATTCACTGAGCCAGAAACATTTAATCCCTACCGTCGCCCTAACAAGCATATCGCCTTTGGATTTGGCCCCCATCAGTGCCCTGGCGCGACTCTGGCCAGAATTGAAGTGCAAATTGCCCTTGAGTTGCTCCTATCTTTGTCTTCCTTACACCCTTATGATACAGCTCTACCTGCCTGGAATCCCAATCCCAATCTAGGGGGATATGCTTCTTTCCCTGCCCGGTTAACTCTTGAGGCCAATCAGTGTCCACATTGCTTAGATAAACATTGAGCATTCCTGTTTCTGTTTGAAAGCTTCGTTGCCAAAAGACATTCCTGATCGAAACCACCTCTCCCCAAAAGAAGAACAGAGGGATTGCGGGCAAGGCGTTGCACGCCTTGCCCGCAATCCCTCAAAAAAGAAAGGGGATGAGGCCATGCGCCTGCGAATCGCATTCGTCAACAAAATCCTGGCAACAAAGTCTTGAAAGGAGCTACCTGTGAATCTGCAAGATATTGTAGATATGAAACCGGCAGAGTTAAATGTACTGGTCCACAAGATCGGCAATACTCCATTGGTGCCGATCCAGATAATGATAGGTCAGAAAATATGTACTATCTCTCTGAAGCTAGAGAGTTATAACCCTACTGGTTCAGTGAAAGATAGAACGGGCTATGCTCTTATCAGACATGTAGAGGAGCAGCATCTGATAACCCGAGGCTCCGTTGTAATTGAGTCAACCTCTGGTAACCTGGGCGTTGCGCTGGCCCTTATCTGTAAGGAGCGAGGCTATCAATTTATTGCGGTCATCGATCCGAAAACGACGCAAGAGAATATCGCCAAAATGCGCATGTTCGGAGCAACCGTGGAACTGGTAGATATTCCCGATGCGAATGGCGGCTATTTGCTTTCTCGTCTGGAACATGTAAGAGAACGCTGTCGGCGGAACGAGCACTATGTTTGGCCCGATCAATACTCGAACTATGCGAATCCACTCATCCATTACACGACCACTGGCCCGGAGATCTTCCAACAAATGCAGGGCAAAGTCGATGCGGTCTTTGTAGCGACCTCCACCGGGGGAACGCTGGCAGGTATCGGACACTTCTTCCGTGAAGCGAGTCCGCGGACCCGCGTGATCGCTATCGATGCCTATGGCTCGGTTATCTTTGGCACGGCTCCTGGCCCACGAAAATTGACCGGTATTGGCTCATCAAGGACCTCAAGTTTTCTGCAACCTTCTCTCTATGATGCGTTTATCCAGGTAGGAGATGAGGATGCGTTTATGTATTGTCGGGCACTGGCCACGGCCACGGGCATAAAAGTAGGCGGCTCAAGCGGGGCCGCACTGGCGGCCTGCGTACAATATCTGCACACGCAACCTGATATCGATAATGTTGTATGCATTTGTGCGGACAGCGGCGAGAATTATATGTCCTCAATCTTCAACGATGATTGGATGAAAAGCGAGGGGCTAAAGGTGGATGTTTCTGAACTCGTGCAAAAAATTCTACCAGCGACGTTACCTTATAAATTATGAGTCATCCCTCACTCTTCTGGGGCTTGCAAAGCCTCTCCTCACCCCGAAAAGAAGAAGCGAGCCTGCTTACAGGTAGAGGTTTTTTTCTCGCTCCTCTCTCTGTCGCCTCCGGCGACAGAGAAGAAAAAGAGCAGATGGTGTGTGTTGTGGCGCGAATGCGCTACAACACACACCATCTGCTCTTTTTTAAATGGGGTGGGGTAGTCTGCCAGGCCGATGCAGCAGATCGGCGAAAAGCCTCTACCTGTGAGGTGGCGGCCTGCTGTGCAGGCCGAAAGCCTTTTGACCTGCTTTTGCAAAACCAGGGATGACTCATATTCAGGTGGAGAGAGGGCAGAAATCGCCAATGGCTTGCCTTAATTCCCGGCAGCGGCGATTAAACCAGCCAGCAAAGCTGTACGAGGCGCAATACTCTCCAGCAAAAGATATTCATCTGGACTGTGGTCACAACCACCAACTGGCCCCAGTCCGTCTACGACGGGTAGATGTAGTGGGCTGATATGGCTGGCATCAGAAGAACCGCCGGTGATCGTATGGGAAAGATCAAACCCTAGCATAGCCGCGATTCTCTGACCCTGTAATATCAGCTCCAGACTCGCCGGTGTACATATCATAGGACTTCCATAGGCTTCCATTCTCAAAGTCATATCCACATCTTCTATATATTTCTGTTGGAGGAGGACATCCCATCGCTTCTCTGTCTCCAGACGATCCTCGTGCAGGAGAAAGCGTAAATCAATCCGCGCCTCAGCATATTCTGGCACGACATTGGGCATGGTTCCCCCCTTAATGACACCCGGGCTGATAGATACTCCCTCACGCCAGTTGTGGATAGTCTGGAAGCTCAAGATCTGATGGGCTAACTCCAGAATAGCGTTCCGACCTTTTTCTGGTTCAACCCCTACATGGGCCGCTTTTCCCCTGGCCGTCAATGTATACCACGCTGTTCCCTTGCGTGCACTGACAATATCCCCGTTCGCACGGGCCGCCTCCAGGACAAATACAGCATCACAATCGCGTGCAATACTCTGAATGAGTGGGACTGAATGTCTCTGGCTAATTTCCTCATCAGAGACACATAAGAGGCGAAGCTCCTTAAAGGGGAGATGCTGGAATGCAAGCATAGCTTTTATAGTGTAGAGAGCGGCCAGAATGCATCCTTTCATGTCGCAGGTGCCTGGACCAATGATTTTCTCCCCTGCAATTTTTAGTGGACGAGCCGCTGCTATACCTTCAGGATAGACCGTGTCCATATGTCCAAGCAGCAAAATAGTCTTCTTTCCTGTTCCCCATATGCGCCCCAGGATATCGTTTCCCCACTGCTCTTGCTCGAACATCGTCGTTTCCATGTGGAAGTCGCGCATCAGCGTTGCAATAGAACTGCCAAGTTTGTCGATACCCACTTTATAGAAAGTACCCGAGTCGATGGCATACAGCTCCCTGAGCGTGTCGATATACGCATCGAGATGTTTCTCTGTATACGCGGCTACTTCAGCGACAAATGGCTGCAATTGGATATCTGCCTGTGTCATAACATTATGCTCCACTTTTTGAAAAATGAGCAGAACGCTCTTTCTTGCGGCTACGCCGCCATCTTTTCAGGAGAGGCGGCTTTGCAAGCCGCAGAAAAGGTAGGGATGACTCATATCTTTTCAGGAGAAATAGCTGAGATTGCAAGCCACTGTGCGGCTTGCAATCTCAGCTATTTCTCCTTTTTAAAAGAGGAGGGGCGGCTTTGCAAGCCGCAGAAAAATCAGGAATGACTCATAAGACGCGATTGAGAATAAAGCGCGTTTCTCATATCATTGCGTGCAATGATTCCTCTGATGCCCTCTTTCAAGAATTGGTGTTGAACATCATCTGCCGGACAACGCCGCTGCTCCAACCGCTGATAGAGAGGGGCAAGAAATCCTTCCTCATTGAAACCACGCTTCTGAAGTCCCTGATCGGCAATTTCTAACATGCGTCCAATCAAGGATGGCACATCTATGCCAGGGGAAGTAAAGCTCATGCCATGTTTACTGGCGAGTTGACGGAGCATAGACCACTGATCCAGTGACAATCTATCTGCTAGCTGACCCAATGCCTGATGATTTTCAACCAGACCCACGGTCAGCGCCGAGGCGCAGAAATGTGCATCTGGCGGCTGTTGGCAGCTCACTCTGTCCTCTATAGTGCCATAGGTGGGCTGAAGCCGTGCCATGAACCAGGCAAAACCACATTGGATTTTGATATCTTCTATATTACCAAAGAGCTGTTTTTCGTAGCCATCAAGGGATACACCTGTTTGACCTGCGTCATCAAAAAGAAACTGGCGGAATGCGATGTAATTATTAATCTTGTACAGCGTTTGATAGCGTCTGACTATGATAGGCCGAAAATCCAAAAGATAATCAATGTAATGTTCGATACTGCAAAAACGTGGAGGAATGCCGTGCTGATTTTTGCGCGTAGGCCAGCACCAATCAACGAACATCTGGCGTATGGCTTTGTACTCCGAGATCTGATTTTGCCAGACTGGGGAGTTTGCCAGGAGCGCAATGCGCAGGCCAGAGGTGGCATTCATAGCGTTAACAACAGCGATTGATTCTTCGGCTGAAACCTCTACCTGCGTCTGACAGGCGGCATCAATAGTATGGACACCAACATGATGCGGCATGATACTATATGCGTTTTCCTCGTCACATAGATCTAGCATCATTGAATAGCGGCTTTTCTGTCCGAGATAGCTACGACCTGGCTTGCTCACTGGTTGGACGCCGTACCCGAGGAGATGTGCGTCATGCTGGCCTAAAATAGAGGTAACGATACCCAGCAGTTCATAGAGATGGTGCTGCGCCTCCGTAATTGAAGGTGCGGGAGCCAAATCAATCTCTAAAGTTGCATAACCAAGGTCTGTGGTGATTACATCGTAGTGATGAGCCTTTTTCCCTACCAGATCGGCCCTGTTTCTGATTGCGCCTATGATCTTATGAGATATATCATCTGTTTCAAGCTCCCATCCGAGATCAGCCAGCTCCTGCCAGAGGCGTTCAAGTACTTCTTGCTCTATAATAGACCCCTCGGAAGTCACCATGAGATATTCATTCTCCAACCCTATCCATCTTGGTTCACCCGTTGGAGCTTTTAGATCTGTACGAAAGCCGCTTTGAAAAAAATCTACAACCTCATTCATAGTGCATATGTGGTGCATCTTTCGTTCCCCTTTTTGATGACAAGGGAGGCGGAGAGAACGTGAAGCACCTCGCTATCTAACCTCTCGGCTTTTCAATTCGAGGTGCTTCATGGCTCGCTACCCGGGTGAATATTTCGCTCTTATGTCTCCCTCTGACAATCAGATAGCTACAATGAGCTGGTTATTGTAGAGTTCATGAAGAGTAGAGGTAAGTAATTGCTGATAATCAGCTATACTTCCTTGCTCCTGCTTCACCTTGAACTCTTCGGCCAGGGTGCGTTTGATATCATGAACAGCTTGTTTGCCATCCATACGTTCCAACAACGGCAGGGTAGTTGGAGGAAGGACAAGCCTGGTTAGCGACGTTCCGTGAACGTTTTGTTCGATGCGAATGACTGGTACCAGCACATTTTCCTGCTCAAGCATTGAGGCACGATAACTTAAGCCTTCCTGAAAGCAGAGAAATTGCTCATCGAGGTCATCTACACTTTCTTTGTACTTTTTAGATGAAGAGCCTTGCTGAACTCTGGTTGAACCTGTCGTTACCAGCTCTTTTTCGCTCTCTAGTTCACCTTCGGCGAAACCATTGTCCAGGTTCTCATAGATCTTTCGTAACTGGAACGGTCTGAAGCCGCCGAATGGTTGAAGTGCTGGCAGGTCTTGATCACCAGCTCCGTTTAAGAAGCCGCCTGTCAGGAGAACGAAGGCTTTCTGCAAGGAAATGTTCGACTCGGGGTCAACGAGGCTTTTGGCTTTCCAGAACCAGTCGTTTTTGCTACGATGCCCATAATACCAGTGTTCGGCCATCTGGATGAAGTGGCCTGCTTTGGTTTTATATTCCTCTTCATACCATTTCATGGCGCTCTGCGTTGTCGAGGGATTGTCCAGGGATGTATTGATCGCGATGGCTGCCTTAAATGCGCCTTCCATGGCCAGATCGACGCCAGTTGAGAGAATAGGATCGACAAAACACGCCGCATCTCCCACCAGAAGATAGCCAGGACCGTAGAAACGGCTACAGACGTACGACCAATCGCTTTGTGTGTAGAGCGTGTCAGATTCCATTTTTGCGTCACTCAAGAGAAACTGGAGCTGCGGAACGGCGAAGACGTTATCCAGGTAAAATTTGAGTCTGTTCTCTTTGCTGAGGTCGTGAGCAACGCTGACGTGTGTGACAAAGCCGACGCTATAGTAACCCTCACTGAGCGGAATGTACCAGATCCAGCCCATGTCGGTTGCGACAATAAAGATATTGCCTTTATCTTGTGGCCTCAGTTCCGGCAGGAGTTCGACCGTTGATTTTCCACCTTTGAAATAGTTATACAGCGCAATGTTACGCAGCGACTGATTGAAATGTCGCAGCTTGAAGGCGCTTCCCAGCATGGATGACTGACCCGAAGCATCTACACAGAAGTGGCAACTGACAAAATGGGTGTTTTGTTCACTGTCAATGTAGTTGACGCCGATGATTCGGCCTTCTTCCTGGACAAAGCTACTCACGCGGCACTCTTCTTTCACAGTTGTGCCCTGCTCCGCGCTGTGATCAAGAAGAATTTCATCGAAGATACTGCGATCTACCTGGAAGGAATATCTGGCATCGTCAGTTACTTCGGCAAAGAGAATAGTCCAGGGTTCCTCAGATTTTCCCCAGATGTATGTTGCGCCAAATTTATGCACAAAACCGGCTTGCTCGACCTTCTCAAACACGCCTAACTGTCTCATCAGGGTTGCGGTTCCAGGGAGCAGCGATTCGCCAATATGATGTCGTGGGAAGCGCTCCTTTTCCAGGATCAATACCCGACGTCCCCACTGCGATAACAGGGTCGCCACGGTTGAACCTGCCGGTCCACCGCCTATAATTACGACATCATAGTCAACTGTCTTATCCCCCTGTTTGCCAGATACCAGGATGTCATCCGGGTTGAGTTGTTCCACGATATTCCTCCGGTGCTATAACTTGTTTGCAACGCCACTAAAAAGTAGGTTGAAATGCGGATGCAGTTAATTCGCCTAGCTGTCGATGCCAGAGATGCTTTTCATTCTGTTCGACTTCATTGACAGTCTGCTTCATTTTCTGTAGGACGGCGGGCGCTTCGTCATCATAGACATCCCCCTGTAAGAGCTTGAGCACATCAAGGCGATAGCGGGGGTCCTGGATGAAGGCGGTAAAGAGGACATTGAGTCGGTAGTAGACGGAGATGAACTCGTACCAGTTCTTTACACCACGTCGTAGTGTAGTTGTGTAGTTCTGGAAACTGCCCTGTCTGAAATCTCCCGTTTCAGCGGCCCTGATGATGTCCGCGCTGGCAAAGCGTGCGCTATTCAAGGCAATGCTCACGCCCGTTGAGAAAATGGGATCGACGAACCGCGCCGCGTCTCCAATCAGAACAAAATTGTCCCCGCTGATCTGCTTCATCGCATAGCTATAATCGCCTTCGTCTGCCAGGGGACGCAGTTGTGTAGCTGCACGCAGACCATTGGCCAGTTCTGGACGACTGTCGAGACATTGCCAGAAGAATGTCTCTCGCTCCGCTTTAGAACGGGCGAAGTTTTTCTTCTGCGTCACAACCCCGATGCTTGTGATGGTGTCTGAAATGGGAATCTGCCATACCCAGGTATTTGTGAGAGGCAAAAAGTGGATAAAGATGAAGTCTTTTTGATCCTGATGGCGAACGGTAATGCTGCGATCAAAGTTCTGAAACCATGTGTGGATCGCGTACTGATCAAAAACCGGATCTTGAACCTTGAGCCCTAACTGGTTCCCAAGCAAGGTACGCCGACCGCTCGCATCGACAACCATTTTCACCCGTGTTTTAATCTCTTGCTTCCCAAGAGTGAACCTGACCTGTGGCTTGCCAGGTTCCGAAAAATCTACGTTCTGGACCCTTACCCCTTCATAGACGGTGGCTCCCAGCTTATGAGCGTGCTGAAGCAGAAGCAAATCGAATTTGCCTCTATCAACGTGGAATGTGTAGTTCCGATCTACTCCAGGCTGCTCGCGTTCTTCAAAGCGTATACCTGTGTGACAGTCTACCTCCATCCCTTCAAAATTATGGTTGTAGACTGGTCCTCTATCGGAAGCAGTCCAGGCTGCTCCAAATTTTTTGGGAAAACCTGACTGATCCAGCGTATCGAGAAAATCAATTTCTTTGAAGACGCGTGTCGAAGATGGAACGAGCGACTCTCCAACGTGAGGACGCGGAAAGAGGTCTTTTTCAAAAACGACGCATGAAAGTCCCGCTTTTGCAGCATAGGAGGCCATTGCAGCCCCACCTGGTCCTCCCCCTAGAATGCCAATGTCGAAATCAAACTGGGTCACGTCTCTAACTCCTTGCCAGTTCACGCTTTCATACTCAGTTAAGTACGTCAGGTAGACCGGACATACTACTGAAGGACGGAAGAGAAAGCACTTGTATGTCCACTATCAAGTAGCTCAGGTGTTTGCATTGCCCTCAGTGTACTGAAGCAGTTGATGGCGAACGCTCCATAGCTCAGGGAACAGTTCATGATTCAAGGTGTGTTTAAGCATAGGCATAGGCACACCGCCGGTTCCCGTGGTATTGCGACCAAGGTAGCGTTCTGCCAGCTTGAAATGCGAGGCACGGAACAGAAAAAAAAGTTCGTCAAAGTCAACCAGTGCCTCGGCGCAATCATAGAGCGTGGAGTGAATTTCTGGATCTTTGTAGAGGTCAAGTAAACTGAGCTGTTCGCTTTCCAGGACGTGAGCGAAAGCATTCCAGAGGATGGGGGCCTTGCGTAATAGCATGCGAAATCCCGGCGACTCTGCCCCACTTCCTCCACTTACTACAGCCCGGATGCGTAAAAAGTCTCCCGGAGTCAGGCCTTCTAATTGATATAAAGCCTGTAGCAATAAAGATTGGGTTCCACGTGAGCGACGTATAAGCCGTGTTGCTTCCACTATGTGGTGGCGTTGCAGTTCAGCTAATGCTCTATCCCATAGCTGAAGCGTGAGTTTCCACCATAGCTCAAATGTCTGATGGACAACCTGGAAGATCAATTCATCAGGATGGATCTGATCTTGCTCAGGTGTTTGCAGATGAAGTAAAGTGGCTAACTGCAAATATTGCTCATACATGCTCGATGGTTTAAGTTTTTCTTCTTGTTGCGTCTCTATATTCGATTGCATCTTCACCTCCAGTTAAAACGTTACCGCGCTTCTCTCAAGCTGTTGCTGTGGCTGAATGATGCTCTTCGGAGGATATGAGGTCTTGTGGGAGCGAGAATGCCAGTGTATTCGTACAGAAATCTTTCCATTCAGGGGTATCTTGCGCGAATAAAACTTCATTCTGCCTGATCGGACTTCTGACAACGGTAAAATCATCCCACAGGTAGCAGATGGTATCGTCTGTCAGTGCATCATCCCCCTGTTGTACATTCTCTTGCCAGCCCGGAAATTGGCGGAAGTCATGTAGTTTGTAAGCTTTACAATACTTACGCATAGTAGAAACTCCTTTCTGTTTTGACTTTCAGCTTAAAAAGTACTATCAGAACATCTCTTGAAGTTCTGGAGATAAGAAGAAAGCATGCGAACCAGATCGCCAACATAATTGTCACGATGGGACAAGTTGAGGAAGCTTCCTGAGCCTATTCTGTGGATAGGGTTACAAACAATGGAATGGGATGTATGGTCATGCTCCGCCCTTCCAGTATAACTCTTATCTGGGGACGAATAGAGTGGTTTAAATCCAGACGGAGCATGAGCTACAACGAAAGGATTTTGTGTTCTGACCCCTAAAGTATAAGTTGGGTCCCCTCCCCGTACAATCCACTTTGGGGGTATTTTAAAATGCCGTTAGAGGTATTTTTGACTCTGATACTGATCATTGGAAAAATTGGATATCAAAAGTTCTAAATTATCAATAGATCATTATATGATATTCAGAGTTTATCAAAAGTAGAGATTTCTCTCGCTTCTCCCTCTGTCGCCAGAAGCAATAGAGCACAAAATATGAGTCATCCCTGCTTTTGGGTAGTAACTCTTGAGGGGGGTGATAGGAGGAGAGAAGAGATACCTGAGCAGTACACTCAGAAAGTGAGTAAAGAATATGTCCAGTGTATTGAAGAGAAAATCTCTCCCTGGCGACACAGAAGGGTGTCTGTGTGTATGCGGTCAAAGGCAACTGGCTGCTCAATAATAGTATCCAGAGCAAGATCGTCGCGATAGCTTTTGCCATGGCCTCCGAAATTGAGCGCGACCTTAAGAAGGCTGCGGAAAATGGTTTAAAGGATCGCATAAGCCGCTACTATCCAAAGATCTTTATGACACCTCGTACAGGAAGTGCGTGATATTCAGAACGTTTTACATGCTAGATCTAATCTACTCGCCGAGGTCTTGTGCAAGCCACCCTGAGGTATCGAGGCGAAGGGGATCAGTGCCAACCAGCCCTGCCAAATGTTTCTCTATTTCCTCGATCTGGGTGGTACCTATCTGCCGAGCCCATGTATAGCGTAACTCATCAAAGATCTCTTCAGCTTCTCGCAGCATGTCGAATCCGCGTGCGGTGACACAAAGACGTTTGCGGCGAGCGTCTGCTGGATCTCCTTCACGCACAACGTATCCGCGCTTTTCAAGTACCCCAATGGTTTTCGCCGCCGCTTGTTTTGAGACCGCTAGACGCCGACTTAGCTCTGAAGCGTTGTCAGCACCCGAGGCAATGGCCCGAATTGCGAAGTCGTGAACGGGACGAACATCCTCGTAGCCGCGGGCGGCAAGCTCGACGTGCGCGGCATCCACCAGTGAACGATACCCGCCAATTAAAAGCATAGTGAGAGTAGCACCTGAACGAGACATAGTCTACCGATAGTAACATAGCGAACGGAGATCGTCAAGGCTACCCTCTGCCAAAATTCCAAATTGCCCCTCTCAAATCCTTGCGCTATTTGTTGCAACTGCGCTTTGTCAAATAGTCTGCCGCATTGCCATGAAAGCTTTGCCAAGCTCACTTTTAGCCTCAGAGCAGAGCATTTCAAGTGCTTCACTGGCTCTGATAGTGCTACATATACCAACTGAGAAGGCTTGAAGAAGAGATTGAACGGCTTATTATGGCCGTTGGACCAGGGCGTATGAGAGTGATGATTTGCCACCTTGACTCGTTCGCGTTGTCATTTCTTTGTCATGAAAGCCTTGCTCAATTGCCAGAAAGGTTTGCCGTGAGGAGAAGCAAAACCATGAATAACCGACCCAACTGGAAACAAAAAATTCCTAAAAATGTCTGGACTCAGCATAGTGTCGTCTATCAGATCTCTCATCACGTGAGCATGTATCGTTGAAGCTCTATTCCTTCACCAGCAGTTTTGAAGCTGAGTGTTCAGTATCTCGTGGCAATGCTGCTTGACAAAGACAACCGGGTTGTCTATTATAGACAATAGACAACCCGGTTGTCTAATTAAACTCTAGGGGAGATTTTATGAGTGACAATAACATAGGTGCTGCGCTGACTGGTATTTCGCAGCATCATCACGCAAAAGTGAACGGAACACAGCTTCACTACGTATCAGCAGGGACGACTGGCTCTCCAGTCTTACTCGTGCATGGCTTTCCTGAAACGTGGTGGACGTTTCGCAAACTTCTTCCACTGCTAGCCGAGCATCACCGTGTCTTCGCTGTCGACCTGCGTGGTTTCGGTGACTCTGATAATGGGCCTGGTACGTACGACAGCAAGACCTCTGCCGAAGACCTGCACCTTCTCATCGAAGAGCTCAGCGGTGGTCCAGTACATCTCACAGGCC
>DAOTTL010000547.1:0-11673 GCA_034438135.1 Ktedonobacteraceae bacterium | reverse complement strand
TTCTATGCTTCTACTTTTTGGAATACCAGGAATTGATCACGCGTACCGCTTGCTGTCCCTTAATGCCCAGACGACCAACACCATCCCAACCCCAGAAAAAGATCCCGGTAATGTGCGAATCGGCAAAAGCATTGACAAGGGTAGCATAAAAAGCAGCAGCCTGTGCACTTGTATCCGATGGAGCCGAACTATTCTGATTCCAGGGATCATAGACTGCATCAAAGGTGTCCCGATAGCCAATCTCTGTAATGATCATACTCTTGCCGATCTTAGCTGAAAAAGCATCCATCAGATCACCAACCTTACTCTTCCACAACCCTGGCATAACATTTGGATCAACCTGTTGAGAAGTATCTACCAAAGAAATATACTCAGATACACCTATCTGGCTTAAGTCAGGATCTTTCATCCAGCTAGCAGGTTTCACATAAAGAGAGGGCCAGTTCATGTCGTAGGTCAATGTCCCATGAAAGACACTATGGACATTGGAGATCAGCTCCTCCCAAAGAGAGGCTGGCACATTCTGCTCCAGCCACTGAAGCTCGGTCCCGATAGCCATCTGCTCCACACCATTATTCTGAGCCGCTTCGGCATAGGGTTTCAGGGTATTCCAATAATTCTGGAACCATACCTGTTGTGCCGAGAAGGAGCCTGGCTGGACAATACCAGACCAGCCATCAGGAGTATTTACGGCTAACAGTGGCACAAAAAAGACATGGTAGCCAAGCGAGTGAGCCTCGCGAACCCCATTGACAAAAGCATCCAGTCCAGGAGTGCTGCCCCCAATGCTTACATCGGTCGAATAAGGTGAAGATTGATCGAAAAGTGCAGGAATCTCCATCCAGGTCGCACTAGTCTCAGCTTTAATGGTCTGAATACCCTGCTGCCAGTCAGTATCAGTAGCTCCATAAGAAGTTGGATGCCAGCGCGGGTAAATCATACCGCGTTCAAAATCGGACCTTAGCGTCTTCTGAACAGTGGGAGTTGATAAAACCTTTGTAGAAGAGGCAGAGGGAGATGCGCCAGACAGCGTCACTTGCGCTGTCTGGCTATCTGTAGCGCTACAGGCACTCAAGGAGACCATCACTACAAAAAAGCAAACACATGACACATAAAACATTGATATTTTTCTATGTACAATGGACATTGAGGCCCCCTTACTTCAGGCACAAGAATGTAATCAGCCAGTCATAGCCTCCTCTGATGGTGCCTTACTTTCCTTAACAAGGGAATGCTCCTCTATTGCCTGAGGTTCCTTGTTACACAAAGATCGTAACAACTGACGATAGCGCTCGGCCATATTTTCCCACTTATATGGAACATAGTCTTCGCTGGCATTTCTCACCATAGAGGCTAGTTTCTCTGGATGTTCGTAAAGATCGACAATGGCATCCGCAAAGCTCTGAGGTTCAGAGGGATTGCAAAGCAGAATGGACTCCGGGCGAAACATCGAACGAACTGCTGGCGTATCTGAGGAAATTATAGGTCGATAGAGCCAGGTAAATTCGTATGATTTCGTCGGCAGAACCAGTTCCATAAAGCCATCACTGCGATACGGAATGATACCAACATCCCCATGTAAAATGAAATCTACAATCTCGTCTGACGGGCAGGGGCCTCTGAAAGTAACATGATCACTTATCCCTAGTACTCTGACCAGCTCCTCTAAGGCAGACATATGCTCGCCGCGTCCCATAATGTCCAGGCGAATATGTGGAGCAACTGGAAGCGCTAAAGACAAAGCACGTATAGCAATATCCAGACCATTGCGCTCGCTAAGGGTCCCATGATACATCAAAATCAGTGACTGTGCCTCTGTTGGAACATACGGCGTCGGCAGAACACGACGAGCCGAGGGAAATATCTTGGGATCAGCACTATTGAGGACAATCGTCAACTTTTCTTTTGGCACACCGCGTTGCATCAACAGCTCCTCAAATGGCCAGCCTACCGTGATGACATGATGGGCAAAAACAGTGGAAATACGTTCCTGCCACACAGCCAGACGAAAGACCAGGCTACTTTTACGCTTCTGCGATTTGGCAATCAGCAGTTCCGGGCTAACATCCTGGACATGCAAGATGACCTTTGCACCGAACAAACGAGGAACTAAGGCAGAAAAAACCAGAAAATCGGGCATGTTGTGAACATGAATCACATCGTAGCGTCGCTTGAGGTGCAGACCCGCCACAGTCCAACCAGCCAGCAATGTAAACCAGCACCAATTTAAGAGCGTGGCAAGCAGCGAGCGTCCAAATCCTCGATCCATCGAGAGCCTATGGACTGCAACGCCATTGCATAGCTCGTAGGACTTTTCTCCCTTTTGACGTAGACTGATCACATCCATCTGAATATCGCCATCCACCGCAGCCTCAGACATGCGGCGCACCAGCGGATCAAATGGATACCAATCAAATGTAATAGCACAAACGCGTATCTTCGACATAATCACACATCCTTTTCAAGTCACATCCCCTAAGAAGTACTACGAGAGCGTGTTACGGCTCGTCCGAACCCATCCTCCCTGAGATTTCTTACTTCTTCTCACTACCAGAAGCACCCAAACTTTCCAGAATACAAAGCGAGGCGCAGAGAGAAGCGCTAACAGCATTGTATGAGGCGGGCGCAAAAGGAGAAAAGCGGTACTTATGTAGAAGGCAAACCCTGCACAGAGCAAGAGAGCGACCAGTAACGCAGGAAATGACCAGAGAGCCAATGAAGCCAGCAGCAAGAGAAAACAACAGCATAACAACGATGAAAGTGTCGGAGTAAGCAATTCCGCGATTGCCTCAAAGCGCACAAAATCTCGATGTTTGAGGCCCGATTTGAATAATTTCCACGCTCTCCGCCAGTTCACCATACTTCCTTCTGAAGCCTCCCAGCGAATATCCTGAGTGCGCATCTGTGAGAATGTAAGTGGCATCTCCGAGAGCACAACGGCTTCGGGAATATAGCTCACTCTGCCACCCTGTTGTATCAAATTGAGATAGTACTGATAGTCTTCTGTCTGTGAAAAAGCCTGCCAGGGATGCTCTTGTAAAAGTTTATGGGTCAGACACATCCCATTGCCAGTCAGGGTAGAAGAACCGCCAAGACCATTGCGTCCAAGAGGACGCACATGATTCATCAGGGTTAACGCCAGCCAGCGTAGTGCTGTACTGGGCGAATCAGAAACATTTAAGACATTGTTCTGGGCCTGCAAAGCCAGAGCACCCTGCTGAAATCCGCCATTGAGTGCCTGTAAAAACGCAGCATCGACAACAGAGTCTGCATCCAAAACAACATATGCGTCGTAGACCTTCTGCTCAATTTCGAGTTGCTGCCACATCCAACTCAGTGCAAAACCCTTCCCGCGCTTCTCCTTATCAAAACGCTCATACACCTCCACCAGTCCATTCGAACGCGCAAGGTCCGCTGTACCATCGGTACAGTTATCAGCTATAACATAGGCAGTAAACTGATCCCTGGGATAGTCAAGCTCGGCAAGACTTTTCAGAAGTTTATCAAGAACGGGTACTTCATCGTGAGCAGGAATTAAAATCGCAAATCGGGCCAGGGAGGTTTGACTTACGAGCATTTTACTCTGCCTTCTACGGCGGCTTGCACGCCATAAAGCAGAAATAGAAAGGATAGTAAGATAGAGGATAGGCAGTCCCAGAATAATTTCTAATCCCAGTAAAACCCATCTTCCTATTTGAAGAGCTAACATACCACTTGCCTCTCTTGAATACGTGCCCCCAGAACAGATAGAAGTTGGTCACAACAGCGTTCCCAACTATATTCTTCTTCCACCAGAGTCCGGCCAGCACGACCGAGCGCCTGACACTTTTCTGGATCCAGTAAAAGCGTTATCACAGCCTCAGCAAAGTCCTCCGGGCGATCGGCAACTACTAAATGCTTTCCAGGAACTACTGACAGTCCCTCGCAGCCAATACTTGTCGAAACAACAGCTTTTCCCATGGCAAAAGCTTCCAAAATCTTTAACCGTGTGCCCCCACCAACTTGTAGAGGCGCAATAGCTACAGATGAAGAGTTCAGATAAGGCCGTACATCGCTTACCGTACCAGTCACTATTACGCCTGGCAGTTCCTCCAGGCGCTTAACCTCCAGGGGAGGTTCGCGCCCGACAATCTTCCAGGTTGCATTCGGTATCCGCTCCCGAATCTGAGGCCAGCAACGTCTGGCAAAAGACAACACTGCCTCAATATTGGGATAATAGTTCATTGCTCCTGTAAAAACGAGCTGGTTGGACAGAGGAGTGGAAAAATCGCACTGAAAAGTTTCGAGATCCACCCCATTTGGCACAACCTGAATATCCTGCCCAGGCAGAGTCTCTTTGAGCAAGAGACAATCCGGCTCGCTGGTCGTCAACACCACATCTGCCTGAGCGCAAAGACGCACCTCAGCAGGTCGCAACAGGTGATATTCCAGCCAGTTATACCATTTTCGTAGATGAGATGATTCGCGTTCAAAGGTACGTCTGAGCAGTGCATACTCCACATTGTGCTGATCAATAACGCGCTTCACACCCTGTGGAAGACGATAATCAGCGATCAATGCACTCTCGAAAAACACCGCATCAAAGTGCTCTTCAGCCAGCAACTTATCCAGCGCCTGCTGAACCTCCTCCGAGCGATTACTCGTGAGAGAATAGGATTTCAAACGAGCCATTGATAGAAGCTGCTGCTTCCGCCTGATCGAGGACGAGGGACGAAAGACATACCTGACCTTGTGAACATATTTTTCGAGAGCAGGCAGACCCGTACGATCTTCCTTCTCATCAATCAAACAAAGCAACGAAACCGTATGCTGAGCGGCCAGTGCACGCAAAAAGTAGTAGTTACGTGTACCTGCTCCCCATGTCGGGGATGGAAAGCTTGGCATGAGTATGAGCAACTTCATGAAGAGATTGTTCCTTTTCTTCTTTTGCATCAAGTACAGGCAGCTTCACCACAATACCGGCAAGCATCCCGATAAAAATGACATTTCGATAGAAAGAAAGCTGATAATCAGAGTAAGCAGCCAGAATCTCCATAACAACCATACAGACGATATAGATGGCAACCACTTGCAAATACTTATCTTTGAGGTTACGGGCAATAATTGCTCCTCGCGCAATAATCGAGCCAAAGAGACACCACATAGCCAGATACCCTAACGGCCCAAGCCGCATCCAGACCCAGTAGATAGTATTATGAGGGATGTAAAGATAGACCGGATCAAGGGACAGAATATTTGGGAGAAGAATGGGTTGCAAAAATGGCTTCCCAAAGCCCAGACCCAGTGGATTCTGATGAACCGTATAGGTCAGATCGTAGTCCTCTATATCACGATAAGCATTGGAAGAAGCGTCCTCTGGATCCGGGTGAACCATTGAGATAACTGCCCGCGCCGGAGAACTCAACCCACCACTCCCATTACCAAAAGCAAGCACATAGCCCCCCCCTAAAACGAGCACAACTGCAAGGCCAATCAAGAGTTTCTTGCGAGCCTCTTGTCTTATAAGGAAGACCAGAATCCAGGCCACAAAACACCCGATCATCAAGGCCAGAAAGTCTGTACGCCGATTATTCGCAACCAGAGCTACACATATGAATGGCAGAAGGGCAAGAGCCGTATACAGTTGCGGACGATAGCGATGATGCAGATTGAACAGGACAATCAACAGAATAATCCCGACCCAGAAATACGACTCCTCATGCGCCATAATCTCGCGATTATCACCGAGAACACCATGCAAAATGAAGAAATAAATGTAGCATGCAATAAATGCCTTGATGGCGGCACAACATATCACAATCCAGAAGAAGAGACGCAATTGCTTTTTTGAACTGATCAGATTATAAGCCAGGATATATCCCAGGAACAGATACCAGAAGGAGCGGACCTCATTGACCATAATCTTAAAATCTCCACCACTCGTCAAACCATGAACAATCCCCCAGACGACGCAGAGCAAGAAAGCCATATAAGGGTAGAATAAAGCTCCACCCTGAAGCGCCTTGCGACGTTTCAGAAACCCCTGGATAACAAGTGCCAGGATTATAAAAAGCATAAAGAACCCGATCGGGCGATCTGGCAAACCCTGGAAAGAACTTGGCCAGTAGAAAACATAAATCTCCGGCTTATTCCCCAAAATGGCCAGTGGACCCTGGTCCACGGCCAGCGCACAGATAGCAACCAAAAAAAAGCCGATTATTGGCCAGCGTACCAGCAACGCACCTACAACGATCACACCAACAATACCAATAACAAGCCCGGCCCCGACCCGAAGCCCCAGCATCACCAGCAGAGGCGCAACACCAAGCATAATGAGAGATATTACAAGAAAAGCAATCCAATCACTCCGTTTGCGACTCCCCAGAACAGTCGACGCTGTCTGGGGAATACTAGAAGCTCCTGGCCATTGGGCATCCATATTTTGCTCATTTCAGCGTAACATAAACAACAACAACAGCGGCTATAAGAAATATCAACAGCCCCGCCTTGCGATCGTATTTTTGCAGAAACAGGCCAACACACAAAAATGCAAGAGGCAGAATGAGAATCTTCACTTATAGATCCTTCCTAGAGTAGTTGACGTATCCAACGCGGAATACGGCTACTGCCCTGGTTGAGAATGATCCCATGAATAGACGAACCCTCTAATTGTGCACACGTCTCGGCCAACATATTCGCTGGAATGACCTCACTACGAACTACTACTACCACTGTCTCCACCAGACTGGCAGCCAGTGACCCGTAGCTCGAAGTAATCACCGGGGGAAGATCCAGAATTAACAGCTCATCTGGACGACCAAAGGTCTTAAGCAATCCGCGCTGACGGACACGCTTGAGCAACTTCACGGGATCTTGTATGCCATTTCCGGCGGGTATAACGGTCAGGTTATCATCGACCTGATAGCGAATCTCGTTCTCATTACAGGTACCGCGTAACCACTCTGCCAGACCAGGCTGAGCAGGGATACCAAAATTCTCATGCAGCGTCGGATGCTCCCAGTTACACTCCACCAGCGTTACAGGATCATTGCTGTCGCGTGCCAGCGACCTGGCTGCGACCAGCGCTAAAAATGATTTTCCCTCACCACCAATAGAGCTGGTAAAACCCAGGCTTCTTATAGGATTGTGTTCACGCGAAAACAGTGAGAGACACAGCTGACGGCACTGCTCCTGCAACATGCGAGAATTAGCTGCCTCATTCTGATTGAAGACTACCTTACCTGGTTTCTTGCCAGAATCCTTGCTCGGTAAACTCGTTGGAAGTGGTGTGTTCGCCATATTCGCCAGTTCCGTCTGCTGAAATGACTGCATTTTACGGGTCTCAGCAACAGAGAAATCAGATCCTGTACTTGCGGTACGCCCAGAACCGTTTGACGAGTTCAACTTTTCATTATGCTCAGACATCAATCGCTCCAATTACTCTCTATCTAACAGCATGCCCATTGGCATTGCTTGGACGATCCAGGAGTACTGCCCCCCGATCATTTCCCCCCCGATTGGTGAGAACAGTGACTGAAGCTGGCAACAGCTTTGGCAACTGCATAACGACCGGAATATCCACCACACCCAGCAAATCATTTGCCGAGTAAACCGCCCGGTCGCGACGCACCACGATAATCAGGTATATCATGTCAGCCAGCAGCGCCAGGCCAAGTCCAATACCCCCTCCTGTAAGCTCTCCTTTTGAACGAGAGTCTGCCTGAGTGGCAACCTGAGGCGAATCTATCACCTGATAAAGCGCGTTTGAATTGCTACCCTGAGAACCAATGGTCTGCTGAATAGTATTGATATTCGTCTGCACAGTCTGTACATTCTGTTGAGCCTGAATACGCTGCGCATCTAGCGACTGATATTGAGGATCAGAAGAAAGCTTGGTTGGCGACAAATCTGGATGAGCAGAGACGTACTGGGCCTCAGCCGCCACAGCAGCGCTTTCCTGTTGCTGTGCGTTTTGAAGTTCCGTCTGGTAAGTAGTGAGTATATCCTTGCCCTCAGCCACAGATAAACTCAAGCTCTGCAAACCGTAATTGCGTATAACAGCCAGAACAACCTGCTGGGCAATTCGCGGATCACGATTATGGTAGTTCAGCGAAAAGAGATTGTATCCCTGGGCTACTACAGTGACGTTCTTGGAGATTTCGCTGAAGAGCGCATCTTCAAGCTGCTGAGGATCGTTCAGGACGCTCTGACTCAGGTGCAGCGTAGGCTCGATATCGATACCACGTAGCACATCTAAGGCAAACGAGCGCGTCTGCAAAAGATCTTGCAATGCTGTAGCCTGCGTCTGTGCTGGAGTCGAAGTCAGATCACTCTCCGGCCCGGTTGCACCAATAACCTCATAACGATGCAGTGCCCAGAGCGACGCAGAAGAGCTATAGGTACGTGGAACCAACAGATACGCAGCACCGACACCAATTACCGGCAGCAATACTATGAGGATTAGTAGTTGGAACGGATGGCGAAAGACCGCCTCAAGAGCACGTTTCACAAATATCTACCTACCTTTCGATCAGGCGTATCAGAAAACATATCATCCCTAAATTTTTTTTTAATCTCAAAACAGAGTAACATATCAAATGATCTTGTCTAAATCAGCATTAAGGATACTACCAATATACGAAGTTACTGGTTTCCATCTCTATTTACGTTGCGTAAATATCATCCACGCAGGTGTACAAAGGAACACCTGTAAAGCTCCAAATGCCTTCCTCCCCAGGCATTTTCTGTACACCTTTCTCGTTGCGATATTACTGATTCTCCACCACCATAATCATATCACCGATACCTCCACATGATATGAATTGATGGTAAATGGTTGATGTAGAAAGATGTTTGCTGCCTCCCTGGTAGCTATCAGTATTCATAACAAAGAAAGTTTGAGCTATATGAGCGGACTCCGTCGCATAATAGGAAATACTTTAATCTCGCTCTTTGGTCAATTGGTCACATGGAGTTCAACCCTGGCCCTCACTATCGCTTATGGTAGATTTCTGGGCGATTTTAAATTCGGAGAACTCTATTTTGCCGTTACGTTTGTCTCGTTGGTTGGCTTCCCGGTTGAGTCTGGCTTCAATCAACAACTGACGCGGGATGTCGCGGAACATCCTGAGCAGGCGCGAGCTTACCTCTGGAACACTCTGGTCATCAAGGCGCTCCTCTGGGTGGTTTCCTATGGTATTATCATTGCAAGCACTCGTGCCCTGGGCTATAGCCAGGAACAGTTTAGTATCGTGGTTATCTGCGGTATTAGCCTGTTCAGCGGATCTATTGTCAACACATTTGCCGCGCTGCATTACGCATTCGAGCGCACGCTGTTTCCCTCGGTAGGTATGATGCTTGAAAAAGGCCTTTCTGCTCTCGTTGGCTTTATCCTGCTGAAGAATGGAGCAACGGTGCAGACCATGGCCCTCGTTCTCCTGGGAGGGTCAGTCATCGACGCCCTCTGGGTGGGCTTCTGGTTTTTCAAGCTGGTGGGAATACGTATCGACTTTAACAGAGCGACGATGGGTCAGCTTATCCGCAACAGTATCCCATTTATTGTCTATGGCGTGCTGGGTGTTATTTACTACCGTATCGATACAGTTCTCCTCTCACTTATGACCAATACAGAGGTGGTAGGATGGTATGGTGCCGGCTATCGCCTGTTTGATACGCTGCTATTCATTCCAAACCTTATCCTTAACGCGGTCATGTATCCAGTCTTTTCAAAACTGGCGGTAAAATCCCCGGATGTACTCAAGACGGCTGTCACCAAATGTGCCAATCTCTTACTAATGTGCGTCATCCCCATAGCAACACTGTTAATTATCGCTGCACCAAATATCATTGGCTTTCTGTACCATCGATCTGATTTCCTGAACTCTATTCCTGTCGTGCAGGCGTTAGCACCAGGCCTTGTTTTTCTCTATATCAATACACTCTTCACCAGTATTATTGGCAGCACGAAAAAAGAGAAAAAAATTCCTATCATGGCTGCGATTGCGTTGGTCTTTAACCTTTCTTTGAATCTCTTTCTCATCCCACATTATGCACAGGTTGGGGCTGCACTGGTTACATCTGCAACGGAGTTGCTGCTTCTGTGCATCTCATTTGCATTTATACCACGCAGCATGCTCTCCTGGGAAAGTGTGAAAGTGGGGGCAAAGACTCTGGTAGCGGCCCTTTTTATGGCCTCGATCATCTTTCTCTTTTTCAGAAGCGCATCCATTCTCCTGATCCTCCCGGTGGCATTTTTTGTCTACTGCGGCATCGCTACTTTACTCAGAACTATTCCACGAGAGGATGTTCAGGCACTCTACAAAGCGGTCGCACGTCGCGGCTCAGGAGGCGCAGTGGAAACGCTGGCAGCGGTTGCGGACGAGAATATCTATCGACAAATTACAGATCCTCGCCTGCCAGCTGTGAGTCTCCAACGTGCACTTTCTGAAATGGAGACAATGCGGATACCAGCAACACCTAAAATTGAATACCTGGCGACCATCCCTCTCCCAAGTGCGCTTGCCAAATACAATGAGAACAGATCAATGACAGAACAAATTCTGCCTCCTGAAAAGGTCGCAACGCAGCTGCTTCCAGCAGCGATTGATCTCTCTTCAGAAAAGCTCCATTTATTTCCCGAAGAGATCGAAACGGTCATGGTACCTGTCACACCGCCAGAGACACCACGTATGTCGGTGCCATATACACCTCTCGAAGAGATCGAAACGGTCATGGTACCGGTTACACCGCCAGAGACACCGCGTATGTCGGTGCCATACACACCTCCCGAAGAGATCGAAACGGTTATGGTACCAGTTACACCGGCAGAAACATCACGTATGTCGGTGCCATACACACCTCTCGAAGAGATCGAAACGGTCATGGTACCAGTTACACCGCCAGAAACATCACGTATGTCGGTGCCATACACACCTCCCGAAGAGATCGAAACAATACATATACCAGTATCGCTGCTATCGACAAATAATGAGGAAGAACCTACATTACAACTAGCTGCAATGCACCTGTCACATACTAAAGAAGAAACACAGGATGAAGAAAAGCTCTTAGAAAAGGTGAAAGACTAAATGAGAGAAATAGCAGCGGGACTCATCCGCTATACGACCAATCATATTATCAGTCATATCCCATCCTATACCCTCCGCAACGCATGGTATCGTCACATACTCGGCTGGAATATTGCTCCAGATGTTTTTATTTTGATGGGTCAATATGTACAGATGGCAGGCGCACGCAGCAGTGGACGCAAAGTCTCTATCGGTAAAAGCACGATCATTAATCATGGCTGCTTACTCTATACAACAGGAGGATTGATCATCGGCGAACGGGTCAGTATCTCAGCCGGCGTCTGGCTGGTCACTGGCTCTCACGATATTAATGATCCACAATTTCCAGCTTTTTTTAAGCCAATCGTTATTGGAAACTCGGCCTGGATAGGCATGCGTGCAACCATTCTGGCTGGCGTCACTATTGGAGAGGGCGCTGTCGTCATGGCAGGTGCCATTGTCTCACGCGATGTCCCTCCCTATACAATCGTGGGCGGCGTCCCCGCAAAAGTCATCAAACAGCGTGAACCACAGGAGTTTTCTTATCCATTGCATCATCAACTATTTGAGTAGCACAAGATATATAAGAGAAGATTTTTTCTCTCCACTTTTTTCAGGTACCACTATT
>DAOTTL010000546.1:0-13564 GCA_034438135.1 Ktedonobacteraceae bacterium | reverse complement strand
CCCACCTCCCGAGAAAAGGGAGAAATGGCTGAGTTTGGCAGCAGCAAAGCTGCTGCCAAACTCAGCCATTTCTCCTGAAAAAGAAAACGAGCCTGTATGGTGGGGCACATGCCCCACCATACAGGCTCGCTTCTTCTGTACCTCCCTCATGGAGTTTTGCAACAACTTGAGGAGAATTTTCGTATATTATACTAGTTTACGCTACTGGCTGGCCGCATATTCTTTCATAGGTTCTCTCCTTCAGAACTTATTAGCCTATCAAGCCAGGCAATATCATTTGTCATGCTGAAGTATATATGCTATATTGGGCGTAATAAAAACTGTTAAAATGTGTTCTGTGAGGGATCTTCTATGTCGTTTAAACTAATCGCCGCGTACAAGACTGACGTGGGCCAGTTGCGTGGACAAAATGAGGATAATGCCTATTCTTTTGTCACAACAGATGGAGAGACTGGCCTGTTTATTGTTGCCGACGGAATGGGCGGCTACCAGGCGGGAGAAGTAGCCAGCCGCATTGCGGTAGAAAAAATTCGTGAATCGCTCAAAACCTACTTTGTGCCAGTTTATGATCAGCCAACGGTCAAACTCACACCCATCTCAGAGCAGGAGACCATACAACTGAACTCTGTAACTCCTTCTGATGACCAGGCAACCGTCAAACTTGGACAGATGGGAAATAGTGGTAAAGGGAAAACAAACAAGCTGGCTGAAAGTGCTGTCATGGAAAACGCCGAAAAAGATATCAAAGTTGCGGTACGTCAGGCCAATAAGGCCATTCTTACCTACGGCGAAGAACACTCCAGCGCACAAGGTCTCGGCTGCACTGTTACTATGGTACTGGTACAGGACGGGCAGGCACATATCGCCAACATAGGTGATAGCCGCACCTATTTGCTGCGCGATGGCGAACTGGAGCCACTGACCAAAGACCACTCGCTTGTTGCTAAACTTGTTGAAGCAAATCAGATCTCGCCCGATGATGTCTATACCCATCCTCAACGCAACCTTATCTATCATTCACTGGGAGCCGGGCACAAACAGGTAGACCCCGATGTCTTCCACAAAAGCTTGCAGCCAGGAGATAAACTTCTCCTCTGCTCGGATGGCCTCTGGGAAATGGTACGCAAACCCGATCTGGTAAAGGCCTTGCTCGAACAGGATGACGTAGAGAAAATCTGTGAAAATTTAATACGTCTGGCAAATGATAATGGGGGCGAGGACAATATCAGCACGATCGTGGTGCAGATTAAGTAGCCAGTAAGGATCACTGTTGTATGCCGCTCCAAATAAATGATACTCTACTCAATGGAAAATTTAAAATCGTAAAGGTGCTTGGTGTAGGTGGCATGGGTACCGTTTACAAAGCTGAACAGGTTGGGAAGCCCGGTTTTTTTCGGGCGGTCAAAGAGCTGTTGATTGATCCAAAGACCGCCAGGGAAGAGCGCCAATCCATGATTGAACGCTTTGAGAGAGAAGGTGATCTGCTCTTCTCCCTCAAACATCAACGCATCCCTTCATATATTCTAAGCTTTGAGGAGCGCGGCAACTACTACTTTATGATGGAGTTCGTGTCAGGCAACAGTCTGGAAGAGATCCTGGAGAAGACCGATCAACCCCTGGATGAAGTAGAGGTGGTGCGCTGGATGATGCAGGTGTGCGAAGCTCTGGCTTATATTCATGGCCTCAATCCACCCATCATCCTGCGCGATCTCAAGCCCGGAAATATCATGGTCACCAATGATGGGAATATCCAACTGGTAGACTTTGGGATTGCCCGTCGCTATGATCCCAGTAAACGCACAAATACGGAGAATCTAGGGACGATCTCATATGCCTCACCCGAACACCTGGGATCAATTACCTCTCCCGGACAGAAACGCTCTGCTCAGAATCCCGGTCGACTGGTACAAACTGACGCTCGCTCGGATATCTATTCACTAGGCGCAACCATGTACCACCTGCTGACAAACGTCGAACCTGAGCCGATTCAGACACCTGCACCTGGGAGCATTCGCGCCAAAAATCCAAAGCTGCGCACCATCTCTGTTGGAGGCCGCACCATCTGTCCCGTTGAACAGGTGATCATCAAAGCTATGCAGCAGGAACCGCCACAGCGCGTTCAGAATGCTGAGGCCATGCGTATGGCCCTTGCACAATGTCTGCCCAGTGGAACCACCGTTGGCTCAATGACCATACAGATGCCAGTCATTTCGCCAAATGCAACTATTATAAGCTCGCCACTGCCTCAAAGCTCACAGGCGAACATCATTTGTCCAAAATGCGGCTTCAGCAACCGGCCTGGCGCTAAATTTTGTAAACGCGATGGTCAGCCACTCACTCAGGGAGCGACGATCGTGCCTCCCCAGGCTCGTAGTCAACCTTTGCGTGCTCGTCCTATCCAATCGTCAAGCATCCGCGCCCAACCCGTTCAGTCAGCACGCATTCAAGCTCGTCCAGTGGCTACAAAAATACAGGCATCCCAGAATCCCTATAGCCTGGGCCTGCAAAATCTGAACACGAAAAATTATCCAGAAGCTATTACTCAGTTTAAACAGGCCATTCAACCAGGCCAGCAACCAGCCTATGAAGTAGCTTATGGCCTTGGTCGTGCCTATCGCCAGTACGCGCAATCTCTCAAGGAGACCGATAACGCCCAGTATAGAGAGAACCTGAAACTGGCGATTGAACAGTTCCAGATAGCAATACAGCGCAAGGCAGATGCAGTAGATGCCCACTTCCAACTGGGTATGTCTTATCACGATCTGGAGCTGTTTGATAAGTCTATTGCTGCCTTTAAAGCAGCTCAGCAAATCACGCCACGCGATGCCGCCATTTACTTTCAGTTGGGATGGGTCGCTATGGACCAGGGGTACAACCTGGAGGCCGAGGCCTACTTTCTGGATGGACTCAAAATCAATCCCGATCACACACGTATCCTGACAATGCTGGGCAAGCTCTATCTTAAAATGAATCAGACTCAATCTGCTATTCACGTTCTGCGGCAGGCAATGCAGATTGAGACAAATCTATGGGAAGGGTGGTATGACCTTGGCCGCGCACATATGAAGGCCAGGGAGTGGGCTATGGCCTTGAGCGCTCTTGAAAAAGCACGCCAGATAAACCCTGATGCTGATCAGATCTATAGTGCAATGGCTCAATGCTATATACGAACAAACAAAAAAGCTGAGGCACGCCAGATGGTGCACCAGTCACTTATGATTAACCCAAAAAATTCTGAGGCCACACGTTTACAAAAGCAGTTGTAGGTCCAGGCCAATGGGGAAGAATGTTTATCTTGATTAACAGACGAGCAGTAAGCTCTTTGCTCAAAAATCCTTCCCCATAGAGATACAAAATGCATCAAACCATTCTGAAAACAGATGTTACCAAGTTTAGATTGATAAAAGGAGGGCAGCCATGTTCTGTCCGTCATGTAATGCATCAAACCGCGAAGACGCAAAATTTTGCAAAAGCTGTGGACGACCATTAAATAGTAGCCGAGACAATGTGTCTGAACAGGCCCAAGCTGCTCCCGCACCAGTCGCAGCCGAACAGGTAAATGATGCTTCTACAGCGACACCCGAAGGACACAATGCGCCTGTCGAAACAGCGCAGCCTTCTGAGCAGCCATATGACGAAGCGGTCTCAGCAGAGGATCTATTACTGGAGCCAACGCTGGTGCTCAGTCCTGAAGCGATTCTGGCCTATCGCAACCGTCTCTGGAAGCAGGCAGAGGGGAGTCCGGTCCAGCAGTCCACATCAAGTGCACCTTTACCAGACGCAGTTCCGCATTCCACAGAGACGCCAGATGCAGTTGAGCCAGATGCAGGCATTGATCAAGCTGAACTGCCTACTCTGCCCGCGATCAACACACCCAACACATGGGGAGAGCTATCCCCTGCCCATGAGGAGCATTCACTGGCATCTGAAACTGAAAGTCGTAAAAACGTTGTGCGCCTGTTTGAGACTCCTTACACAGATCAGATGCAGGACATTCCACCTCCTCCCCCTCCTTCCGACACCGTTTTACCAACTACAACTTCAGAGGAAGAATTAGAGCCGAAGGAGGAGAATGTAGCCATGGCCGAGCAGAATAAACTAGAGAACGAGACATCCCTGGCGGAAGAAACACCTGAGAGTCCCATCTCTGAAGAACCTGAACAGTCCATGGCACCATCAGCGGAGCAACCCCTGAACGCGGGTGATCTGCTCGTAAAGCGGTACGAGATCGTCCAGATGCTCAGTGAGAGTCCTGAGGAGCGCACATATCAGGTCATTGACCACCAGGGCTATCAGCATTGCTGGAACTGTGGTTCTCAAGAGAACAGCGAAGGCGATGAATTCTGTATGGCCTGTGGTGCCAGTATGCTCGACATCCCTTATATCCTGCATGAATATTCCGCTCGTATGGACAATAGCGGGATAGAGGCAGGTGTCCTCCAGGGCACCATCGTCAATACCTTTATGGATCAGGGACGCACTTACGCAGTCGAGCAACCATCGCCCAATCAGAGCGCCTTTCCCAATGGTCCTCTCCTACTGGCCGCCACCAACTCGGATGCTGGCAATATCCGTCGCAGTGATCCCAACGAGGACAGCACACTCATTCTGCAACTCCATCGCGTTCATGAATCCCTCTCTACGCCCTCAGGCATCTTTATCGTTGCCGATGGACTGGGGGGACATGACGATGGTCAGCTCGCCAGCCGCATGACGGTCAACGTTATCGCTGAGCGCATGGCACGCGATCTGCTGGGAGCACCTCTGCGGGCTGAGAAGGAGGGCGAGAGTGTCCAAAATGATGAAGACGCACTCACCAGCCTTCTCCAGGGCACCATCGAAGATGCCAACCTTGCCATCTGCCAGAAGAACCAGCAAGACAAGACCGATATGGGATCAACTCTGACCGGTTTTATGATTGTCGGGGAACATGCCTATGTCGTCAACGTGGGCGATAGCCGAACCTACATGGTGCGAGGAGAACAGATTTATCAACTTACTACCGACCACTCTCTGGTTGGACAACTTGTCGCAGGAGGTCTGATCGAACCGGATGATGTGTATACACATCCTCAACGTAGCCAGATTTTCCGTAGCCTGGGGGATAAACCCAATGTCCAGGTTGACATCTTTAAACAACAACTGCACCCGGGCGATATTCTCTTGAGTTGCTCGGACGGCCTTTGGGAAATGGTGCGCAATCCACAGATCGAAAGCATCCTGAATAACGCAGCAGATCCCCAAACAGCATGCGCTCAACTCATTGAGACGGCAAACACGAATGGGGGAGAGGACAATGTGAGCGCGGTAGTCGTCTTTGTGAGATAAAACATACTATATGATATACTTAGTCAGCCCAAAAGATGAAAGGAGCTGCGTAGATTATGCCCGGCGAGGTAACATTAACGCACCAGGTCGGAAAGGATTTCATGCCCGTCACAGGTGGCAGTCAGCTAGCATACGCCCTTATTGAAATGAAACCAACTGAGATGATGGCTCAGGTTCGTATGCCGCTGAACTTTGCCCTGGTCCTTGACCATTCTGGCTCCATGAAAGGTGCAAAACTTAAAAACGTTAAAGAGGCCGTAAAAGTGGTCATCGATCGCCTGGAGCCGACCGACTACGTTTCGGTGGTCATTTTCGACGATACATCCCAGGTGATTATTGAATCCATGGCTTGCATTGACAAGCCAGGTATGAAAGCGGTCATTGATCAGATTCGCGATGCCGGTGGTACCAAGATGTCCCTGGGAATGATCCAGGGATTGAATGAGTTGCACCGTTGGAATATCCCAAACGCCGTCAAACGTATGATCCTGCTCACTGACGGTGTAACCTATGGTGATTCGGACCCCTGTCGTCAGTTAGCGCGTGACGCGGCTGCGGCGGGTATCTCAATCTATCCGCTCGGCATAGGCTCTGACTGGGACGAAGATCTCTTAAACACTATCGGACAAATGAGCGGCGGTGTACCGGCTGAATTTATTCGTAATCCAAACGATGCTCTGACCCTCTTTGAACAACAGGTCCAGAGCGCGGTAGATGTGGCTGTCCGCAATGCAACATTGATCTTGCGTCTGCCCTCTGGGGTCACTCCCAAAAAAGCAGTGAAGGTATTGCCAATCATCAGCGATCTGGGTTCTTCGGTTCTTTCCGACCGGCAGATTGTCGTCCCTCTGGGAGATATGGAAAAAGACAAGCCTCTCTCGGTCTTGTTTGAATTGATGATTGACCCACGCCAGGCAGGTCTCTTCCGCATCGCTCAGGCCGAATTAAACTATGATGTGCCGATTATGAATATTATTGGCGAGAGCGTGCGTGATGATATCAAAGTCACATTCACAACTGATCCCAGTCAGGCAGCCGCTGTGAATGCAGATGTGATGAACTTTGCCGAAAAGGCCAACGCTCATCGACTGGTCACTCGTGTGCTGGATGAATACAAGCGTACCGGCAAAGCCACGACTCGCCTTGCCCCCAACGTCACCAAAGTTTTGGACGAAGAGACCCAGATCGCGCTTGAACAGATCAACGCAGGCGGTCAGATCTCATCGGAACAGGTCAAATCCATCGGAAATAAAACGCGTAAGCTCACCCAAAGACTGGACGATATTCTTCCCTGATCTCTGACAAGAGAAACATAAAAGACTTAAACTATGTCTGTTTTAGGAGGTTTAAAAAACTATGACCATAAAGTGTTCACTAGGCCATGATAATCCTGATGGCTCGGCTTTCTGTGATGAATGTGGCGAACCGCTGGCCGGAGCTGAGCCAGTAGCGTCCGCTCCTGCTCCCGTCGCTCCTGCTCCCGCACCAGCACCTGCGGGCAGCCAGGCGTGTCCTACCTGCGGCGCAATCAATGCCGCAGGCGAATCTTTCTGTTCAAACTGCGGAAGCATGCTTGGCGCACCCGTCCCGGGAGTTGCAGATGGAGCACCCGTAGCCAGCGGAGTAGACGGAGTCACACCAAGCCCTGCTACCCTTACTGCCCACCTGATCGTCGAGGCAGATAATCAAGAGTTTGATCTCAGCGGCAAAGACAATATTGTTATCGGACGTGAAGATGCCGTGAGCAACATCTATCCCGATGTTGATCTTACCCCCCATGGCGGCGAAGAGGGCGGCGTCTCTCGTCTCCATGCCCGCATCTTCTATGATAGCGGTCAGTACATGCTCGAAGACGAAAATAGTACAAACTTCACCTTCCTGAACCGGCAGAAACTGGCGGGCAAAACACCCACACCTCTGCACGATAATGATGAAGTTCGTCTGGGACGCGTCCTTCTCCGTTTCAAAGAGGCATAAAGACAAATGTTGGCCAGGTTCATCCACAAAAAGAGAACCTGGCCACTCTTTTATGCGTATACAAATATGCATATAGAAATATGTGCATATATAGGAGCAAACTATGGCCATCCAGAAAGGGTGGTTGGGGGAAGAGCGCGACATTTGAGACACCTGAGAGAAGCAGGTCTCTGTGTTGACAAACATCGGGATGACCCCTAGAATGGGATCATAGGCAAGAGGCTGAGCACACGTTGAGAAAGATCAACCTCAGCACTGCACAGCAGGATTATAGCAGATGTTCGCGATGAACGCCTAAAAGGGTGGGGGAGGGAAAAGAACGCCTTTTGAGACCCTGCCATCCTGGTTGCCAGATTGACAGGCGATAGGTATAACCGCTATAATCTACCAGACATCTTATGAGTGGAGGAGTACCTGGTTTTTATGAAACGCACATGGCAACCAAAGCGCATACCGCGCAAACGTGAACATGGTTTTATGAAGCGCATGGCAACCCGCAACGGTCGCCGTGTTCTCAAAGCTCGACGTGCTAAGAGCCGTTGGAAGCTGACCATTTAATTGTTTTTTTCAGTGAAACCTTTCGTTTTCAAATAGAGTGGCACTTAAACGTGCATTGCGCCTGCGAAAAAACAGTGAATTCCAGCGAGTCAGGCAGCAGGGACAGAGAATAGCCTCTCCAATGCTGACCCTTGCGTGGAGACAAAATGATCTGTCTCAGCTACGCATCGGGTTTGTAGTCAGTAAACGTATCTCAAAACACGCAGTAGATCGCAACCATGTGAAGCGTCTACTGAGTGAGGCTATTCGGCCTTCCCTCGCGGAAATTCCAGCTGGCTGGGATATTGTACTGGGCGCAAAAAAAGAGACGCTCGCAGCTGACCTGCGCACACTTGAACGGGATATTTCCGTGTTGTTGCGTCGGACCCGTTTGCTCGCTCCGGCTCACACGCGGGAGACGAATTGTTGAGGAACGTACAGAGGGGATACGACAGTGAAATATGTCGCTCTTTTTCTAATTCGTGTCTATCAACGCACGCTGTCGGTCGTCTTACCCTCATCGTGTCGGTTCACTCCCTCATGCTCACAGTATGGGTATGAGGCCATTCAACGTTTTGGCTTTTTCCGTGGAGGCTGGATGGCAGCCAGGCGCATTGGTCGCTGCCATCCATTTTATCACGGTGATCTCTACGACCCGGTCCCAGAACGGCTGGCTGACTAGATTGAGGAAGGCAGGAGAGCTCTCGTGAATCAAATAGGCTACGTTTTCAATATCGTCTTTACGTTTCCAATCTTTAACGTATTGATGTTGCTAGACCACATCTTTGGAGATTTTGGCCTCTCTATCATTGTTCTGACGCTGCTTATTCGAACGTGTCTCTTTCCTCTCACACTGAAACAACTACGTTCATCGAAGGCAACTCAGGCTATCCAGCCTTTGATGGCTGATATTAAGAAAAAATATCCTAAAGACCAGCGTGCTCAGTATGATGCAATGCAGGCACTTTACAAAGAATATAAAATTAACCCTGTAGCGGGTTGTCTGCCTCTGGTCGTCCAGTTACCTATCCTTTATGGTCTGTACTTTGCCATGCGCACGGTGCTGACACCTTCTTCAGGTCACCTGACCCTCGTGTATCTTAACAGTATCATTTATCCTTTCTTGTGGAAGTTCCAGGCTCTGCCCAGTTTCAATCTAAGCTGGTTCACCTTTATCAACAAGGGCTTATACATCTCACTCGCCAATCCAGATCCCACCCATATCTTGCCAGTGCTGGCAGGTCTGGCCACATTTGCGCAATTGCGGATGTCCCAGCCTCGCGCGGCTTCAACCTCTGGTCAAAAAGATATGATGTCTCAGCAAATGCAAATCATGGGATTTGTGATGCCATTCATTACTTTCTTTTTCGCGCTTAACTTTCCAGCAGGACTGGCTCTTTACTGGACTACAACATCTATCTTTAGTATGGTGCAACAGTTCTTTGTGACAGGCTGGGGTTCCCTGTTTATCCTGCCGCCTTTCCTGGCTTCACTTAGACCCGAGACACCAAAAACTTATGTTAATAACAACGCCAAAGAGAAGATCACGTCCAGCAAAATCGTGGAGTCCAGCGCTGAAGTCTTAACGGAACCGTCCTCAAACACAAGAACGCTATCCAATAACTACTCGAACGGTTCCACTGCCAATCGGCGGCGACGTCCAAATAGCGCTTCCGCTCGCCGGCGCGGCACAGCTCCCAGACGCAATCCATCACGCAGCTGAGGATAAGAGAGACGATCCCCGGCAGTCACTAAGCCGGGGATAGAAATATATGGAGGCTACAAAATCGTGGAAAGCATTGAGGTAAATGGCAAAAGTGTTGATGATGCGGTGTTACAAGCACTCGTTCGCTTGCACAAACGCCGTGATGAGGTTGAGGTGGTTATTTTGCAGGAACCCTCGCGTGGAACGTTTGGTATCGGCAGCAAAGAAGCCCGCATTCGCGTCACCGTCCGCACTCAACGCGCGGCAGTGATCACCCCTGAAATGGCTGATGCCCTCCTGGGACCCGATGAAGAGTTGTATGAGGATGAAGAAGAGGATGAGAACGAGGAGGAGGGCGAGGAGTTTGAGGAGGGTGAGGAGTTTGAGGACGAAGAGGAGGGTGAGGAGTTTGAAGACGAGGGCGAAGAGGAGGTGGGTGAGGAGGAGGAGGAGGAGGATGGAGAATTTGCTGAGGAATATGAGGAGGGTACACCCTATCAGTCTACACTTACATTGCACCAGACAGATGCCGATCTCGAACAAATCACAGTCGCTGAAGGTGAGATGCAGGAGGTTGAACACCCCAGCAATGAAGATATTGCTATCACGGTCGATGTTTTGCGCCATATTTTACAGTATATGAACATTCGAGCTGCGATCCAGGTGCGTTCAAATAGTCCTCTTACCCTCAACATTCAAGGCATCAATGAAAATCTTGGACTACTCATTGGTCGGCGTGGCGAGACACTTTCGGCGCTCCAACTCCTGGTTAGCTTGATTGTCAGTCACCGCACGAAACATCGCATGCGTATTATTGTAGATGCGGAGAACTACCGTGAACGGCGCGAGGAGAATCTGCGCTCCCTCGCTCTACGCGTTGCTCAACAGGTACGGAGTTATCGCCGCTCAATTGCCCTTGAGGCAATGCCTCCCCACGAACGACGTATCGTGCACATTGCCCTGGCCGATAGTCGAGACATCAGTACAGAAAGTATCGGCGAGGGTGACGCCCGGCGCGTGGTTATTTCGCTAAAGCGCATTGGTCGCTAGAGATTGCATTATTCGTATCCTGACACTCAATGGGTCGCAGTTTCTGCGGCCCTTGCATGTCTCAATGTCATTCTCTAGCAGATGCCAGGGCTAAAGAAAGTAATCCTGGCTCTTTTACTCGTCTCTTTCTGCTCTTCATAGGGGTTGGTCTATGTGTGCCGCTTTACTTCAAGCACTATACGCAGAAAGTTCTCCCACTTTCCTGGCGATCGGCCATGTGACGCGTGACTTGTTGCCGCATAAAACGTTCTTGCTTGGAGGCACCGGAGCCTTTGCAGCGTTGACGGCTGACCGTCTGGGTCTGACGTCGTCACTGGTAACCTGTGCTGACGAGACCCTGCTGACAGAACTCTCGACGCAACTCCCGAACGTTGGTCTCGCGGTCCGAACTGTTTCAACAACGACAACCTTTGAAAATAGCTATACCGACGGTTTCCGCGTTCAGTACTTACGAGCTCGCGCACCTGACCTGGAGCTGGGAGACATTCCTCAAAAATGGCTGGCCGCACCAATTACGTTGCTGGGTCCGCTGGCGCAGGAGATACCTCTATCCCTGATCCGGGCTTTACCTCATCCAGGTACCTCACTTCTGGCCGCCACACCTCAAGGTTGGCTGAGGCGCTGGGATACAGATGGGCGCATCTGGCCCACACCCTGGACGGCTGCTGAGGAGATTTTGCCCTTACTAGATGTCCTTATTCTCAGTCATGATGACCTGTTGCCTTTCGCATGGGGCCAGCGCACCGAGGCCGATGCCTTACTGAGCCGGTGGAGTAAACATGTACCGTTACTGGTGGCAACCGATGGTTATCGTGGAGCAACGCTTTTTGAGCGAGGCATAAGGACGCACTTTCCCGCCTACCCCACTCATGAGGTCGATCCAACTGGCGCGGGGGATGTCTTTGCAACCGCGTTCCTGGCCAGTCTTTTTCAGCAGCGGGACCCACAGGTAGCGATGAATTTCGCAAACTGTGCGGCCTCACTCTCGATCGAGCAACCCGGTATGCTTGGTATTCCCACCCTGGCTGAAGTTCAGCAATGCCTGCGGTGACTCTGCAAAGAGTAGCAGCAGGAGATAAAAACCACGATCATTTTTGTCCACAGGCAATAAAAAAAGTCACATTGGGGTGAAACATATCCCATTCTTGAACTTGAGATGTGACCAGTCGATCAAAATCATCTGAAGAGACATTAAGTTTGCTCACAACCATCGGTTTGAATGCCTTGAGAGCCGCAAGGGTATCCGTAGCCATCATCGAGCCAAGGTAGCCACCCCAGGTTCCAAGTGGAACTGAATAACGGCGACTGAAAACGTTCTTCAGGCCAGCCTTATGAAGATAGCGCTCAATATCTGGGACGTAAGCTGCATCTATTCCATTCATGCGACTGATAGCAGTCGTCCACTCACTGATCTGACTACAAATAGGACCGCCATCTTGAACAGTCAGTTGAGTCTCTAACAGCTCAACCCAACCCTTTGGCCTGGTCAAACGAACCAGCTCGTTGATCTCTCTCTGCCACTCGGCCAGAGGGATCGCCAGGAAAAGCAGGCGTTGGTGTACAATGTCGAAGCTCTGGTCCGCAAACGGCAAGCCTTTCAGAGCATCGGCCTCAATAAAACGATAATTAGGGGGTGCAACAATCTGCTCCGTTCTCTGTTCAACCAGATCACAGCCAACCACCAGGGACATCGGAAACTCTAACGCCATCTCCTGAGCCCAACAGCCAGTACCACAACCGACATCGAGAATTGTACGCGTATTCTTGCTGATGGGTGCCACATAATTCCCTTGCATGACGCTACGCAACATATAGTGCTGTAAATCCAGACGACTAATTTCGTTCCCGTCTTTAGGAAGCATATATGGAGTATTTTTGCCAATCTTCCCGCCATTAATCATTTGAAAGCTCTGTGCGGAAACTGCATAAGAACCCATTAAGAAGCGTGCCAGGTTATTTACTTGCCAATTCTCTTGCTTGCGCTGGGCGCTGAATAAGCTGCGAAAGAGACCCATGTAAAATTTATCCTTTTTCGTCTGACAAAGTAATAATAATTGTAAGACGATAAACTTACCTGTAAAGTTACTTAAATTTTACTTCAAAACTATTGGAATTTGATCAAGTTTCTTTCGTCTCACGACTAGATTCTAACTATGTTTCTTTTTCTCCCTTTTAGAGGAGAAGCGATGTACAAATCGTCCGGCAAATGTGGTACTGTAGTGATTGGCCAGACAGTTGGCCAGGGAGCAGAAAATGACAAATACAAACGAGGAACAAGAACCTATCCACCCACAGCTATCTCGAACCTTTGGAGCAGGCGCAGTCGTGGTAGAACGCGAACGCGTGCTACTGGTACGCAACCGTTATGGAGTTACCAGGGGACTCTATTTGCTGCCCGCAGGCCGTATGCAGCCGGGAGAATTGCCTGACCGCGCGGCAGAACGTGAAACGCTGGAAGAAACCGGCCTCCACGTGGCCGCCACAGGCCTGCTCGGAGTGAGAATATGGACCATGAAAAATCATGAACAAAACTATTTCTTTATGTTCCTGGCGCGGTTACTCTCACCTATCGAGGATCTTCACCCTGACCTGACAGAGATAGAGGATGCACGCTTTTTCACTCGCACCGAACTGGCAGCACTTACCGCCGACGAAACCTGGGCCGGTGCTATCGCTATAGCTTATAAAGCCCTGGATACTCCTGCATCTTCCTGGACAAATAGTGCTAGTCTATCAGTAGATTCAGGCGTGTCCATGTCCGAAGAATGGCGCATGTGGCTGTAATTTTTCAAAAAAATATTTCATAAATAAAGGATATATGAGTCATCCCTCATTTTGGCAAAATGAGCCATTCTTCCCTTTTCTCGGGGAGGCGCGGCTTTGCAAGCCGCAGGAAAGTGAGGGATGGTAACTACTCAGGTGCCCTGCTGAAACAGCCCCACCCCACAGAGGAAAAAGGGATGTCGA
>DAOTTL010000545.1:0-5517 GCA_034438135.1 Ktedonobacteraceae bacterium | reverse complement strand
AAGCTGCTTCCAAACTCAGCCACTTCTCCCTTTTTATCGGGGAGGGGCGGCTTTACAAGCCGTAGAAAAGTTATCCCATCGTGGGCTTGGGACAGGGACCAAGTTTGAGCATCGAGATCCGTTTTGTACGAAGCTGTTGCTCAAGCTCAGTCCGTTCAGGCGTGGGTTCCTCTTCTAACTGAAACTCTCCAAGGAGAACCTGTAATGCATCAATATCGCGTTGTATTGTCTGATACTGTATATACCAGCGCGTAATCGCCCGCTCAACGCCCACAGTGAACTCCTTCCGAGAATGTCTATATGTTATGCGACGCTTGCACCATAGACCAGAGAGTTAAGGATTTCAATCAATTCCTCATCCTGGTAGGGTTTCACAACATATGCATTCGCTCCAAGTTGTATCGCACGTTGTTGGTGCTTGGAGGCTGCACGCGATGTCAGCATGACCAGCGGGAGTGTACGATACTGTTCCTGTGCGCGAACAGTAGCCATCAACTCATAACCGTCCATACGTGGCATCTCGATATCGAGCAGCACAGCGGCAGGGGTCTCTTTAGAGATTATCTCCAGAGCCTCAACACCATCACGTGCGGTCTGAACCTCCCAGTTATGTTGTTTGAGCATATTACCTACAACGCGACGCACACTGGGACTATCGTCTACAACCAGGATATACTTACCCTGAGGAGCCACAGGAGAGGAAGGATTCTTAGTGAGACTCTGTGGCGCAATCGTTGTACGGCGCTCTATCTGGACCGCTGCACGCGTCTTACCAGTATCGAGGAGGGAAGACTCGGCGGGGGCAGCTTGAATAGCCAGAGCGCCTCTTCCACTGTTGGGCGCGGAGAGTAATTCCAACAATTCCAGGATCAGAATAACGCGTCCGTTACCAAGGACAGTACCACCTGCCACGCCGTGTACGTTGCGCAGATGCGGTCCCAGATTCTTGATCACCACATCCAGGCGTCCCTTGATATCATCAACCACCAGAGCGACCCTATGACGGTCTGTGCGCACCAGCAAGAGAGGTGCTTTATCATTGAGTTCGCTGACTGGCAGACCCAGGAGCTGGGCCAATCCGCTCAGCGGATAGGCCTGATTCTGTACAAGAATGGCGGGACGTCCGCCATAGTTTGTGCGTTTAAAGTTATCCAGTCGCCCGATTGCCTCTACCATCACCGTTGGGATTGCGAACCGCTGATCCGCAACCTGAACCATCATCGCATTCTGGATGGCCAGGCTGGTCGGGAATTTCATGGTGAAGGCCATGCCCTGTCCAGGCATGGACTCGACCTCCAGGGTCCCACGCAGACGAGAAACACTGTCGCGCACTACGTCCAGACCGACACCCCGTCCACTCTCTTCGCTCAAGACTTCAGCGGTGGAAAAGCCGGGACGGAAAATTAATTCGATAATTTCATTATCGCTCAATACCTGTCTCGGATGTATCAGCCCACGATGAATTGCTTCGCTGCGGATACGCTCGGGATCGATACCTGTACCGTCGTCTCGCACAGTAATCACAACCAGATTTCCCTCATAAGCAGCAGAGAGTCTGATATGACCTTCCGGAGTCTTTCCTTGCCGCACGCGCACTTCGGGAACCTCCAGTGCGTGGTTCACGGCGTTACGAATCAAGTGCAACAACGGACCAGCGATCTCCTCAATCACGGTACGATCAACTTCGGTCTCCTGACCATCCAACACCAACTCAAATTCTTTGTGCTGCTTCAGAGCAACGGCACGCGCAGTACGATAGAGACGCGGGATCATAGTAGAGAGTGGAACCAGACGAGCCTTCATCAGACGATCCTGGAACGTCGTGCTCAAACGACTTTCTCGTCCAAACACGCCCTCACAATCGCGGATCACGCCCTCCATCTCGGTGCTAAGCGTAGTCATGTCGGAGATACCCTCGCTCAGACCACGTGCAAGCTGATGAAACTCGGTATAGCGATCAAGCTCAAGCTCGTCAAACTCTGCCACATGGGCGGGTTCCAGACGCTCCCCTCTGTTCCCGGCGTTGCCATTGAGTGGATTCTGCTTTCCTTCTCCCGGCATGACTTGAACCGATCGACCACTGGGCAGCGTTGCCGCCTCAAAGCGGCTCTCCAGGCGCTGACCAACATCGCGCAAACGTGCACTACTGACACCTGTATCCACAACCAGACTATTCAAACGCTGAATGCGCTCTTCGAGGATCGTGCGGTTTACAAGCAACTCACCAAAGAGATTTACAAGCTCGTCCAACTTTGAAAGCGAAACGCGCACACTTAAGTCAGCACGCGCTCCGCCGGCTAACGTTCTCTCCATAGAATGAGCATCGTTACTAACAACGCCTGTCACAGATGAGTGCTCAAGCTCTGCCTCGTCATCCGGCTCATACTCCAACTCTCCTGCATGACTGAGTCGCTCACCCAACAGCTCTCCATAGCGACCGCGCAGACTCTGCACCGCACTTTCACCAGCAGCAGGATTTTTGCCATTGATCAGCACGTCAAGCGCCTCAGCGGTGTCCAGGATCAGGCTTAGAACTGTGGAGGAGATAGGGATCGTACCCTCCATCACTTCATCAAGCATATCCTCTGAGATGTGACAGAGGTCGGCAATTAAGCGGAAGCCCATCATACCCGCCGCCCCTTTGAGGGTATGGGTGGCCCGGCGGATGCCCTGAATTGGTTCCAGGTCTTTGGGAGAGTGCTCTATCTCTGCCACATAGATGCTGATTGTCTGAAGATGCTCATCGGCCTCCAGACGGAAGATCTCGGCAGCTTCCTCACCAAAATCGTTGGTCACTACTGCATTCCGCTTGGACGAAGCAACCGAATCTGGCACAGGTGGCCGTGTTGTCGAGGAGACCGGGTTCTGCTCCCTGACGAATGTGCCCTCCGAGGTACCTGTTCTTAACGAATTGCTTTCGTTTGTCCGCGAAGACGGTGTAGAGAAAGAGGTCGGGTTACTATTGCTACTCTGCGCATCAGCTAATTGAGTGAGGAACTCACGCCTCACCTGGATCTCGATCTCATTGCGCAGACGAATCTCCATATCCTGTAAGGACTCTGAGGCATCGCCTGCAACAAAACTGGCCTGCAAGGCCTGTTTCGCCGCAAATTCTGCACGCACTTCCTCGCGGATCTGATGTTCTATTTCCGCACGGGCGGCCAGTGTGGTGGACCGCTTCTCATATTCCTCCTGGACATCCTGACGGATCTGACTCTCAAGCTCAAGGCGTAGCGCAGCTAGATCGCCATGTCGCTCAAAGGTCACACGCTCATGTACTCTCTCAGGATCAGAACTCATCTTCATATCCCAGGGAGTCCAACCAGGTACTTGAGAAGACATATCCATCTGCCCTGACTCAGGTGCATTTTGCAGGCCAAGGAACACGTCACCGCATGAAATGATGGAAGTGTGCAACTGTTGCAGGATCAGTTGAACCTGATCTTCCGTATTCTCAACACCCGTCGTCATCTGGAGCAACATATCCAGAATCTTTTTCAGCTTACTATTGGCCACCCACATGACGGAGAGCGGAAGATAACGACGCACCTGTTCGGGACTATTACGCAGATTTAAGCCCATGGCTTTACCTGCCCAGTCCTCCATGCGATCAAGAGCATCACGAGAACCGTCCAGAAAACCTTTAAACTCGGTACGCTGTCCTTCAATGACTGAAGCAGCCAGGCGCAACTGAGAAAGGGTACGCTTCAAAGAGGCGGCTTGATCTTCCAGGGAGCGAGCTTCACCTTCCATGTCGTGCATCAACTTCTGAGAAGGCGTTACTTCAGATGACCTGACCATTCCAATGGATGAATTGGAGAGCACAACGCCGCGCATGACATTCTTTTGTGAGTTTCCCGACAACTCATCTTCGGGTGCAGACAACTCATCTGCCGAGGCAGGCGCTAGTTGTTCTGGCTGAACCTGCGTCGGTACTTCCTGGAGAACCAGAGGCTCAGCGGCGTCTACCAATGGCAAAGGCGTTAACTGTGACTGAACCGGAATGGGCGCAGTTGGGGACGAGATATAAACCTCTTCCACAGGTTCAGGTCTGGGAGTCGAAGGAACTGTTCCTGGGGAGGGAAAAACCGGACGCGGGTCCGCGTTCGGAACACTCGGAGGCACCGGTTGAGTGCGCGACCCCCCCCTACCAGCCAGCATCTCTAGAGCGCTAGGAGGAGGCTGAGGCTGAGTAGTCTCAGGAGAAGAGGCTGAAGCCTCAAACTGAGCATGTTGCGCTGGCTGCATAGGAGGAACAGGTAAATGTATTTCCGGTCTGGGTGGAAATTCCGCCCGCATAACTGGCTCCTCTGACCAGGGAGCTTCCCCACTTTTCGACTGAGGAACAGTACGAAAGGAGGCCAGCATCTCATCCAACGATGAGATAGCGGGCGAACCGGAGTCCGGCAACGTATCAGTGGAGTGATTTACAGACTCTGGTGTAATCATTTCACCAGAGACCTCCTGAGCTGCACCGTCCTGCTGAATGCGATACCTGGCGTAATCGTCATCATCTTCAGCAACAACCGCACTCTCATCTACTCCCTGATGAATCCCTCCCACCAGACGATAGAGTCTGGCAAGAGAGCGCTGGAGTAATTCAACTGTGGGCCGATCTAGAGTCGCCAGGCCATCCAGCACATCGCCCAGGATATCCTCCATTCCATGGGCAACATGTGCCAGACCTGGAAAATCCATCATCGAAGCCGAGCCACCGATTGTATGAGTGCGCCGATACGTCTCCTCCAAAGCCTCCATGTCGCCAGGTGACTGCGTTAAGCGCTCTAGATTTGCCTCGATTTCTGGCAAATAACTATTCACCTCTTCGATAAACGAATCGAGGACTGATAGTTTATCAAATGTATTCGACATGCTAAGCGCACTTACTCCTTTTTGTCTCGTCTTCCCCAAACCGGTGAAACACCATAGTACTTCAACCGATCAGACATAAAACTGCCAACAATTTATTGTTTCTGGTGCCCATTACCAGTGCCGGGGAAAGGAGCCTGGCCCTGATTGGGATTCGGATTGCGCCAGCCCTGCTGATAATTCTGCCAGCGAGGTTGACCCGCACCTTGCATTCCCTGTGAAGGAGCAAAGTTCTGAGGAGGAGCAGGCTGATTCTGATTTGGCGCAGAGTGCATCGGGAAACCAGCGTTGTTTCCATAACCAGAGTCGGGTAAACCACCAAAGGACTGCCCATCAAATCCCCGTTGATCATCAAATCCCGCCTGCTGACCAGAAAACCCGTTTGAATAATTGCCAAAGGATTGCCCATCAAACCCCTGACCTCCAAACCCTTGCTGCCCGTCAAATCCCTGACCTCCGAACCCCTGAGCCTCGAACCCCTGCTGCCCGTCAAACCCCTGACCTCCGAACCCCTGACCTCCGAACCCCTGGCCTCCAAACCCTTGCTGCCCATCAAACCCCTGACCGCCAAAATTCTGCTGACCTGACATGCCAGGTCGATGGGAGGACAGTTGAGGAACTCCTCTAAAACCTGCCTGATTGGCATAA
>DAOTTL010000544.1:0-8392 GCA_034438135.1 Ktedonobacteraceae bacterium | reverse complement strand
ACCTCTACTTGTAAGGGCCAGACCCCTCCCTATTGTAAGGGCCAGACCCCTCCCTAAGGGAACAAGATGGATGGAGGCAGCGCGGTCGCGCTGCCTCCATCCAAAAAGATTGGGGAGGCGGGGCCAGAGCCTGAGAAAAGACTTTTGAGACATGTTCAGGGCGTTGTTTGACAGCGTATCCAGATGGGTTGAATGTGCTCGATGGGACGGTCAAAGAGTCCCGGCTGTTCAGCGGTGCGGAAAAGTTGTTCAAAGTCCTCTGCCGTATAAGCTTTGCGCAGGCGCGAGGCGTAGGAAGTTACCAGTACACGAAGATAATGTTCTATGTCGTAGTCGTGGCTGCGTTGCGCTTCATCGGAATGACCAGAGATGCGCTTTTTGTGAGTGGCATGCTCCTCCGTGGTCTCTTCAAAAGAGATCTCTTCGCTCTCATCGGGGAGCCAGATAGAGATGCCTCCCAGTGAGCGGTAGAAGCGCACGCGTTCACCTGGCTGCCATCGAGTACGTCCGGCTGCTAATAGGGCTTCATAAGCTTGTTCTGAATGTTTGGAGCGAGTAGATTGATAGGTTTCTGGCGCTTTTGAGAGCCGAACTCTGGCGGCTACATCGGAGACGGGAAAGGTTCGTCGCCGAAGTGCTTCGGTTGTTTCCAGGTAGATCTCACGTACCTCTGTCACATTTCCTTTCATTGTGGAGAGCAGGGCTCGGCGCAAAAAACGTTCGCCAAACGGCTCTACACGACTGGAACGCAGCGCAACCCCATGGACAATGAGCTGGTCATTATACGTGAGGAGGGCATAGTTTTTTACTTCATGACTAAGCATCGCGCGGTAACGTCCCTCGTACTCCAGACGGATACCCGCAGGTAGTCCGATTCCGATACTGGCGACAAGTTGCCTTTCCTGTTCTTCTGTCCAGGCGTTTGGAACCGCAAAATAGACACCATCAGTGTCGGCCTCGATGAGTGCCATCCCCTTCTGACGAAGAGCGTCGAGTACCTGAGTTAGAACTTCGCGCCCGCGTTTTGTTACCTCATCGGCGGCACGCATATCAGCGAAGAGAGCCATTGAGCCGGCTCCCATATAGCCATAGGCGGCATTGATAAGAATTTTCATCGCAGCCTGAGTGGCATCATGCATATTAGCCTCTAACGAGCCGGGAACGGCACTTCTGGCGGCGGCTTTATGGGTCAGGCGTAGATCGATCAAGCGATCGAGAATTCCCAGCAGTGCGCCCAGACGGTCACATGACGGTCCGATCTGAAAGGAGCGCATCAAGGAAGGGTAGAGGGAGGCAACGTCGGCTTTTACGATATGTTCGGCTATGCCAGTAGCGAATAAATAGACTGCTCCGCCCTCGTGTGCTCCATGAGCATCCTCTCCTGTCCTCCTCTGTGGTAAGGCCATACCTGCTCGTAGATAGGCTCGGACGAGCATTGGTTCAAGGATGCCCATGGCGGGACCCGCAGATGCCAGCCGTTCATAGCGACGGGGGGCTATGCTCGCCAATGCGAACGATGCACCCAGCAAGCGTCGAGAGAGACCATCCACTTCCTGGACATCATCGAGTGCATAATGACGGACGCGTTCAGGCTCTTTCTGGTAGGTCTCAAAGATCGTAGATCCTTCCAGGTAGACACGATCGGGTGTGGCGATTCCAAAGTAGCGAGCAACATCTTTTAAGCCATGACCTGGTAGGTCACGTACCACAAAATCATAGCGGCGTACAGCATCTAGTGTATCGATGAACTCGCGTCCGGCTGCACTATAGCGAACGCGTCGGCGACTCTCGGGTCCAATTGAGAACGTCTCCTCGCGTCTCTCCAGACGCAAGGGTCCATCAGCGCGTCCGAAATGTAGGGGAATACCCAATGCTTCGGCCCGGTACTCTAAGAACTGCAAATCGAAAGAGAAGAGGTTATGATTTTCGATAATATCGGGGTCGCGTTCGCGTACAAGCTGACAGAGCCTGACGATCATCTGAGCCTCGTCACTGGCATTAGGAGCTTCCAGTACCGCAGTGAAGCCCTGGCTATCGCGGATAGAAATAAGAAAGATACGTCCTCGATGTGGATCGAGAGAAGTCGTCTCCAGGTCAAATTGAAGCCGATGCAGATCTTCGAAAGTGAGTCCCAAAAAATAAACTCGACCAGTCCCTATAAGATACTGTTCAACGGGACCAACCTGATAGTACATATCCGAGAGTTCATTTAAATTTTTGATCTGACTTCCGGTCCGACGAGATGCACCTTTCAGCAAGGATCGTTCAAGGAAGCGACCATCTCGTGCGCTCAAGAGATAGCGATATGAACCCTCCGGTCCATCAAGAACGCGATAACTGATCAATGAGCTGTCTTTTGTGAGATCAGTGGTGGCAGGAGTAAAGACTGGCCCGAGGTGCGCAAGGTCAGCGAGTGTCGTGGCGAAGAGCCAGGAGCGGAAAAGTTCTCTGGTACACACAATGTGTTTGCCTTCACGCCTCCAAACAATAGCGCGTCCATCGCGACCGGCCCAGACAGAAACAATGCCAGGCGTGGGATTCCAACCAAAGACCCACTCATCGTTTGAACGAGCATGTGACTGAATCCCGCGTGCAGAGACAGATGATTGCATTTTCCTCCAGGTGCGAACTGGTTATGAGAATGAACATACATTCTAATTTTACCATAAAAAAAACCCTTTGTCATATGCGTCATCCCTGCTTTTGCAAAAGCAGGGATGACGCATATGACAAAGTTTACACCTGTATCAGGACATAAGAGATCCTCTTTTGGATATAAGGCGCTGATCAATTTGGATGGACTACACTCCTACATCCTCCCATAACCTTAGCTCCTATTTTTCTCGTAGATCAAGTTCATTTTGCCAGCGCTGGCGTGCCTGTTGTGCGCAGGTAAAAGGTTCTTGTATATGTGGGTCGTGTGATGCGATCTGCGCACGAAATGTTTGTAACGTTTCTATATATTCGTCTAGCACAGAGACGATTGCCTCGCTGTTTGTCAGACAGATATCGCGGTACATTTCGGGACTACCAGCGGCCAGGCGAGTTGTGTCGCGGAAACCTGAAGAGGCCAGTAGAGCCGCATCTTTCCAACTGCTCTTGTTTGCGAGTGTATTCATCAGGGCCGTTGAAACCAGGAAAGGGAGATGGCTGACCTGAGAGACCAGGTTATCGTGTGCAACGGGGTCTAAGAAGAGTACATGTGCACCCAGTATTTCGGCGAGTGCAGAGACTGTTTTGAGCGCCGCCGGTGAGGTTTTTTCTGTTGGAGTCAGGCAATACATACAATTCTGAAAAAGCGTTGCATCGGCGACCCCAACGCCACTTGTCTCTTTTCCTGCCATAGGGTGACCGCCGACGAAAGAGATGGTAGTGGGTAAAAACTCTTCGGCCCAGCTGATCACCTGGCTTTTTGTGCTGGCAGCATCAGTAATCACTGTTCCAGGAGAGGCCATTATCGCCAGATCTGAGAGCAGTGAGCGCATAGCTCCTACCGGAGTTGCCAGAATGATGAGATCGGCCTTATAGACAGTATCGGTTAACGTAGAGTGAGCCAGGTCAACTGCTCCAACCCGTCGGGCCAGTTCGCCGGCTCCTGGAGCAGGATCATATCCTACGACCTGCCGCGCTTCCTGAGTGCTCCGCAGGGCCAGGCCTATTGAGCCTCCAATCAGACCGAGACCGATAATCGCCACTCGATGAAACATACCATTTATATCCTTTAGAAAAATTTAAAAATAAACCAGATTTTCCAGCCATTCCTCTCCGTCGGGTCCCAGTGCTCCGGCTAATATTTTTGTAACCTCGTCGCTCAAGAGAACTGGTGTGTCTTGTCGATAGCTTGCCATGAAGCGTGGCAGAATGTTAGCATCATAGTGGGCTAACAAATCAATTGCAAAGCGTTCAAGCAAGAGCACAAACTCAAGATAATCCTCAGGCGGCGTATCCTCATCCCAGTCGAAGCCACGTATCGTCACAGGAGTTTTTCCGTCTGCTTCTGGTTCAAAAATTTCAGCAAACTGTTCATGGAGATCGGAAGTAATGTGTTCAATTGCACCATGGGTCTCTCGAAACAGCCAGAAGGCGGCGAATTGGAGTTGCCATTCATCCGCCCAGAGCGGACTCTCCTCAGGCCATGGGCGCTGATCATGTTCCACAAAGGCATGTGCCAGTTCGTGGTACAAGAGCAGCGCAAGTTTTTCGGGCGTGGCCTCACCAATAATCTCGTCCATTTGCGCTGGCACTACCAGTGTAGATGGTTTCGTTACATCTGTCCAGTAGGGTAACATACTTGCTGGCATCTCGCCCTCGTCCTCATCTTCCTGAGGAGTAAGACTCCAGTCTGTCGGAGAAACTATCAGAAGCTCCATTTCAGGCATTGTCAGCCCTAGAAGAGTTTCCAGGAGTTTTCCAGCATGCTCAATTGACTGAACAGTCTGGAGCGCTAACTCCTCATCGTCTATGGAATAGTAAGTTGTAATTCCTCCGGTCAGTTTTTGATAACGATCATATGGAAATGACATAAGTTATTCTACCTCAAAATCTACGGTTCATTCGGAACTGATGCTTCAGGCTCTAAGGGTTCATCATTAACGACTGACGTTGCATGAGGAGCCACCCTTCAGACTCTAAAGGATTATCATGAAAATCTACGGTTCATTCGAAGTTGGTGCTTCGAGTTCTAATGGTTCATCGGTGACCTCGATCTGGTATGAGCGCAGTGCTGCGGGGTCTTTCTGCTTGCGGAAGCGTTTATAGAGCGAGGAAGTCAGGGAGCGCACTCGTGAGGGACTCAATGTTTTTCCGCTCTCATAGTATTGCATTGCCACCTCGCCAATTGACCAGGTAGCTGCACCTGCAATTGCTCCTGCTACAATATCGCCTCCGATTGGAACCGCTTTTGCCACCTGTTCGGCTACGTAGCGCAGACCCAGACCGCTGATCATAGTAACTACCAGTTCGCGAGCGTGTTTAAGAGCGTCCGCGGAATCGATTGGTTCTCCGTAAAGAGCTGCTATGCGTAGAACCAGGCGAACCTGTGTCCCTATAAGAATAGGAATATCTATCAAAGGAATGGGTTCCAGTCCTGCTGCCAGACTGAGTAGAGCCGCGTTACGGATAATGCGCTGAGCTGCTTCTTGTCTGAATGCTGGCAACTCGCGTCCAATGACCAGCGCGGCATCGGGACTGGCTGCGATCATGGCTGGTACCAACTCTTCAGCGATGTTGGTTCCTAAACGTGCCGAGATAGGAATAACTCCTGGAATGCCCAGGCGCATGGCAATCTCATTTGCCAGATCATCGCCAGCCCGGGTGCTTTTCAGCGCATCAACTTTATTAACTGCGATGATTGTAGGCTTAGCGAGACTTTTTATCGTCATCAGCAGATTGCGGTCATCTGCTTGCAGACCTTTCTCTCCATCTATGATAAAGACCACCAGACTGGCCTGAGCCATGCCAGTCTCCATCACATCTGGCAGATGTCCTGGCGTATCGATCAGCGTGAAGGGTCCAAAATCTGTGCGAATAAGTGACTTCGTGGTGCCAGCCTCTGGCGAGACTTTAGAGAGTTGTTGACCCTTCAAGTGGTTGAAAAGTGTACTTTTTCCCGTGTTTGGCTGTCCTACAATGATCACCGTGTTGCTCAGTCCATCTAAAACCTCTTCCTGAGCCACCTTCCAGTTGACGGCCTGCATAAAGCTACGTACCATACCAATATTCGCTGGCAGATTGGTCAGGGTGCTGATACCTAACTTGCGAAAATTAGGTGGGCTATTGCGCTTTTTCCAACCAGTTTTTGCGGCCTTCTGGGCGATGTCACGTTTCATTTTATGCTCATCTGGTGAAGAGGTTGCTGCTCGTGCTGTTTCTTCTTCGTCTTCGCCTTCTTCTATATCTTCCGTGTCTGAAGAGATTTCCAATGGATCATGCTCATCGGAGAGATCGTGTGATGTCTTTTTGGCCACGCGCTTTTCCTTTCTTTCATAGTGTCGTAACTGCCAGATTCTGTCTGGCCTTACAAAGCACGCACTTCTCTCCGTCGGGAGGTCAAAGCGAAAGGAGGCTAAATCTCCAGGCTTATCGACAGTTCAGCGGCGAGAATGCGACAATAACGTCACTATTATACTCTAATTTAAGTTCCAAATGAATTTAAGTTTCAAGTGAGGATTATGTTCTCTCTACTATTACGTTGCATAGCCTGTTGGAGTGACGAACACGCTGCTTCAGTTTTGCTGTTGAGTTTGTTTCAGCACTTTCTATGAGTCTTTTCCGTGGCTAAAGCCGCCATCTCACAGGACTTTGTTGACGAATGCGCTTCGTAGGCGAATGGTCCGCCCCCCCCCTGCTTTTTTGAGGCATTTCGGGCGCAGCGCGTTGTGCTGTGCCCGAAATGCCTCTTTTCTTGTGAAAATAGGGCGGCGCAGTCGCCCGAGAAAGGCATTTGCTCATTTTGGCAAAATGAGGGATGGTAACTACTCAGGAGCCCTGCTGAAACCGCCCCGCCCTACAGAGGACAAAGGGATGTCGAGCAAAACGGGCGGGGTACCCGCCCGTTTTGCTCGACATCCCTTTGTTTATTCGCCGCCGCAGGCGGCAAGCAGAGGGCATCTGAGTAGTTACGAGGGATGACTCAAATTTTCCTCTCTATCTCCAGGGGCGACAGAGAAGAAAAAGAGAAAAAACCTCTACTTGTGGATCAGACGCCCACGGGTTGTGCAACGAGATAAACTCAAGCATAAAAGAAAGAAAAATTTTCCAGTGAGGCTGCATGGGAAAAAAGGAGAGGGAAACGCCGATAATTGAGAGAGATCGATAGAAAGATCTGCGGAGTCAGACAGTAGCGAGCAAATAAGCAGGTGTTCAGAGTCCTCTCCGCTTGCCTGCACAAGCGGAGAGGTTCTACCGATCAAACTGCTTCCCTATCCAGGATTGGCCGAAGTGGCAGCATCCTGGGATCTATTCCAGCGAAGCGCACCGATCTGGAGCAACATCCCCAAGTCGTCGCGTCTTGCACGATGCTCGGTCACTTTCCCATCGACCAGGCGGAAAATGTGCACTTGTTCAGAAGAGATGCTCTTTCCTGTCGGAGCGACCTGCATAAAGGGTCCTGTCTGTTTTCCGGTCATGACTGCTCGCACGACGACCTGCTCCTTTGCTGCAATCACCTCCTGGATCTCGAAATGCAGGTCGGAGAAAGCACTTCGCATCCAGCGGATGGATGCAGCAAATTCCTGGGGCTCACGGTGTTTCGATCGCTCCTCTTCATCATCGAGTGCTTCGTAGTTCAGGTAATCTGGAGCAATCACAGCTTCGGCCTGGGTGACATCACCTGTATTGAAGGCTTCAAACAACTGCTGGATCGCGTGCATATTCTGTTCGGACATAGGGTTATTCCTTTCGTTCAAGGGGCTGACCGAGAAGCTCGATCAGTGGGTGTATTTCTTCATGCCAACGCAATTCGCTTTCCAGGCGGATCTCCGCGTGACGCATGAGGGCTTCCTCAACGCTCCCTAGACGTCCTTGCTCTTTGAGTTGCTGCCGGTCTGCGACCAGACGAACGAGCAGTGAGGTCAGGCGAGCGACCCGTCTCTCGATGAGCTTGCGCCGCTCATCGGGTGGGAGCGCATCGGCTACGAGCAGGGCAACATCAAACGTGCCAAGCGCAAGATCCGCATGCTGGAGCGCCGCTTCGAGCAAGATACCCAACTCCTTGCGTCCCTCGGAGGTCAAGGTGTAGACCGTACGAGCCGGGAAACGGCCCTCCTGTTCCGTATGAGAGGGCGAGATCAAGCCTTCTTCTTCGAGGCGATGCAACGTGCCATACAGAGCACCTGGCTTGATGCCTGCCCACTCCTCAACATCGCGTAGTTCCGCTTCGCGACGGATCTGGTGTCCGTGCATCGGGCCACGTGCAAGCATACCGAGCACCAGTAAACGTGTGACTGAGATCATTTCTTTTTCCTCGCAAGAGTACTCTTGTGAGAGTAGTATATAGCGGGTAGCTATAAATGTCAAGAGGACAGATCGACTTTCTGAAGATGGTGTGTGGCTCCCAATGTAGGAGGGTTCGGAGGTGGATATGTGCTTTCCGTTTTGGCACGTCTCCAGGACCTTCTCTTCTGCATTTCCTTTGCGAAGCTCTGAAGCTAATGGCAGGGCTATTTCATGCTCCGAAAGCCTTTGGCTTTCGGCCCCACCTTCTGAGTTTAAGAGGAATGGAAAGGGCTGTGGCCTCCGCCACAGCCCTTTCCATTCCTCTTTTTTGAACCGGAAGGGGTTCCTCACGAGAATTAAATGGCCCTGAAGCTAATGGGGGGGTGACTTGACGCAGTCAACTATAAATGCTATCCTTAAGCGAGGATAAGGGTACATTACTCATAAAGTAGGAAAA
>DAOTTL010000543.1:0-4097 GCA_034438135.1 Ktedonobacteraceae bacterium | reverse complement strand
TGCCAGGTAAAGGTGACTGCTCCACCGTAGAGTTGTGTGTTACCAACTACGATTTGGAACGCACGTGTTTTCATCTCCTCTCCATCAATGGTGAGTGTCACGCGAAAGCCTCGAAATTTAAGACTCATTTTTAGTATAGTGAACAAGTACCCAAGAACACCGAAGCGTTTGAAATGCGTCTTTTCAACAGTTTGAGCGACCTCTCCGTCGAAGCCAATACCTACCATGAGCAAAAAGTATCGATCGTTGATACGACCCAGATCAATCTGTCGAGTGACTCCGTGCAGTAAAACCTCTCGTGCACCTGCACTGTCCAGGGGAATCACCATTTCGCGTGCCCAAACATTCACTGTTCCGACGGGAATGACTCCCAGAGTCGTTTCGCTCCCTGCCAGTTCCTGAATAATCTCATTAATTGTCCCGTCTCCACCTGCGGCGATCACGATGTCCGCTTTCTGCTCAACTGCTTCACGCGCCAGACGAGATCCATCGCCTGCTGCTTCCGTTAACTTAAGCTCAACCTGCCATTCAGCTTGCTGTAAAAATTTGACGGTTTCTTCTAGATCGTGTGCGAAGCGTGCATAACTTCCAGATGTTGGATTTGTAATGATGACTGCATTGCGCGGGAGGGTTGATGCATCAGGTGCTTCCGAGGTTTCCTTGCGCATGATCTTTTGTTCTTCCATTCGTCTAGTCCTCTCACCAGATAGATTTGAAACTCCTTTTCCTATTCCTACTTCTCACACACTGTAGATGGGTCTTTCGCTTCAAAGAGGAAAAAGGCGGACAAAAGGCACATTCGATTATCGTTTCTCGCGGGTCTGGTGTTCTTTGTGATAATCTGATGCTAAGAAGGAGGGTCGCGGAATGAGAAAGAATCTATCTCGAAGTATCTTGCTTCGGCTTGGACTTCTGGTTGTGCTTGTTGTACTTGTGGGATGTGGACAAAATCAGTCGGACCAGCCTCCCAGGTCTACTGGGAACGGGGTCGCTCTTACCCTTCCGACGCATGCTGCTACCGCCATACCGACACCGATCTCCTTTACTCCAACTGAAACGCCTACCTCTTTTACTCCGACTGGATCATCTATCTGGATTCTTTCCTGTCTTGATGGATGGCAGCAGCAGCGTATTTATCAGTCACATCCCTTTTATAGGAACACACAAGGTGTTACTACAGCAAAAGATATCTATGTGTTTGGAAACTTCTGGTTGCAGCCAAATGACGGTACGCTCTTGTCTTATGCCAAACTATCAGCAATGCAGCAATGCCTATCTGATCTGATTACTACTGTTCATGAGCAGTATCATGGGCATGTATGTGGTGTTCTAAGCGTTCAAGAGACCAGTAATGGTTGGAAGTCGTCAGATGTTGTAGCCTATACTAAAAGGGTAGTTGATCGTCCGTTGCTCTTGACGCCTCTTGTCGAGCAGATCAAGAAGTTTCCCTATGACTGCCTCATTGATGATCTGGAAGATGGGAATAGCTCTCAGCCTGAAATTTTTTCACAATATGATGCTCTCTTAAAAAGCAAATTGTCGGTTCCACTGGGACAAACATTATTGTGGAAAACGCAGAAAGTGAGTTCTTACTGGCAGCTTTGGGAGGATTGGAAAACGTTGGCCAGGCACGCTGACTTTTTTATTGTTATGGCACTGGATCAGGATTCAATCAACACACCCCCCATTCCTGCCTCGATCGCCAATTACTGGTGGGTTAAAGAAATCTATGCCTATATGCGGTCTATCCCTCATCTCTTTGGTACACATCCGGTTGCCTGGGAACTGCCAACCTATTATCGTCTGTTTACCCAACAAAAAGATGGAAACTGGGACGTCTCGGCGGGAACAGACGTGGATGGGCAGATCTCGCTAGCTCTCAAGGCTCAGAAAATACTACAAAATTATCTCCAAGATCCGAATGATCCCTATCTTGAATATGTGAATGCGCGGAACCAGTTCACTTACCTCTTTTTTGAAACAGCCAGGAGTTCCGATGTTCTGGCACAGACATTGACGGGTCTTAATGGGTCAGATTGTCTCCAATTATCGTTCTGGGATAATGATAGCGGTACCTCCTACGAGCGGGGATGGTCGAATATTCTGACGGATGCTCATGTGCACTTATGTTAGGCCGGGGTTCTCTCCCTATCAATCCTAAAGGAGCTGATGACTATGGGTCTTGTTATTGAAACATATAGTGGGTAATTGTAGGGTCGATGACTATAAGAAATTTTTTATGAACGTTCAAGTGATTCATGGAACTGCGAGTAGCCTTCCCTTGCGGGAATTTTTGACAGACTTACTAGTTGCTCAATGCTGAGATAAATCGTTAGTATATGCAGCCAGGCGTTGGAAGCAGAGATAAAGCATCTAAAAGGCAGAGAACCATGTTTCTTTCATCTGGCAATACTCACAAGAAAGCAAATAGCGCCTGACATTAAGCTTTTGTCAGGCATGTTGAAGGTGCATATTACGTATGATTTATAAAAAAATGAGTTTGCATGGTCTTGTGGCTGGCGGAATCATCCTGGGTGCAATACTGTTACGCCTTCTATTGATTGGGATGGGATGGCCCCTTACAAATAGTGATGAGGGCACCATGGGTATTATGGCTATCCATATCGCCTATCAGGGACAGCACCCCATCTTTTTCTATGGTCAGGACTATATGGGTTCCTGGGAAGCCTTTCTGGCTGCTGGCATTTTTCACTTGCTTGGTCCTTCGCTCTTCGCTCTGCGTCTGGGTACGCTACTAATGTTTGCGCTCTTCCTGGTTAGCTTTTACCTGCTCACCAGGCTGCTTTTTTCACGCAACTGGGCGCTAATAACGCTCCTGCTCGTTGGGCCAACTTCAGCCTATGTCATGACTCAGGAACTGCGAGCGCTGGGCGGCTATGCTGAGACACTCTTCTTTGGCACGCTGCTCTTTCTTGCCGCCTCCTGGCTCGCTCTGACCTATAAACAGACTTCTTTACCTGCAAAGCGTCACTGGCGCTGGCTTGTTTATCTGTGCTGGGGATTGATTGCGGGTCTGGGCCTCTGGACCGACCAGTTGATTCTTCCTCTGATTTTTACCTCCGGTCTGCTACTCCTATTGCTCTGTACACGCGAGTGTTTGCGACCGCTTCCGCTGCTTTGCCTGACCCTGGGGCTGCTCTGTGGCATGGAGCCACTCATCTACTACAACCTCCATGCGGCTCCGCATATGAATTCACTGGATGTACTACAAGTGTTACATGGGTATGGCAATCAACTTTATACGCCAGCGGCGCTCCGCACAGAGCTAACAAATACAATACAGATCAGCGTGCCAATGATGACCGGTGAGCCATTTTGTCCGGTCAGTGAACTGACATTTATCGGTCCCAACAGTCCCGCAACGTTCGCCTGCGGGCTGACTCACGATATCTGGAGTGGTGGCTATCTTCTTCTGCTCGCGCTCGCCGGTGCATTGGCGCTTACTGGTATCTGGCGCAACTGGCGTCAGAGCAGGGAACAGCCAGGAAAACCCTTCTTCCAGCAGAAACTCCGACTGCAAATGGCTCGTTTTCTCCTGATAGTGAGCGTATTGCTTTGTCTGTTCCTTTATACTTTTAGTATGGCTCCAATCTCTGCGGCTGGTATTCACGCTCGCTATCTCATCTGTCTTTTGATAGCAACTCCAGCGGTATTCTGGCCACTCTGGCGGGGATTGCAAAACTGGCGCAAAAGTGCGAGATTTGCCCGACGTAGCCTGCAAATCTCGTGTGCACTCTGTCTGCTCTTTTACTGCACCCTGAGTTTGGTAGGCAGTGTCCTGACCTTTGGCCAGGTACCAGCAGCAGTAGCTATGAACCAGGACGATGCCGGGCTGATTCATGAACTGGCTGCTCTGGACGTAAAAAATATCTATGGTAGTTACTGGACATGCGACAACATTATCTTTGAGAGTGATGAACATGTGATTTGTGCCGTGCTAAATACGCAGTTACGAGTCGATCTGAGAGGGCATAATCGCTATTTCCCGTATGTCGCGGAAGTTGAAGCAGACCCTGGAGCCGCATATGTCTTCTCCACAGATCCCGAGCAATTTCCTGCCCCCGTCACATCAGCAT
>DAOTTL010000542.1:0-4234 GCA_034438135.1 Ktedonobacteraceae bacterium | reverse complement strand
GCGTACGATATTATCAAGCATGTTATTCATCGAGTTTGCTACTATCGAAATCTCGTCTCGACTGGTAACCCTCGCTCTAGCACTGGTATCACCCTTGGTGATACGCTTTGTCAGCGAAACCAATTCTGTCAGTGGTGAAGTGATAGATCGCTGAACCAGAAAGCCAGCAAAAACAACGATGATGAATGTCAGTAGGAAGGCTCCTATGGTACCAATGGCAACTGGCGAGACTTCAGAGGAATTTGTGTTGGTTCCACTGACATACCCGGCCATTATATCAACGTAACCGGAGATTTGCGTCCAACTGTGATCGATAGTGGTATAAGCACTGTTCAGGGTTGATGATCTTCCATTGATCTGAGTTGTATAACCAGGTAGTTGTTTGGTAGTAGCGGTCGCAGATTGATGTGTGCTCTTAGCCACAATCTGTTGAAGTGTCTGTAATTCCGCATTTTGAACCTGCTGATAGTTTCTCCAACCATTCGCCGAGATATCCGTTAACATGTTAGAGATCGTATTTGGCAGGGTGGAATTGGGTTGGGCACGTTTCAGAATATCCATCATCGGCTGCATGCTTGAACTTTGCATCGGATCGTCATTAGCTTTGTACTCGTTAAGGCCGTCAGTAAAGCTTGACTCTTCCTTGTTAATCTGAGCTATCTGGGTAGTAATGGAACTGGGATTAGCATCCTTTTTGTTAACCAGACCTATCAGAACATTGCTTTCCAATGACTGAACATCTGCATACATCCTATGGAGAGTATCCGACTGTCCGCTCGTCGTCTGCTTTATCTGGTACAATCCTTTTGATACTGTCTCTTGATTGTTAAGCTGGCTAATATAAAAAATACCCATGATGGCGATCATCACACTCGGTAGAATTGCCGCCAACGCGAATGCGATAAAAAGGCGACGCGAAATTGGTAATCTTGAAACGGATCTCAACATGTCGATTTATATCCCTTCTCAGGCGTCAGAAGATCTTCGCTGTTCCGTGTGTATGCCCTTCTAAATGCATTGATCTTGCAGCGAAATTACAGAGTGTGCCTAAGATAGTGTACATCAATCATTGACGAAATGAAAATTTTTAGGGAAAGAATAGCCAGTTGTCCTACTGACCCTGATGTGCCGAAAGTATCCTTTTCTGAAAAGAGCAGCAGAGACAGTTCTCAGGTTTTGAGAAATTCAGCGTAGAAAGAGATTTCGCTACCCAACTCAACGTCAGCGTTCTTGCACGGGTGGCGGTAATTCAAATACGGGTGGAGAAGCATTCTGCTTTCTAGAAGCTGCAACTTTGAGCTGCTCAACCGCCACGTATGGCACCTCACGTCCCCCCAGTGGGGTTGGATGGATGCCTGGACCATGAAAATCGCTGCCCCCCGTGGGAATCAGAGAAAAGGCATTGGCCAGCGCCAACAAAGCACGTTCCTCTTCCTGAGTATACGGTCCGTAGTAGGTCTCTAAACCAACCAGACCAGCTTCACACAGTTCTGGCAGCCACTTGCGCAATTCGACCAAACCCGGCAGATTCAGGGGATGAGCGATGACAGGAAGTCCATTAGCACTACAGATCAACCGGACGGCATCCAGAGGAGTGAGACGGTAGCGAGGAACGTAAGCGGGACAGCCTGTCCCAATATAACGATCAAAAGCCTCTCCAATACTCTGTACGTAACCCGCCTCCACCAGGACCCTCGCAACATGTGGACGCCCAACGGCCCCTTCAGCTATTTCGCGCACTCTCTTCCAGGATAGAGCGACTCCGTTCTCATTTAGCAACTCGACCATTCGCTGTCCCCTCAGCTCCCTGGCATCTCGTAGGGTACGCAAAGTTGCCTGAAAGTCTGGCCGCTCAAACTCTGGAAAATATCCCAGAACATGCACTTCCCCTCCACTGATGTCAGTGTTGATCTCGATCCCAGGAATAAAATCTATACCCAGACGTCGAGCTGCCTCAGCCGCCTCCGGTATCCCATCAGTGTTATCGTGATCTGTCAAAGCAAGGACACGCAAACTAGCCTCGCCAGCACGGCGTAGAAGTTCTGCCGGACCATAAATGCCATCAGACGCTGTCGAATGCGTATGTAAATCGACGCCACTGTTCATCAGTTTGCCACTCCTTTCTTTCCCCAAAAAAGAGTATGCGGCGAGAATCTGACTCCGTCAAAGAGACCTTCTCGGCGCATACTCTTTTATCTGGCATAGTCAATAGAGCGCGTCTCGCGCACAACACAAACCTTAATCTGGCCAGGATAGTCCAGGCTCTCCTCAACCTTGTGCGCAATATCGCTGGCCAACCGGTTGGCAGCAAATTCATCAATCTCTTCAGGCTTAACAATAATGCGCACCTCACGCCCGGCTTGAATAGCAAAAGACTTTTCAACGCCGGTAAACGAGTTTGCAATACTCTCCAGAGCCTCCAGACGTTTGATGTAGAGATCGATTGTCTCACGACGTGCGCCCGGTCGAGCAGCCGAGATAGCATCTGCCGCCTGCACAATGGCCGCCTCTAAACTCTGAGGCTCTGCATCCGTAGCATGATGGGCAACCATCGCATGAATAACTTTAGGCGATTTACCGAAACGACGAGCAATCTCACCTCCAATGATAGCATGTGGCCCCTCCACTTCCTGGTCGATAGCTTTCCCCATATCGTGCAGAAGTGCCGCCGTTTTACACACATTGACATCAGCACCCAATTCATGAGCAATAGTTGCCGCAAGGATGGAAACCTCGACGGAGTGCGCCAGAACATTCTGGCCGTAACTTGTGCGAAAATGCAAACGACCCAGAATTTTTAACAACTCTGGCTGCAAGCCATGGACACTTGCATCCAGAGCCGCCTGCTCACCAGCCTCACGCACAACACTATCTACCTCCTGACGCGCTTTGGCCACGACATCTTCGATGCGTGCTGGATGAATACGACCATCAATAATCAGCCTGGTCAGAGCCATGCGAGCCACTTCACGTCGTACAGGATCAAAACCAGAAAGAATAACAGCCTCAGGAGTATCATCAATGATCAGATCAATACCTGTCGCTGCTTCAAGAGCTCGAATATTGCGCCCCTCACGTCCAATAATGCGCCCTTTCATCTCGTCATTTGGCAAAGGCACAACAGATACCACAGCCTCTGCCACCTGATCCGAAGCACACCGCTGGATCGCCAGAGTAATGATCTCTCGTGCACGAGACTCGGCTGACTCTCGCGCCTCCTCCTCGATCATCCTGGCCCTTCTCCCCGCCTCAGGCCGAATACGCGTCTCGACACGTTCCAGAAGTACTTCCCTGGCTTGCTCCTCAGACATTAAAGAGATACGTTCCAGTTCAAGCTGCTGCTGATTTTTGATACTTTCAGCCTCTTCACGCAGTTGCTCAATGGCTCGCTCACGCTGATTCAACTTGCGCTCACGTTGCTCCAGAGCGTCTACCTTGCGCTCCATATTCTCTTCTTTTTGCTGCAATCGGCGTTCCTGCCTTTGTAGCTCAGAACGCCTCTCAGCATTATCATGCTCCATAGCTAAACGCAAACGTACTGTCTCGTCACGAGATTCATGTAAAGTATCCTGTTGTTGCTTTTGCAACTCCAAGAGTCGTTTTTCATTCGTCTCCTTTTCAGCGCGTAGACGTTCTTCAAATTCACGTTTATTCCGCTCCATTCCCCGGGTTACCGCAACCCACGCTCCCGCTGTAAGCGCCAGTATTCCCAGGAGAATAACGACGATGATATATGTTAATGTCACGTCGGCCTACCTCCGATTGTAAAGGTGAACAGGCCTCTTTTATGAAGGCACGAAAAGTATCACGGAAAAAAAGGTATAATGATAGCATATCTTTGCCAAAAATTTATGCAGTGCACCAAAGATACTATATAAGAGCCGTATCGCGACTGTCAAGCAGTGAAGCATTGGAGGAAGATCTAAAAATCTTAAAAGTCATCTTGAAGATACCGACCCCTTTGAATACTTTCGATATTGGAGATAGAATCACGTGGCTGAACATGAGCAAGAAACTACGGAATCTGCGATGCGCGTTACCCCTGTCGTGACAAATTTTCTGTTACGAACTGATGGCGCTGAACCCAGACTGTGCCTGGTAAGACGCAGCTCACGCGTTGGTAGCTATCAGGCCCATTGGGCTGGCATCAGCGGATTTATTGAAGAGAATGCTTCCCCAGAGGAGCAAGCATACCAGGAGATTCTGGAGGAAACTGGTTTAAAAGAGGACCAGG
>DAOTTL010000541.1:0-3128 GCA_034438135.1 Ktedonobacteraceae bacterium | reverse complement strand
CGCCAGGTCAGATAGCAGGTCGTGATGGACTTGCCTGAGCCTGGTCCTCCCAGCAGAACCAGATATGGAGCCTGACTCATCACCTCGTCCAGACTGCTCAGTGAGTGCGGGGAAACATCCGATGGTCCGGCAGAAGCTTGCAGAGCGATACGCAGGGGCACAAAAATGCCATCCAGTTCAGGAGCTTTCTCTTCGTCGCCGCGAAAAATAATGCCCGCAAACTTATGGTAGCGATACTTCTGCTCGATATATTCCAGATAGGTTTGCAGTTCTTCCTGAAACTGATGAGCCGTATAGTGATTTGCCAGATCACCGTGAATGGCTTGCAGCGTGTGCAAAATCTCCGCCAATGAGCGCGTTCCCTGCACGGCAGCACGCACACGCAGCACATCGCTCATCTGATCGCGGAACAGGGGATCGTTATACAACTCAGCCAACAATGCCTCGAAGAAGCTGCGAAGATAGGGTGCGGCATCAATAGCTGTCGAGGGTGTGGGAGCCGCCAGTGCGGTCAGTTGCTGTGAGAGGTGATATTTCTCCAGCAGTTCGGTGAGGTTGGGAGTGTCCGAGAAGGTGAACAGATGAAGGGCCTCCTGGCGCAGTGGCTCACTGTGGTCAGCGGCGAGAATCTCTAACATGCTGCGGTAGGCCCTTTGTTCCTCTGGCGTTTGCCACTGCCTGGCTCCTCGTTCCGCCGCATTTTTCAGCGCCAGTTCGACGTGTCGCCGATGGTTCTTCTCGTCCAGGAAGGTTTGTACTCGTTCCTTCCCCTTCGCGAGAAACTCCTCTCTCCCATGACTGACGACTTGATCGCGTAACGCTGCAAACCAGCGGGGAGCATTTCTGACAAGCACGCCGATCCCGATCTCAATTAAAGCGGTAGGGTCAACCATGATAGTCCCCTTTCAATCATCATCACAATCCGGTGCGTCCAAAGGCCAATGGAGGAATTGACGCAAATACTCTTCTTTGTCGCTTAACGCAAGTTGACTGACCTGGCGAGGCTTTTCTAAGCCAGAAGCATTCTACCATACTTGCCCTTCTAAACAAAGAGCTTGAGATCATTTATCCACTGGTACAATCAGTGCATCCACGGCGAGGGGTCCCTCCGATCTCAGCAGGAGAGGATTTATGTCAATTGCGCTGATACGCCCTCGACTCCATATGGCAATCTGCTGCAATTGCAACATAATATCTACGACCTGATCCAACGTCTCGCGAGTTGGCCAGCGCGGACTGGTGAGCAGTCTGCCCAGTTGCGTGGTGAGCAGCTTACGTCGAATATCCTCACGTGAGACGGGAACGGACCAGACCACGATGTCGTTGAGCGCCTCTGTGTAGATCCCTCCCAGACCGGCGATTAGAAATTGTCCCAGACCCACTTCAGTTGTCAGACCCACGAGAGCTTCGAGGCCACCCGCGATCATCGACTGTACCAGGATCGCGTTTTGTTGTGCAGATCCTGTGATCTCCACTAACTGAGCGTATGCACTCTTGAGTTGCTCCCGATCCAGAATATTTAGCGCAACCAGTCCGTGATCTGATTTATGAGCAATCCCCTCCACAACGCCTTTGAGAACGACCGGCCAGCGCAGTTCCTCAGCCGCTGCCAGCGCCTCCTCCAACGTTCCCACTAACCGACCCGGTACCAGCGGCAACCCAAATGCACTCAGCAAGACCATGCTTTCCGGCTCGGTGAGCGGTCGCCCGGTGGTAAGCAGTGCAGCCAGATCATGCCGCCCGACGTCTGACGAGAACGCTGACACACTCTCCACCGTTGAGGATGGTTTGTGGAGCGAGGATGCGAAGAGCGCGGCCAGTCCCTCGCAGCAGACGTTGGTATCATGCAAAACATGGACGTGTGCGGCCCGATAGATGACCTCCTCCTCGGCAGGGAGTCCGCTCCCTGGATCAAGTACGATGAAAATCTTGCCGGTGGCCTGTTTTTTGGAGCAGAGATCGGCGACAAACTCAGCGTGATAGGCCGAGGGAGGCACGATATAGTGATATAAGATCATTACCGCAACGCCGGGATCTTCCACGAGGGCATCCAGTACGATGGGACTGGGATCGGCGCGGGCCGAGAAGCCCATATCGACCGGGTTCACGACTGGACCAAACTTTCTCAGTTGCTCCAGCTTTTGCTGCGTTTCTGCCGTGAAATGGGTTAAGGGAACGTTATAGCGAGCCGCCGCATCGGCTACAATCGTGCCTGCACCACCCGAGGAGGCGAGCACAGCCACGCCTGTCTCCTCGGATGGTCTGTGCTCTTCCAGCAGGAAAGCTGCCGCAGTGACCAGCCCTTCTACGGTCTGGACGGTTGCGGTGCCCGTTTGTTCGAAGAAGGCCGCGTATGCCTGTGCGCTCCCGGCCAGCCGACTTGAATGGGCTGTGGCTGCCTGGGAACCGCGTTCAGACGTGCCGAGTTTTAAAGCGATGAGACGCTTGCCTCGCAGATATGCCTCCTCTGCCAGACGACGATAACGATCTCCGTCCTCGATCGAGTCAACAATTAGACCAATCACCCGGGTGGCGGCGTCATCGAGCACATACTCAAAATAGTCGAGCAGGTTCAGATCTGCCTCGGAACCAACCGAGACAAAGGTAGAGAGGCCCACGTTCATCTGACGCATGCGCCAGACCAGGGTGCTGAAGAGTGCTCCGCTATGTGAGAGCAGAGCCAACCCACCCGCTGAAATGCGTTCGCCATGGGCTGTATTAAAGCCCAGCGAGATACCATTGGCCGCGTGATAGACGCCGTTACAGTTTGGACCCACGATACGCATACCCGTCTCGCGAACAATCTGTGTCAACGCCTGCTGACGATCTCGTCCCTCCTGTATGGCCATCTCGGCAAAGCCAGCGGCGATAATCACGGCCACTTTGACGCCGCGCTCCGCACAGACGCGAGCGGCATCCACACAGGCATGAGCGGGCAGAGCCAGCATGGCGACATCCGTGTCTTCAGGAAGGTCAGCGGGACTATGAAAGCATGGCAGGCCACCCAGTGCTGAAACCTTCGGGTTGACGGGATAGATGCTCCCCTGGAAGCCATTGACCCGCAGGTGACGCAGAACATTGCCTCCCAGTCCCGGCGACCCTGGCTCACTTGAAATCCCTACAATGGC
>DAOTTL010000540.1:0-4349 GCA_034438135.1 Ktedonobacteraceae bacterium | reverse complement strand
GTTATGAGTGGGGTCATCATTTTAATAGTCTGTGCCTCATGCCTGGACGCTGCCTTTCCGCTGCTTATGTCACGCGGTATTGATATTCTCATCACCGGCATGAGTAAGAATATTGCTGTGCTACTGGTTGTTTTTGTCCTGCTGACTGCTGTCATTTCATGGCTCTGCCATCTGCTTCGCGAGATACTCACCGCACGTGCTGTGGGCAATGTCGTATGGCAGTTGCGTGAAGAAGCTTTCAATGCTGTTATGATGCATGATATGTCTTTCTTCGATCAGTTCTCAGCAGGCAAAATTGCTACAAGGGTCACATCGGACACAGAAAATTTCTCCACTGTGATGACGTTGACCCTGGAACTGTTGAGCCAGGTACTCCTGTTTCTGTTGATTGTAGGAGTACTGTGTTTTATCAATCTGAAGCTCTCACTGATCACGCTTGCGATTATGCCGCTGATCCTTACTGTGTCATTGGGATTTCGGCTTCTGGCACGGAAACTTATGCGCCATTCACAGCGTTCGATTGGACGGATTAATGCCTTGCTTAGAGAGAGCTTGATCGGAATCACCATCGCTAAAAACTTTCGCCAGGAACGGCGTCTCTATAACGAGTTTCAAGAGATCAACAACCAGTCATATCATGTCAAGCTGCGATCCGATACCTTCTTCAAGGTTCTGTTTCCAGTTCTGGCATTGATCACCAACTGCGGTTTAGTCCTTATCCTTTACTCTGGCGGTTTGGACGTGCTGGATAAACAGATTACCCTGGGCGATTGGTTTCTCTTTCTCCAGAGTATCGCCCTGCTCTGGGTCCCTTTAACCAGTATCGCCGCTTTCTGGAGCCAGTTTCAACAGGGACTTGCCGCCAGTGAACGTGTCTTTGCTCTGCTAGATACAGAGTCCCATATCTTCTCAACCGACAACCAACCTGTGAATGCTCTGCGTGGTGAAATCGAATTCAGGCAGGTTGATTTTAGTTACGATCAACGGAACAACGTTCTGAGCAATTTCAACCTGCATATTGCCGCAGGTGAGATGATCGCTCTGGTCGGACATACGGGGGCAGGGAAGTCCAGCATTGGCAAGCTTGTAGCGCGCTTCTATGAATTCCAGGGCGGAGAGATTTTGATAGATGGGCGCGATATTCGCTCTCTTGATCTCCAGGATTATCATCGCCATGTAGGTATAGTGCCGCAAACTCCCTATCTGTTCTCGGGGAGTGTTGCCGATAATATTCGCTATGCCTCTCCTCAATCCAGCGATGCGGACGTCGAAGCTATTGCCTACAGTATCGGAAACGGCCACTGGCTTAAAGCCTTGCCAGAGGGTCTGGCAACTCTGGTAGGGGAAGAAGGGAAATCCTTATCGCTAGGACAGCGTCAACTGATTGCTCTGGCACGTGTTCTGCTACAAGAACCTCAAATCATCATTATGGATGAGGCAACTGCAAGCATTGACCCATTGACCGAGGCCCAGATTCAGTCTACGCTTAATCTGCTCGTGAGGGATCATACCTCGATTGTTATTGCCCATCGCCTCTCTACTGTTCGGGCTGCGGATCGCATACTTGTTCTACAAGAGGGATGTATCGTTGAAGAAGGCACTCACGAAGCGCTGTTGCAGCATGGCCGCTACTATGCTGATCTCTACAATACCTACTTCCGTCATCAGTCATTTGAGTATGAGCCGGGTGCAGGTGTACTTCCAGTAAGCTGCGATCAGCCTGTGGAAGAGACTTTGTCGGTGGGAAAATAAGATACATAGCTGATACTTCTGGAGAGGAGCATCTATAAAATGAGCGCTTTTACACGAAGAACATTGGGGAAGACTGAACTCCAGGTAAGTCCTCTGGGAATTGGAGGCGGCAATGGTATACAGAGTGAAGATCTCCTTTATGCCTTTGACAAAGGCATTAATTATTTCTTCTTTTCTTCGGACCTTCATCACTGGATGTATCGTCACTCGGTGGAGGCTTTGCGCACCCTCTGTAAAAGCGGCTCCGCCGTCCGTGAACAGACCATTCTGGCAACCGTCTCCTATGTAAATGATCCCGGTAAGATCGTGGCAGTCTTGAGTGATGTCTTTTTTGAATTGGGGATTGATTACATTGATGTATTTCATTGGGGATGGATTACAGACAATACGCAGTATGAACCTTTACTGAGGACAGCACAAAATCTGAAGTCTGGTGGAAAATACTCGCAGAGACTGCAAGCTATGTTTCAAGAAACGAAGGAAGTCAATGCAGAGTTGGTTAAGCGAGGACTGGTACGTTTTGCTGGTTCTTCATTCCATTCTCGCTCTATGGCTCGAACGTATATGCACCATCTGGACGTAGTGATGCTTCGTTATAATCTGGCTCATCTGGGTGCAGAGGAAGAAGTGGTACCCTCCCTCCTGGCTGAAAAACAACAGAATCCAGGCATGGTTGTTTTCAATGTTGCATATTCGCTTCCTGGGGAAGCTCAGCCAGGTCTAACTGTTCCGACCGTCCCTGAATGCTACAGGTTCGCTTTATCGCAGCCCTGGGTGGATCTTGTTCTCACAGGCGTGACCACTCGTTACGAGATAGATCAAGCATTGTCTATGCTTGAAAAGGGTCCTTTGAACTCAGATGAGGAGACGTTTATGAGAGGATTATTACAAAAAGAGAAGCCATCCTTACCTGGTGAAAAGGATGCTATACTGGCATGACGGGAGATTGTGATGTGATAGGGAAACGTTTCTGGCCAGTGGGAAAAGGCTGAACTGACCGATACCTTTTTAATCATGAAAATAGTTACCTGTTCTTTGATGGGTGTTGGGTGCGCCGTTCCAATGCACTCTGGCGTAGGGATAGAGCTAATTGAGAGATGCTTAGCTTGTTGTCTGGTGCTTTACTCGTACTAGGGAGTCCAATACGCAAACTATGCTTATATGCGGCGCTTATCCGAGGCGAGAACCTATGGCAACCCCTCCCAATAGATTGACTAGATAAATTAATCTGGCTTTGCCTTTGATAAGGTGTAATATCAAAAATCATTCCCTGGCAAACAGGGCAGCAGTACTTAATTCTGAACTGCTCTCACAACACGCCTGATCGTCTCATACGAAACTCCATAATCACTTGCCACCTTCCGTAGTGACTCCCGATTCCCAATCACTCGGCGCACTACATTCTTCCACTCAGACGGCGGAATTTTCCACTTTGGCTCGTCTGGACCTGGACGACTCTGTGCCAGAGATAGAACGACCGGGTTCGTCAGAGCCTGTTCAAATGGATCATCAGATGCAGTATTTTCAGTGTTTGGCTTTGGTGTGTAGATGAGAATATCATGAGGATTCGCAAAAAGCTTGTCAAGTGGGATCAAGGCCAGGTGCGACCTATGGTTCATCGCCCGTCGGTTCCGGTCTTGCCAACGTTCTGTCACAATCAGGCCGTTGGCTTCTTCATATTCAACGACTCCTTCCAACAAGCGTAAGATGGGCAAGAATGCCGGACGTGGTTTCAGGGCAGCAATGATCTTCAACTCGGTATCTTAGTACAATCCTTCAGGCTCCAGGATCAACGTGACCATTTCGATGCGCTCTTGTGGCGTTCCAACACCCCAGAGAGCAGCTATGCCTGGAAGATGTTCGCCAGCTTCGATCACCTCATCATAGGTAACACCATCAACCTCTGGGATATCCATCTTTTTAAGTGCTAGAGCGATAGCGGCCATTTCCCCATGAAACTCTTCGTCGTCGATGTACCCCTCTCGATGTTGCTTGAGCGTGCGAACCTTTTTGAGTTTCAGTCGCTCTTTCTCTCGCTCAACCGTTTCTGGAGTAACAGTGGAGGCGAACGCTTTTGTCATCATATCGCGACGGATCGCCTCACGCCAGTTCTCTGGCATGACCAGGCTTTTCAGAAGCTCTCCGAATTGTTCATGAACCATATCCACCCGAACCATAAGATTGCCGCCTGCCGGACAGGGAATGCGTCGTGCTTTAGCGGCATCGCGATAATACGCGCGTGGCTTGTCAGGTGTGTTGCCGGTCTCACCTCGAAGAGGCAATCCGCAGTGGATGCAGGCAATGTAGCCAGCGAATTCATAGATGCGTTTGACCTGCTCGGTATGTGTGCTGACGTGATACATGGATCGGGTAATGGACCGAATGTGTTGCCACTCGTCGTAAGTAAAGGCGGCTGGATGCAACCCGTGAAAGTGTTGCTCTTTGTATTTGACGATACCACGGTCGGTGTCAGGGGTAAACGCTGCATAGAACTCGTTGCGTAACATGGCAGTCACAGTATCGCCTGTAAACAGCCGTGCTCCAAAGCGTTTGCTGCCCGTCCGGTATCCTACCTCATTGAGTGCATCGGCAATTTT
>DAOTTL010000539.1:0-4968 GCA_034438135.1 Ktedonobacteraceae bacterium | reverse complement strand
CAAACTCAGCCATTTCTCCCTTTTCTCGGGGGTGGGGCGGCTTTACAAGCCGCAGAAAAGATAGGGATAACTCATCTCTTTTTTCCTGGGGAGGGCAATTTTGGAAGAAATTCTAAGCAGATGTCGATTGGTAGTAGCAAAGAAGAGCGATATATGCTAGAGTACATGGAAATCATATGCAGAGATTGGGAATACTACTCTCATGAAGAAAGAGGATAAAAATATGGCGCTTCCCGCGCATTCTGCTATGCTGCCACTTGGCAATCGACTGACCGTCTATAGACCTGGCACGGGCAAAATCATTCTTATAGGTATACTCTGTGTTTTTCTGGGTCTGCCTTGTTCGATCGCTGGCATAAGGTACAATACCTCGCCCACAGTCTACAGTGATTCTTCAAACTCACCGGGGCAATGGCTCATGACCATTGGCTTTGGTCTCTGTCTCATTTGCATCCTCGCCCTGATACTGGCGCTCAACAACCGTAGAATGCGTGCTGAAGTGTATGAGCAGGGCTTTATTGCCATTAACAAACACGGGAAGCAGGAAGTCTACTGGAATCAGGTGGTGCATGTATGGCACAAGCTGGAAAAGACAGAAACGAGTACGACGAAGGATCCACAGACTGGGGTGAGCACTCCGAAGATTCGTAAGATCTCTGTAGATGTCTATGTAGTGCAATGCGCTGACGGGACAAGTTGCGAAATTGATACTAGCTTTTATGGCCTCAGTAAATTCGCCACCGCCCTTGAGCAAACCTATCCACACTATCTCTTTCCACGAGCAATGGCAAGTTACCAGTCTGGCAATTCCCTCACCTTTGTCACTTTAACCATCTCGCCGGCAGGCATTGGTAACGCGCTGAGCGATGGGAACGTGCAGTCAAGGTGGGGGAGCTTTAACGCCGTCCGGGTGGATAGACAGAAAAGTGCCATCACTATGCATCGAGGAACGGAGTCGCAACTCTGGTCCACTATCTCTGTCACCGATACCCCTGATATTGCGGTCTTTGAGGCTCTGGTCAACACTATCGCCAGCCAGAGATAAAAGTGGCTGGCGATGGAAAAAATCTGCTGGATGCGCTTTTCGCTCACATTTAGATATATTTGTTGAGAAGCAGGTTATATTTTTCTCGGGTCTCAGCAGAGATAGCCGCACGATCGGTCAGGATTGCTGAGGCAAGGGCCGAAGAGCAATCGCAAGAGTTAGTTGTGCGCTCGGCGGGAATTTTCTGTGCAACGGTTTGCAGGATACGTTGAGCATTGGCTACATTTGCACTCAGGTTTTTGATCACCATCTCGACGGTCACTGATTCTTCGGATTCGTGCCAACAATCATAGTCGGTTGCGCAGGCGATAGTCGCGTAGCAGAGTTCGGCCTCGCGGGCCAGTTTTGCCTCTGGCAGAGCGGTCATGCCAATAATATCCATGCCCCAGCTACGATAAGCCTGCGACTCCGCTCGTGTCGAGAAAAGAGGTCCTTCCATACAGACGTATGTGCCTCCGTCATGAACCTTTACATCTTCCAACTCACTGGCTGCCTCCAGGAGGAGTGTGCGTAGCGTGGAACAGAAGGGATCGGCGAAGGTGCAGTGGACTACAAGACCTTTCTCGAAGAAGCTGTTGACGCGACTCTTTGTACGGTCGAAGAGTTGATCAGGAATAACCAGGTCTCGTGGAGCAATATGTTCGCGTAAACTACCAACGGCGCTGACTGAGATAACCCACTCAACTCCCAGACTCTTTAAGGCCCAGATGTTGGCACGTGCGGGCAGGTCCGTTGGAGAGATGCGGTGACCCCGTCCATGGCGCGGGAGGAAGGCCATCGAGACCCCGTTTACTTTTCCAATTGTAATGAGGTCACTTGGATCTCCAAAAGGTGTTTCGACTGCTATCTCTTCTCTATCTGTCATGCCGTCCATATGGTAAAGGCCGCTTCCACCAATGACACCTATTCTGGCCTGTGGCATTGCGCTCTTCCTGCCTTTCCGTCCTCCGCGAAAGGAGGATGTGCTTGCATTGTTTATGCCTCTCACTATATACAGCCGTCTCTCAAAAGTCAATCTTTGACTTTGTTGGCGACATATGAGTCATCCCTGCTTTTGCAAAAGCAGGACAAAAGGCTTTCGGCTTGCATAGCAGGCCGCCCCACCCCCTTTTTTTAAGAAGAAGTGAGGCTGGTTGGCTGGGCATACGCCCAGCCAACCAGCCTCACTTCTTCTTTTTTCGGGAGGAGGGCGGCTTTGCAAGCCGCAGAAAAAAAGAGGTGGAGTGGCCTGGCAGGCTAATGCAACTCTTATTTGGAAGTAATAAGGGTTATTGGGGACGAAAAAGAATTTCACCATTTTGCATGCGGCGACGGGCACTGATGATATGGTAGAGAACAATCAATTGAGTCAGAGCCAGGGGATCGCTCTGGCGGAGATGGTTTCCGATATAAAAGAGGCCGAGTTGATCGAGTTGGGCGGGTCGCAGATCGCTATCCTCAGCCATATGAGTCCAGATATAATCTTCCAGTTCGCGGGCTTTATCATGTCTTATGCTGGCATCGATCTCCAGAACACTGCACGACATATTGTTATACTCGTCTGTAAAGAAGCGGAGTGCAGGTCGTTCTTCGGTCGCTGGAGTTTTAAATGCTTCAGAGAGATGAATAGTGGGAGCGTGGGCGGCCTGGATGATACGCACATCTAGATGGGCAAGGCTGCGAGTCTGATAATAGAGTTCACCACGTGAGAAGCGCAGGATAATATCAGCAAAGCGTCTCTGCGGTTGAATATAAAGATAGCTATCGCGTCTGCGCTCAGCGATTTGTTGGCGTACCTGTTCAACTGTATAGCCGCGTGAGGTGCTATCGCGAATAATTTTCCACTGTTGTTGGAGAGCATTCTCAGGGTCGAGGTAGATACGCACGTGGGCCAGATTGCGTAGTTCGGGGGTGAGCAGTGGGTGGAGTCCATGGACAATAATGATTTCTGCGGGATGTTTTATTTCTGGCTCAGCAAAAATACCGGTTTTGTGATCATAAACGGGTTTGACAATAGATTCATTGTGTGCAAGGCATTGGAGTTGTTCGGACATGAGGGTCAGGTTATTTGCATCGGGGTGTAGAGCACTAATACCGGCGTGCATACGGGCAGTGCGGTCGAGTAGATGATAATCGTCGAGGCAGATATGTTGGATGCGCTCTTGCCCGAAGACGCGCACTATTCCATCCGTTAAGGTTGTTTTGCCTGATCCGCTATCACCGCACACCGCGACAATTAATGGCTGTTGTGTCTCAGGGTTTTTTTGCATAGGTTATGGCTTTTTTCTGTCTCTCCTTGTGGGTTCATTCTATAACATTCAGGCGAGAAATGTTATAAAAAATTTTCTCAAATGGGAAAAAACGAAAAAACTATGTCGATGGAAAAGATCGATCCTACGTGCTAGAATAAAACGGCGGTTCAGAGAACTGCCAGATGCATAGCTAGATCGCGGCTCAAGGGAGTCCTTAATTTGTAGGGAAAGGGTCTGTATGGAGCATCGATTCCTTCAATTACTGCGTGAAAAGCCCATGCTTTGCGATGGAGCAATGGGCACTGTCCTCTATTCGCGTGGTATTCCATTCGAGCAATGTTTTGACGCGCTTAACCTCAGTCAACCCGAGCTTATTTCTGGCATTCACCGGGAATATATCAATGCGGGGGCCGAGATTGTAGAGACTAATTCGTTCGGTGCAAACCGGATTCGCCTGGCAACATACAATCTGGAAGATCAGGTACGTCAGATCAACCAGAGGGCATCTCGTCTGGTTCAGGAGGCCCGCGATGTCACCGGGAAGCAGGTATTCATTGCAGGATCGGTCGGTCCAACGGGTTTGCCTTTCCAGATCCCCGATGAGAATCGTCTGCATGACTTGCGTGCTGTCTATCGTGAGCAGATCGAAGCACTCCAGGAAGGTGGTGCCGATTTGCTGATCCTGGAGACTTTTACAAGTCTGATCGAGTTGCGCCAGGCCGTACTTGCGGCCAAAGATGTTGGAGGCCTGCCTATCGTTGCATTGATGAGTTTTTATGAAGATGGGCACACGCTTTCAGGTCAATCTGCGTCAAGGGTTGCCAGAGTTTTGGAGGATCTGGGAGTAGATGTCATAGGAGCCAATTGTAGCTTTGGACCCGCCGCAACGCTGGACGTTTTACAGGAGATGATTGGGGCGTCTCAATCCAGGACGGAGGAGAATTTGCCCATCCAGCTCTTTGGCGCTCAGCCTAACGCTGGTCTTCCTACACGTATTGACAATCGGTTTTTCTATGTTTCTACCCCTGATTATTTCGCAGACTATGCCAGACGTTTTGCCGCTATGGGGACGCGTCTGATCGGTGGCTGCTGTGGGACGACTCCCAGACATATTGCAGCTATGCGCCTCGCTCTTGATGAATTGTATGGTGCGCAACCTCCTGTTCCCCAGATAGAGCAGAAGAAGGTCACTAAATCCTCAGATGCTCAGGAGATCATTGCCCGACTGTTAGAGGAAGAGATAATTTTGCCCCAGGAAGGATATACGACGCGTCTCCAGGAAAAACTTGCGGCAGGAAAATTTGTCGTTAGCGTCGAGTTAGATCCTCCTAAAGGACTGAATCCGTCTAAAGTTCTGGCAGGAGCCGCTTTGTTACAGGAATCTGGCATCGACTGTATCAACATTGCTGACAGTCCAATGGCCCGCGTCAGAATGAGCTGTATTGCTCTTGCGCGTTTGATTCAGGATCATCTGGACATTGAGACGATTATTCATTTTACGACGCGTGACCGCAATCTGATGGCCCTGCAATCTGAGCTCCTGGGTGCACATGCGCTGGGTCTGCGAAACATACTGGCTTTGAGCGGAGATCCGCTCCGAGATCGAGGATATCCTAATACTACTTGCGTATTGGACGTCGATTCGGTCGGACTTATCCAGAACATGCGTAGCATGAACGAGTGACATGATGC
>DAOTTL010000538.1:0-2657 GCA_034438135.1 Ktedonobacteraceae bacterium | reverse complement strand
ACTATCTGACAAAACCCTTCGGGGTCGGTGAACTCCTGGCACGAGTCAAGGCAGTTCTTCGACGTAATCACTGGGCAGATCAACCAACTGCTGTCGGGATACAGCGCTTTGGAGATCTGGAGATTGATTTTGAGCAGCGGCGGGTCTGGCGAGATAATGGACTGGTGAAACTCTCGCCCACGGAATTTGATCTCTTACAAGAACTGGCACTTCATCCTGGCAAGATTTTCACTCATGAAGCCCTGTTACGACGGGTCTGGGGAACGGAATACCACAGCGAATCAGAATATCTGCGCGTGTATATTGGACGACTACGCCGTAAACTGGAGCATGATCCATCCCGACCCGCCCATATTCTGACAGAGCCTGGCATCGGTTACTACATGGTAAAATGACCACTCACCGCTCCATTATGCTTTTATGCTTTCTCGCACAATCTGGTGTGACCTTTCTCAAGGACGTTGTTGCCGAAAGACACAGCCAATCGCAACCACCTCCTACAAGACTCTGTTGCCGAAGGCAATTCGTAGGCGCATGGCCCCGCCCCAAAGGCTTTTTTGAGGGATTTCGGCAACAGAGTCCTCAAGGGAGAGATTTGGGCACGAGATGCCGTAATCTCTCTGAGGACAATTGTTCCTCAGATTCTACGCTGAAAGGTATATATCTATGAATATCCGCATGGCAAGAGTAGAGGACGCTCCGATACTCCAGGCCATTTACGCGCCCATCGTTAAAGATACGCCTATCTCGTTTGAACTCACAGAGCCAACGATAGAGGAGATGGCTCTGCGGCTGACACATACAATCAAAAGCTATCCCTGGCTGGTATGCACCCGGCAGGACGAGATTCTAGGCTACGCCTATGCCAGTCAACATAGATCGCGCATGGCCTATCAGTGGGCCGTAGATGTCTCCGTCTATATTTCTGAGCGGTGGCGCGGCTGCGGTGTGGGACACGCACTTTACACTTCGCTCTTCGCACTACTGAAGCTCCAGGGGTTCTATAATGTTTACGGCGGAATTGCACTTCCCAATCCGGGAAGCGTGGGACTGCACGAGTCGATGGGCATGATTCCTGTGGGCATCTATCAGCAGGTTGGCTATAAAGATGGCGCATGGCACGATGTTGGATGGTGGCAAGGCATACTCCAGGAGCGCATACTAGAACCAGCTCCTCCCTTGACTCTGGTCCAGGCCCGGAGCCTGCCCGCCTGGGATAAAGCTCTGGCCAGCGGCATAGATCTGCTCCACATCAGGAATGACTCATAACCTTCTCCTCACATCTAGATATGCTTCTTCTACGTGTTACCTATAGGAAAGCAAACTTTTCACAAAGAGTACCAATGGGTACATGAAAGAAAAGCAAATATATTCAAATTATCAAAAAGTCAGATAGAAATATATTCGAGGATGCCTACAGGAGGAGCCAGACATATGTCTCAACACATGATCCATCAACCAATGCCGCAAGAAATCGTTCACCCCAGACGCCGTGACATTTTTTTTCACGCCGTAAAAACCAGTAAGCTCATCGGCGCATTAAGTGTCGATCGGCGCGTATCAATATTACGCAAATTGTTCTTTTTTACGTCCATTATCGTTTTACTCCTGATCCTCCTTGTACCAGACATCTTTGATGAGACCCTTCTCAGTGTGGTGTTACCATTTGTAGGAACAGTTCTGGGCATACCACTTGATGCTGGCTTTGACTGGATCGCCTTTGCATTGGTCGTCGTCAGTCTATTGCGCTTCTTCCCTGAAGAGATTGTCTCCGAACATTATCAACGTTTATTCCGTCAATAGAAGCCACAAACCGCCACGAGTTTAAGATAGAAGGATGAGTTTTGCAGCAGCTTCTCTGCTGCAAAACTCATCCTTCTATCTTAAACTCGTGGCGGCGTAGCCGCCATTACCACTCTGTTTTCTCATATTTCTTAGTACACTTACAAGATCAGTTTCACTCTCTCTTTCACTCCAAACTGGTCGGTATGTTTATCTCTGACTTCGCAGGCACTTTCCTGGAGGCCAATGGCACCCTGCTCCAACTCCTTGGTTATAGCCCAGAAGATATCCAATCAAGGGCGGTCCATCGTGACGCACTGACACCTCCCGAGCACCATCGCCTGCATCATAAGGCTGTTCACTCACTGCACGAAATAGGCTCGACGGATTCCTATACAAAAGAGTATTTGCATAAGAATGGAGCACGCGTACCCGTCCAGATTACGCTCGCACGTATCGGACAGACCGAGACCTGCATCGGCTGCGTCCTCCCCATAGGATTCTAGCATTTATGAGTCATCCCTCGTAACTACTCAGGTCTCCTCTACTCGCCGCCTACGGCGGCGAACAAAAAAGGGATGTCGAGCAAAACGGGCGGGCGGGGTGCCCGCCCGTTTTGCTCGACATCCCTTTTCTCCCTGTAGGGTGGGGCGTTTTTGGCAAGGCACCTGAGTAGTTACCATCCCTCATTTTGGCAAAATGAGCAAACACTCAATCTGGCGGTTGCGCCGCCAGATTGAAAGGGAGAAATGGCTGAGTTTGCAAGCAGCAAAGCTGCTTGCAAACTAAGCCATTTCTCCCTTTTCTCGGGGAGAGGGGCGGCTTTGCAAGCCGCATAAAAGGGAGAGATGACCCATAGCTTGTACTTTGGAGAG
>DAOTTL010000537.1:0-7740 GCA_034438135.1 Ktedonobacteraceae bacterium | reverse complement strand
AGCGGCTTGCAAGCCGCTGAAGAATGAGGGCTGACTCATATCCCACTCTTTTTTTTGTTTCGTCAGGATTTACACGTCGTAGTAGAGTGAGAATTCGGAGGGTGTTGGGCGCAGACCGGACTCTTTGGCCTGGCCGCGTTTGAAATCGACGTAGTGTTCCAGCACATCAGTTGTGAAGACATCGCCCTCAAGCAGATAGTCGTGGTCGTCTTCAAGAGCGTTCAGTGCCTCTTCCAGTGAAGCGGGTACACTCTTGATCTCGCGCAACTCTTCTGCGGACATCTCGAACAGATTTTTATCGACGGGTCCAAAGCCATGTGCGCTGGGGTCTATCTCTTTGCGAACGCCGTCCAGGCAGGCCATCATGAGTGCAGAGAAGAGCAGGTAGGGGTTCGAGGCAGCATCTGTTGAGCGGAACTCGATACGTTTGGCAGATGCGCTCCAACCAAGCGGAATACGTACTGCTGCACTGCGGTTGCCCTGTGAGAAGACCAGATTGACGGGAGCCTCAAAGCCAGGAACCAGGCGCTTATAACTATTGGTGGTCGAGGCACCAATGGCCAGCAACGAACTGGCATGGGTCAGGATGCCACCTGCGCAGTAGCGACCGATCTGTGAGAGACTTGCATAGGCATCTTTATCGAAGAAGAGAGGTTTCTCATCTTTCCACAGGCTTACATGAGTATGCATGCCTGAGCCATTATCACCAAAGACTGGTTTAGGCATAAAAGTGAGTGTTTTCCCATACTTCTTTGCGACATTTTTGACCACATATTTGTAAGTCATCAGGTTGTCGCCGGTCTTGAGCAGCGTATTGAAGCGCATGTCGATTTCGCCCTGACCAGGAGCTCCAACTTCGTGGTGAAGCGCTTCGATCGGAATGCCGAGAGATTCCAGGACCAGGGTCATTTCCGCGCGGAGGTCTTGCATGGTATCGGCAGGGGCAACCGGGAAATAACCCTCTTTGACGCGGATCTGGTGACCCAGATTTGTCCGATCGCTGCGGCCACTGTTCCAGTGGGCTTCGTCAGAATCAACCTCAGCATACTGAATGTTATCGCTGGAGGTGTAACGCACATTATCGAAAACAAAGAACTCAGCTTCTGGACCAAAATAAGCGGTATCGGCAATGCCAGTGGTTTTGAGATAAGCCTCGGCTTTGTGGGCGATATTGCGGGGATCACGGCTGTAGGGCTTTTTTGCCCCCTTGGGACCGGGATGAGCAATGTCACAAATGAGGCTCAGCGTAGGAACTGCTGTGAAAGGGTCGAGAACGGCGGTCTCAGGGTCAGGAATGATTAGCATGTCGCTTTCATTAATCGACTGGAAGCCGCGAAGGCTGGAGCCGTCAAAGGCTTTGCCCTCAACAAATGTTTCTTCCTCAAGTTCCCGAATAGGCACGGCAAAATGCTGCCAGGTACCTGGCAGATCGATGAACTTGAGATCAACAAACTTAGCTCCCTGCTTTTCAGCAAATGCGAGTACTTCTTCTGGGGTCATCGTTTCGCGCTCTCTCTTTCTCTTCCATCCGGCACCGTTGCTGGAATGAGCAACTTTAACTCATTTGTGATAGAATTTGTTATCATATCATAATACCGGATTGAACGGCTGTGTTCCGAAAAACACCCTCCATTCTCCTCATGCTCTATCATACCTAATCTCATCTGGATGTTACTATAGCTAGATTGTCCGAAAGACAGTTCGCTTTTTTTGTGCATCTTGCCTAAAAAATCTCATCTTTTTTCTTAGAAATAGACGCAAATAGCTTCTACTCTGAAGCCATAAAATTATACATTTTTTACCGTATTTCTATCTATTTGCCGTTTATTTCAGGCGCTTATTTCACAGAATCTGCCTTGAAGAGAGAAACGTGAAAAAGATCTGATCTTTTCTCAGCTTGCGTAGAGTAAGGTGAGCGGGTATCATAAGGTGTACAATGTATGGAGGAGAATATTATTATGGACGATCAGGAGCCAACTCGCCCACTCAATTTATCAACCCCTCAGGAACGGCCTTTACAACCGGACCCTGCTCTGGCTCGGCCAGATATACCTGCATCATCTTCACCTTTGTCCGAAGACTTGACACAACAACTTCTTCCTCGCATCGATCAACAAGGATCACCTTCACGCCTTGATACACGTCAGCAGCAGCTGCCACCTCCGATTTTTTCTGCTGGCATGCGAGACGAGGATGGCGATGGGACGCTCAGAAAGGTTGGTCCTCCACAACTACCGCCCTTTGGCAGAATGCGTCAGTTTTTGGATTCGCGTCCCGGTAGGATCGCTTTACCGCTTGTCACTCTCGTTCTAGGTCTTATTCTGGGACTGAGTTCATTGCTCTGGTATGGCCTCTCCGGGGAGGGGTCGGTTGTGATTATTTCTTCGCCAGGTCAGGGCAATCTGGTTATAGAGGCCGAGACCGATTTTGTAACGCAACTGGTAAGTCAAAACCTCACTCACACAGGCCTTCCTGGCAAGGTGCAGAATGTACATGTTGTTATGAGCCATGGGGCGCAGATGGTGATTACTGGGGATGATGTCTATTCCGTTCTGGTAGCAACCTTCTCTCGCCATTTTACTATTGATGTGAAGCCCTATGTCCAGGCATGTATTTTACAGATGCAAGTGACTCATGCGGATATAGGGAATCTCCCTGTAACAACCTTTGTGCAATCGTTTCAACAGACTATTAATACTCAATTGAGCAAGAAGCCTGCTGGCTTGCCAGATGGCTTTACCTATTGTGCCGTTGGTGTAAGTACAGAAACGGCAGGGCTTTTTATTACGTATCGGGCAACTCCGATTAGTCAGGGATAGTTATGAAACGTGGTATTGTGTTCTTTTTACTCTGTCTCTCTCTCCTTCTAGCTGGCTGTGGTGGTTCTGCAACCTCTACGCCGCCTGCTGCGGGAGCCAGTGCGCCTGCCCCTACAAGCTCTACCAGTGTAGTCAATCCTACGACGCTTCATGTAACGCGCACAGATCTCTCATCGACGCATAATCTGGGACCTCTCGATAAGACTATCACCGATGCTACTGCCGTACGACAACTCTATAAGGCGGCCCTGGCACTTCCAACTCTGCCCAGTGGTCAGGAACTATCTCCCAATTGCGCAAACGCTTCCGGGGTGGTCTACCATCTGGACTTTCTTCAGAGTGAGACGGACGTGCAGCATATGAATCTGGATCCTGGCTCCTGTATGCTGCTCTATTTTAGTCAGACTGATCTGCATCAGATGAGCAGCGCTTTTCTCCGTCTTTTTGGTCAGGTTATAGCGGTCAGTCCACTCGGTGGGTCTTAAGGGAAAGTCCTTTTTGCAGGTCCTGACGGATCTCGTAAGCTGTCTCGGCATCCGTCAGAATCGCCGTATCGACCGTTTGCACGAACATCGCTTCATTGGCATGAGTGCATAGCTGGAGTGGACCCCGGAACGGGACTGTAATTTGTGAGTGCCCAATCAATGTGTCTGCCCCAACTTTGCCGGCTGCGTTGGCATAGACCAGGATAATTTCTTGCTCAAATGCTCTCACTGTACAGAGCGCATCTACGAAAAGAACTTCAGATTCAGGATTATGTCGTACTCCGATACCGGCGTCCTCAAAGCACCAGTAGCTGGGACAGAGGACAAGTTGCGCACCCTCCAGCAGTAATGCGCGAAACAACTCAGGAAAAGCCAGGTCCCAGCAGATTGCCAGTCCAATCTTGCCAAAACGAGTTGCGCAGACAATCGCATGTTCTCCTGGCTCAATATAGCTGCGCTCAGGGAGCCAGAGGTTGACTTTGCGGTAACGTCCCAAAATCTCCCCAGATCTGTCGATGTAGTACGCTGTATTGTAAAGGCCGCTCTCCTCGCCCTCAATAATCGTTCCCGGCACAATGTCTATGGCGTATTTTTGCGCCAGCCTTTGAAAATACTTGACATAATATCCAGAGAAATCGGCCAGCTCGGTATGCGTGGTGAGCGGACCTAGCAGGAAGTCTTCGGGGAAGACGATGAGATCAGCCTGCTGAGCGACTGCTTTCTGAATAAAGTGTTCAGCTCGTTCCAGGTTTGCTTCGGATGCGAGCGGTGTGATAGCGAATTGAACGACCGCAATAGTGATAAGCATTGTGCAATAGTCCTCCGGTGGCAGAGAGAGATGAGTCAGGTGAGTGGCCTGGCTTTCCTATGCCTGCTCCCAATCTTTGAGCAGGGCTTGAGCGGCATTATGTCCAGGTGCGCCCATGACGCCTCCGCCTGGATGAGTGCCGGATCCGCAGAGATAGAGACCCTCGACAGGCGTGCGGTAGCGTGAGCACTCCGGTGTGGGACGGAGCGAGAAAATCTGGTCCGGTGTAATCTCGCCGTGAAAGATATTTCCATTGGGAAGACCGTAGCGCTGCTCAATATCGACAGGACTGAGGATCTGGCGATCGATGACGGCATCTGCAAAATTGGGTGCGAACTCGGTCATTGTGGCAATGATGCGATCGGCCATCTCGTTTTTCACCTCCTCTGACCATGCGCGTCCCTTGAGGTGGTAGGGAGCATACTGACAAAACATCGAGATTGTATGAAATCCTGCCGGGGCAACGGTTGGATCGGTGGAGGATTGCATATATGCCTCAATATACGGTTTACGCGAGAGTTCGCCACGTGCTGCATCCTCAAAGGCATCCTGTACCCAGTCGGGTGTAGGCGAGATCTCGCAGGAGCCAGCATGCTGTAGTCCTGGCTCGGTTCCTGGCAGACATGTGAAGCTGGGTAGTTCTTTGAGCGCGATATTGAGCTTAATGACGCCGCTCTCGGACTTAAAGCGTGAGATGCGTTTGAGAAAGTCTTTATCGAGGTCGGCATCGGCACAGAACTGGAGAAAGGTTCGTTTGGGTTCAACATTGGAGAGGACAGCCCTGGCGCGAAATTCTTCGCCATTTTCCAGGCGAACCCCCTCTGCTCTCCCATCGTGGATCAGCAGCTTTGCCACCCGCGTATTGGTACGGATCTGAACTCCGTGAGCTTCAGCCGAGTCGGCCATCGCAAAGCTAATCTTGCCCATGCCGCCGCGTACATAGCCCCACATGCCCTGCTCACCGTTGACCTCGCCGAACATATGATGCCACATAACGTAGACAGAGCCCGGTGTTTTGGGTCCGATAAACGTCCCGATAACTCCCTGGCCAGCAAAGGCCGCACGTAAATAGTCCGATTCAAAATAGTCGGCCAGCATATCATAGAGATTGCCGAACATCAGGTAGCGATAGATCTCCTCATCCGCACCGCGAAAGCGTGCCGCGAGATCGGCCACCGAAGGAGGTTCTTCAAGCAAAATGGGATTGAGAATTTCAGAGGCGCGGTCAAAGAAACGCAAGAATTTCGGGTAAGCTTCAGCGTCATGAGGTGAGAGACGACGAATCTCCTCAATAGTTTTCTCCGTACTGGCACGGAAGAAGAGATGGTTCCCATCAGGGAATGGCACAAACATCTGAGGATCTTTGACATAGGCATCGAAGCCATAGCGATGCAGCTCCAGATCGCGAATAATCTCAGGTCGCAGCAGACTCACCACATAGGCGCAGGGGGACATCGTAAAGCCTGGGAAGGGTTCCTCAAGCGTACATGCTCCGCCCACCCGATCTCGCTGCTCCAACACAAGTACCTTCTTGCCAGCTCGGGCCAGATAACCCGCTGCGACAAGGCCGTTATGGCCAGCTCCAATAATAATTGCGTCAAACTGCTCATTTCCATTTGCCATGCCGGTTGCCATCCTTTCAGGAGTTCATGAAATGTAGTATAACATTTTTCCCCCTTGACAAAATAATCGTTGTAGTGTAAGGTTAGTTACATGAGTAGTTAACCGGGTAGGTGTTAAAGCAATGGACCATTTTATAGATGAGAGCCGACCCATTTTTGTCCAGATTGCCGAAAGGATTGCAGAGGACATTATCAACGGAGGGTTGGCGGAAGAGACGCAGGTTCCTTCAACGAATCAGTTTGCGGTCTTTTATCAGATCAATCCCGCAACGGCAGCTAAAGGGGTCAACCTTCTGGTTGACCAGGGAATTTTGTATAAAAAGCGAGGCATTGGCATGTTTGTAGCAGAGGGCTCACGTGCAAAATTAATGGAAAAGCGCAAAGAGCAGTTTTTTGAGCAGTATGTCATGACTATGCTTCGAGAAGCAGAGAAGCTGGGTATCACGGTCGAAGAGTTGACTACTATGATCCAGAGAGGAGTCGAGGCATAATGAGCAATATTGTTGAAGTGGATCAACTGACCAAAATGTATGGGGATCTCACAGTGATCAACGATGTCAGCCTTGCCATCAAGGAAGGAAAGATATACGGGCTATTGGGGAGAAACGGGGCTGGCAAAACAACGCTAATGGGCATAGTAGCGGCACAGTTGTTTGCGACGAGTGGGACTGTGAGGGTTTTCGGAGAGGATCCGTATGAGAGTAAAAGAGTACTCAGTCAGATGTGCTTTATCAAAGAGAATCAGAAGTATCCGCAGTACTTTCGAGCACTCGATGTACTGGAGCTCTCAGCAGCATTCTTTCCTGCCTGGGATCACGAGCATGCTCTCTCATTAGCTGAGGACTTTCAACTACCGCTGAAGCGTCGGATCAAGGCTTTATCCAGAGGGATGCGCTCTGCTCTGGGTTGCATCGTTGGTCTGGCCAGTAGAGCGCCTCTGACCCTCTTTGACGAGCCGTATCTGGGCCTGGATGTCGTGAACAGGGCCGTGTTTTACAATCGACTCATCGAGGATTATGCGGAGTATCCGCGCACAATCGTTCTATCCACCCATTTAATTGACGAGATAAGTAGACTTTTAGAGCATGTCATTATTATTGACCGTGGCAAGGTGCTTATAAACGAGGAGGCGGAGGTTTTGCGTGGCTGGGCGTTTACTGTCATTGGTGCGGAAGCAAAGATCAAGAGCTTCATCGCTGAAGGAACAGGAACAATCCTGAAACGCGAGCAAATTGGCTCGCTGGCCTCAGTGACTATGCTCTCACAGGCTCCTGGAAGTGGATCGAAGAAAGATATTCTCCTGCTTGAAACGGGAGATCAGAGAAGCTCAAAGCGGTCCAGTGATTTTACACGAGAACAGCAAGGGATGGATGAGCGCAAACGGGCAGAGGTTTTGGGCCTGGAATTTGCACCAGTTTCATTGCAGCAGTTGGTCGTCCACCTGACAGGTGGAACATTTATAAAAGAGGGAGTGCCAGCCATATGAACTCAACAGCAGATTTCCCAAAGACGTCTCAGATCACAAGCATTCTCAAAATACACCTGAGAAATAAAGTTTTCTGGTTTTTACCTCTGTCGTTGGTTGTATCGAGCAGTTTCGCTATTAATCTCGTCATTAGTTTTCTCATTGGCGGAGGGACGTCAATCTATTCAGGAGGGTTAGCTTCGGTTTTTATCTATCTATTTATCGCGAGTCTGATCACTCCAGGGGATACATTTTCTTTTGCCCTTGGTTTTGGTGCACGCAGGACAGATTATTTCCTGGGCACAGTGTGCATGATGATAGTGGTGAGTGCAATTATAGCGGTTCCTCTCGTTTTCTGCGCATTTGTCGAGAATAGCTTGACTGGCGGGTGGGGGCTGGGACTCCATTTTTTCCATCTACCGTATCTCAATGATGGTTCGCTCATTGAGCAATGTTGGATTGACTTTGTGGTATTGCTGTCTCTGTCTGTTCTTGGCTTTGCGATAGGTTGTGTGTATCTGCGGTTTAGTGGAAAGGGCAT
>DAOTTL010000536.1:0-9555 GCA_034438135.1 Ktedonobacteraceae bacterium | reverse complement strand
AGCCTGTTTTGTGGGGCAAATGCCCCACAAAACAGGCTCTCTGCTCTTTTTCTTATCTGTTGCCGATTCTAAAGCGGACAGGCGGCTACAGGCGGTACCAAACGGGTCGAGTGCTGTCCTTCTTTAATTGTTGCCAAGCACGCGGGTCTTGAGCCATGCGTTGCGAAACGCGCCGCGCGGGTCGAGCCGCTCCATCAAACGGACAAAGTCGGCATGGCGTGGATAGAGTGAAGCGATTGCACCGGCATCCGCATGGAAGACCTTGCCCCAATGTGGACGCGCCTCGAACGGGGTCAGAGCCTCCTCAATCTGGATGACCATCCTCTGGACCGCCTCTGGCTCGCGTTTCCAGGTGAAGTGAAGACCAACGCAGTCTTCCTCGTAGTTCATGCTCATCCACAGCCGATCTGCGGCCACTCGACGAATCTCGCTCACCTGTAGGAGTGGTCGGATCCTGTCTGCGAGGGCGCGTAGGGTTTCTATAGCCATAAGGGCGTGCCGCCGGGGAACGAGATACTCCGACTGGATTTCCTGGCCGCTGCTGGGTGTGTAGCCCATGCGGAAATGCGGTAAACGGTCGGACCAGAGACCAGGTCGCCCCAACTGCGGGGTACAAGGGGTCGGATCGAGTCCAACAATCGGGTGCCGATCAACCGTTGCAGCAATTGCGCCAAAGAGCTCCCCCTCCACCAGGTCGGGCTCATCCATGCGGCTCTTGACCCAGACCTGATCGTTCGTCTGGCCCCAGCGGGTGAAGACGCTGACGCTGTAACCGCATGAGGTGATTTCATCGAAGTGGTCGTAGAGCGCATTCCAACTAAGTCCTTCGAATACCTGCTGTTTCATCTCGTAGGTCGGTTCCACGTCCAGGGTGATGCGAGTAACCACGCCGAGCGCACCAAGTCCGACCACCAGCCCATCGAAGTCGGGATCGCCTCTGGATGCCTTGATGAACTCACCGCTGGAGGTTACCATCTCCAGTCCGGCGACCGCAGTCGCGAGATTGCCACAGGTGACGCCTGATCCGTGCGCTGCCGTCGCCACGGCCCCAGCGACGGAGATGTGGGGAAGCGAGGCAAGGTTGTGCAAGGCCACACCCTCGTCATTCAACGTCTTGCTCAGATTGCCGTATGTTATCCCCCCGCCTAATGAGACAGTCTGTGCTTCATGTTCGACAAGCACATCAGCAGACAGATCCTCAAGCGAGATCAGTTCCGAGGAGTCGGCGATGTCGTTGAACGAATGCCGCGAACCCAACACATGCACTCTGGCCGCCCTGGCGACGATCTGCTGCACCTGTTCAATCGTCCTCGGTCGATGCAGCTTCTGTGCCTGGTACACGTAAGTGCCAGCCCAGTTGCTTTCCGGCACATGTATCTCAGCCATTGCCTTCCTTCTCCTTTATGTCCAACCTCCAGGCCTGTCGAAAACGGACTTCATGCGTGAAACAACACCCTCGCGTCTTCTCGCATTGTACCACGAGCAATTGTATTCATAGGCGCATGGCTCAGGGTCTCTCAAAAATCGCTTTTAAGCCGTTGCCAGATCCCCTCGGCAAGCGCTTTCCCCAGGGGATGCTCCATGTTCCATTCTGTGGCAATCGATGAGTCATCCCTCGTAACTACTTTTTTACGTACGTCACAAACCCTTCTTTGCATAAAAGGTTGGAAGGATCTTCCTCCACGATCAGCCCTGGTATTGTTCGTCGCTGACCTGTTCCATCCAATCGACAGCCTTGCCATTGAGACGTTCCTGAATGGCGATGTGCGTCATGGCCGTGGTTGCCGTGGCACCGTGCCAATGTTTCTCATTCGGTGGAAACCAGACCACGTCTCCGGGTCGAATCTCCTCAATCGATCCCCCCCAGCGTTGGACCCGGCCACAGCCGGTCGTCACAATCAGGGTCTGGCCCAGCGGGTGGGTGTGCCACGCGGTCCGAGCGCCAGGCTCGAACGTGACAGTGGCTCCTGCTACGCGGGCCGGGTCGGGTGCCTCGAATAGAGGGTCAACGCGCACGAAGCCAGTAAAGTATTCGGTCGGCCCTTTGCCGGAAGGTTGTGAGCCATTTCTTTTGATGTTCATGTTCTGCATTTCTCCAAGATGTTTGTACAAGCAGAGCGGTCTATGCTCTGTCTGGAGATTATTATAGATGTATCCTCGCAGTGGGTGGTAGAATAATCACAGAAAATGATTGTCGGATTCTGCAAAGATTCCCGCTGACCATGGAGAAACGAGAGCAGAGGGTCCGATGGATATCATAAACCACCAGCTAGTTCCTGGATTCTCCCCCACCGAAGCGCAGGTGCTCCTGACGCTGATCACGAAAGAGCAGAGGTAGAGTCAGTAGATATCTACGCCAGCATTCTGTACAGCATGTGAGTACCACTGTAGGCACTACGTTCCGAGTAACTCCGGCAGGAAGATGTCTTCGCATGTTAGCAGTCGCTTCGAGAGACCCTGTTCGAAATGATAGCGCAAGAAAGTGTCAAGTGCCGTACGATTCGCTTCGACGCCGTAAGGCCACCAATCGTCCGCGAATAGACGGCGGTCTTCGTCGAAAAGGATACTGAAACACCGGAAGCGCAATCAGCGGCGGATCGTCTAAGTCGAGGGTGCGTAGATAGAACGTTAATCCCAGTTCCGAGACAGCAAATTCGTGTCGTCCCACCATGCGCTCGAAGATGTCCGAGACGATATCGGCACTCGAAAAGCTGGCATCGACACCATCAATCTTGATAGTCCCATCGACCAGCGCACGCGTGCGATCATAATTCAGGAAGGCGATTTGAAGCTTGAGATCACTCATTGTACAGGTTCCCCCGGATAGGCAGTATTTCGTTTGTTCCTATTCCATGGTAGCACATCGAAAGTAGCATATCGCAGAGGCTCACTGCTCATTGAAGAGATATGAGTCATCCCTCATTTTTCAGCGGCTTGCAAAGCCCCTCCTCCCCATTTTCCTCTGTCTCCCTCCGGCGACAGAGAACAACAAGAGCAACTGGTGTGTGTTGTGGCGCGAATGCGCCACAACACACACCAGTTGCTCTTGTTTACATGGGGTGGGGTGGCCTGCCAGGCCGACGCAGCAGATCGACAAGCAACCTCTACTTGTAAGGGGGTGCCCTGCTATGCAGGCCGAAAGCCTTTTCTCCTGCTTTTGCAAAAGCAGGGCTGACTCATATGAGTCAGCTTACAGGATGCACCTTCACGCGGTAGAATAGAAGCGTGAGATCATAGACAAGATCTTCACCAGCTTTCAGTCTCCTCCTCAGTTGGAATACAAAAGACAGGCGACTGACAACGCTTCTCGTGCGCAAGAGGACAAATCCAGAAGCCAAAAAGGGCAAAGTGGAAATGCACTACTCAGGAACAATGGTTGGAAAATTGGAAAAGAGGAAAGTATTTTATGGAACAGGTACCTACCTGGTGGCAAAAAGGCGTTATCTATCAGATCTATCCTCGCAGTTTCTACGATAGCAACGGCGATGGCATTGGCGATCTAGCTGGTATCACTCATAAGTTGGACTATCTACACTGGCTCGGCGCTGACGCTATCTGGCTCAGTCCAATCTATCCATCGCCAATGGCGGACTTTGGCTATGATATCAGCGACTACACGAACATTCATCCAATTTTCGGAACACTGCAAGATCTTGACACATTGATCAGTGAAGCCCATCAGCGGCAACTCAAAGTCATTCTGGACTTTGTGCCCAATCACAGTTCGGACGAGCATCCCTGGTTCAAAGAATCCCGTTCCAGTCGCACCAATCCAAAGCGAGACTGGTATATCTGGCGTGATCCTGGACCCGATGGGGGACCGCCCAACAATTGGCTCAGTCTCTTTGGAGGTCCTGCCTGGCAATTCGACAAGCAAACTGGCCAATACTATATGCACCAGTTCGATGTGAAGCAGCCCGACCTGAACTGGCGAAATCCTCTGGTCCACGCGGCCATGCTCGACGTGCTCCGCTTCTGGCTCGATCGAGGCGTCGATGGCTTTCGTGTTGATGTCCTCTGGATGCTTCTCAAAGACGAACAGTTCCGCGATAATCCCATGAACCCCAACTGGAAGCCAGGTGATCCCCCTTATACCCGTCAGGAAAATCTCTACACTGAAGATCTACCAGGCATGCACGAGATTGTACGAGACATGCGTGCGCTCCTCAATAGCTACGGTGAACGCATTCTTATCGGTGAGATCTACCTGCCAGTGGAGCGGCTGGTAACCTATTATGGGAAACAGTTGGACGAGGCACACCTGCCGTTCAATTTCCAGTTCGTGACCGCTCCCGAGTGGGGAGCCAGTCTGATGCAAAAGATCGTTGATAACTATGAGGCCCTGTTACCATCAGGAGCATGGCCAAATTGGGTTTTGGGCAACCACGACCGCCCGCGCATTGCAACTCGTGCCGGGCGTGCTCAGGCTCAGGTGGCACAGGTGTTACTCTTGACCCTGCGCGGAACTCCCACCTGCTACTATGGTGATGAACTCGGCATGGAAGATGTAGTCATCCCAACGGAACTACTTCACGATCCTCAGGGCAAGGACAATCCACTCTATAGCCGCGATCCCGTTCGCACCCCTATGCAGTGGGATACCGAACCCAATGCTGGCTTTTGTAATCCTGAAGTAACACCCTGGCTGCCAGTAGCCCCAGACTTTGAAAGTTATAATATCGCTACACAGCGACAAGATGCCCACTCGCCACTGCGCCAGGTTCAGCATCTCTTGCACCTGCGTCGTACCTATCCAGCGCTCAATGTTGGCTCGTACCGCTCCCTTGAACAAAATAATACCTCGTGCTTTGTCTACCTCCGCCAGCACGAGGAGCAGCGTGTCCTTATCGCGCTCAACTTTTCAGAGCAGGAGCAGGAGATTCGCCTGTCCCGTGAATACTCTCAGGGCAAGGTCCTCAGCTCCACCATTGGCGAACGAGAAGAGGTTTTTGAACTTCCAGTACTCCATCTATATCCTAATGAAGGGATAGTTTTGGAAATAGAGTAAGCAAACCAGAGAACCTGGCGAGACTGGCCATAGGGTCAGTCTCTTCTAACTGAAAAGATGCTACTCTTTTTAGAGGATCTATCATTCGAAAAAAGAGAAGAGATGTACCATTGAGTAAATTTACAGAAGCAGAATTGACATACTTGCAGAGCCAGCCCTTGGGACGGCTGGCGACCGTGAATAGTCACGGTGAACCCCAGAACGCTCCGGTGACCTTCCGCTATAACGCGGAACTGGACACCATTGATATCGGCGGACGGAACATGGGAGCAACCCAGAAGTTCCGCAACGCGAAGCGCAACGGTCTGGCCTCCTTCGTTGTGGACGATACAACCTCAAACGGCGGACGAGGTATAGAGATTCGTGGTGAGGCACAGATCCTTTACGAAGGTGGCGAGACCGTTATACCTACCTTCAGTCCAGAGCTTATTCGACTGGTTCCCAAACGCGTCATCACCTGGGATCAGAGCAAACAGATCCAGGATAGCCGCCGCGACGTGTAGCTAACTGTTGAGCAACGCCTAATAAACCAGCGAAAGGGTGTATGAGCCTGTGATATCTGTACTTTTACAGGCTCATACACCCTTTCATTTATCCAGGGTCCTGGCGTGGCAGCCAGATAGCTTCTCGGAGCATGCGAGCTAGTGCCAAGTTCAGATGCTTCTATGGCACGAACGGTTCTTTCATATTCATAGGGCACACGACGATGTGTGATCTGCCACATCTTGCCATCCCATACAAGCAGCGCATAAGCTGCTCGTTGATCGCCATTAGTTGACATACCAGCTGATCCAATAGAGACAAGGCGCTACTTTTGGATGACTCCTGCAGATAGAGGCATAATGGATATGTCCATAGACAATCAGGTTCGCCCGCTCTGTTCACAATAAAACTCTGACTTCAGCTTCTGGCGTTGGCAGAATAAAGGTCGTGTCCAGAGGATGAGGTTTCAGAATAATGACCGGATCGACACTGGTAGGAGTAGCATGGACAACAAGCAAATCATCTTCCGGCGAAATGCCGCCAGCAAGAATAACAACAGAAAACATAGGGTTTCCTCTCATCAAATTCGCAGATAAACTGGAACCGAAGAAACGCTCTGTAATTGCATAGCAAACTCTTTAAGTGTATATGGGAGGACTGCACGCGAAATGAGGATTCTAGTCGGTGCTGTTCCACGTCTTTTTTGAAAGAAAATGCGATGTTTCGCCCTTTGCCGTGAAAGTACATCATTTTCTGTCTCAGGCATAAGGACTATACTTACATAAGAAAACCCATAGAGTTTAGCCAGAAGAAAGGCCAGTGACCAGGAAAAGTTGTTTCTCTCGATCGCAAGAAACTTGATCTCTGACCACCGCAAAACAATGGGCGTAAAACTGAATAGTGACGGCTTGAAAGCAATCATTTCAGCATTTGCCACCACTGATGGTTTATAGATAAGAATACAAGCAAGACAAAAAATGATCGTCACTGCTGTATATAATGCAAGACATACATAAAAAATATTTCCTCCAATGGCCTTGAGATAGTCTTGCCAGTGCGCAGATCCTGGTAATATTGGGAGATTTGACAGGCTTATGACTAGCCAGAATGCCGCCAAGATGCCGTTAATAACCAGGATCCGTCTGGCAGGAGAAAAGACTAAAGACTGCTTTGACAGTTTAGATACCTGCTTTTCACGCATTCACTCTAAACCTCTTTCTACTGATTATCGTCATTGTATCTTGCCAGGACAAAGATTGATAGATGTTCCTTTTTTTCATTATGAGTCATCCCAAACTTTTCTGCGATTTGCAAAGCCAGCCATCCCCTGGAGATGGGGAGAAACGGATGCTGTTGCAGGCAGCGAAACTACCTGCAACAGCATCCGTTTCTCCCATCAGGGATGCATTAAGCGCCAGAGTTTCTCAGGTGTGACTGGCATATCGATTGACGTAACACCGAGCGGTGCAAGCGCATCAAGGATTGCATTCACAATTGTAGGCGGAGCCCCAATCGTGCCTGACTCACCAACGCCTTTAACTCCAAGTGGATTGGTGGGCGAAGGTGTACCAAGAAATTCACTGGTAAATTTGGGAAGTCCCTTCGCAAGTGGCAGAGCATAGTCCATCAAAGAACCACTGAGATTTTGTCCATCCTCATTGTACAGTACCTCTTCATAGAGCGCCTGACCAATTCCCTGGGCCAGCGCACCATGCAACTGCATCTCGGCCAGTTCATGGTTAAGAACCTGTCCGCAGTCATCGACAGCGACATAGCGCAGAATAGTAACATCGCCCGTCTCACGATCGATCTCAACCACTGCCATATGAGCACCGGCGGAGAAAGCCGAGCCAGCAGGCGCGAAGTCGCGCCATGCAGCCAGTCCCTCAATTGTCTGTCCATCGGGTGGCCTCTGCTCATCGACTGGAAGCAGATCTGGTCGCTCCTCAACCATTTTCGCCAGATCAGCCAGTTCCACCGACCGTCCAGGAACGCCTCGCACTGTCACCTTACCCCCACGTAATTCCAGATCAGCACGCGCGGCCTCCAATACCTGAGATGCCACATGCAGCACCTTCTCAAGCACCGCCTCGGTCGCGATTTGAACCACCGAGGCCCCTACCTGTGTCACGCGACTGGCAAAGGTCCCGATGCTAAACACAGGGAGATCCGCATCGTTCAGTTCAACTTCAACACGGTCCGCCGTTATACCAAAGACATCTGCTGCAAGCTGTGCGAACAGCGTCATATGACCCTGTCCATTGTGCGCAACTCCGCTCTGGACCAGCAACGAGCCATCCCTCATCACACGCACCAGCGCGGCCTCTTTGGGCGAACCCTCTATCGCCTGTCCGTCTCCCGAAATCTCGTTAAACGTCGCCAGACCCAGACCCAGCAGGGACGTAGCATGAGAACTCTGCGCACGATGGAGACGCTGACGCGCCCGCCACTGCTCATACTCTCCTAACTCCAACAAACGATTCAGCAACGCAGGATAATTGCCGCTATCATAGGTCTGGCCAGACAACGTTTTATAAGGAAAAGCATCTGGTGCAATCAGATTCCGTCTGCGAACCTCAACAGCATCCATCCCCAGCTCACGAGCTACAGTCTCGATAGCACGCTCAGCAATATAGGTTGCCTCAGGACGACCAGCCCCTCGATAGGGAGCAGTCGGCGGCTTATTAGTATAGACCACCTGCACCGTACTCTCCAACGCCTCGATCCGATAAGGACCAGTGGCCAGAGTAGAAGTTCTGTTAGGTAACATCGCGCCTATACCCGAGGAAAAACTGCCGATATCGCCCAGGGTCTGGATCTTCATGCCCAGTAACCGCCCATTATGCTGGAAAGCAATCTCAATGTTGTTCACCTGACCACGTCCCTGCGCCTGCGCCTGTAAATTCTCGCTACGCTCCTCAATCCACTTGACTGGACGCGCAAAATGATGTGCCAACCAGGCTGCCACAAACTCCTCGCCAATGGTAAAAGCACTCTTAGCCCCAAAAGCACCGCCCACAGCCGCGTTGCGCACATGGACATGCTGAGGCGCAATCCCCAGACGTTTACTCAAATCCTGTTTCGCTCGATAAATCGCCTGAGAAGAGAGCCAGGCAAAAAACTCGTTCCGCTCCGCATCGTAGTCAAACAAACAGGCACGGGTCTCCATCGAACTGGGCACCAGCCGTTGATTGACTAACCGAAACTGCGCCGTATGTTCAGCCTGCGCAAAGATCTCCTCGACGTTGCCAGCGCTCCAGTGCTGGTTCTGAGCAATATTGTTGTCCAACTCCTCATAGAGCAGAGGAGCATCCTCACGAACAGCCAGCTCAACATCAGTCACAGCCGGTAGTGGCTCATAATCTACCTCTACCAGATCACGCGCATCGATAGCCTGAGAGCGACTCTCCGCCAGGATCACCGCCACCGGATCACCCACATGGCGCACTCGCCCAACAGCTAAAGGTCGATGCGGCACAGTACGCAGTCCTGGCAGTGGAATAATATCCAATGGACTAAAATGATCCTTTAGATCATCTCCCGTAAACACCGCGATCACACCAGGTGCGCTTTTAGCCTCCGTCACATCTATATGTCCAAGAAGCGCGTGAGCATAGGGACTGCGCAGAACAATCATATGAGCTATCCGTGGACGGTCAGTTCCCAGACGGATATCATCCACATATTGGGTCCTGCCGGTAATCAGTCCAGGATCTTCACGTCGCTTCTGGTTCTCTCCTAAGTGTCCATTAACACTCTCCAACCGTGGTTGGTCCATAAAATTCACTCTTTCTCCTGGTCATCGACGACAACAATCAAAAGATGCTGTCCTCTCGATCCTTCTCTAGTAGTGACATAGTATTTGCCCCTTTTTAAGAGCGTAAAGTACCGAAACAAGATGTCAAAAATAAACCACCATAAAGCGTTTATCATCATTTTACGCCACAAATTTGCAGCTCGTTGGCAACCAGCAAAGAGCACTGGCAATTTATACATCATCTCTCATTTTTATGCGGCCTGCAAAGCCGCACCCTCCCCCGAAAAAAGAAGAAGCGAGGCTAGTT
>DAOTTL010000535.1:0-2651 GCA_034438135.1 Ktedonobacteraceae bacterium | reverse complement strand
GAATGCGCCACACTCCACACCAGTTGCTCTTGTTTACATGGGGTGGGGTGGTCTGCCAGGCCGACGCAGCAGATCGGCAAGAAACCTCTACGTGTAAGGGGGAGGGAGCGTGTCAAACTTCATTTGACAGACCAATAATAAAAATAGCAAAAGGATTGCAAAGGGAACCTTTCTATGCTACGTTGATTCCAATGGGAATCTTCCCACCTACTACTTCTTTTCTAACTAGAGAGGACACAGGACCATGAGAAACATAGCTATTCTTGCGGAGGGTTCCTTTGAACTCCACTATGGGAAAACGGCCACAGGCGTCATACGCTATGGTCATGATAGAATAGTCGCGGTCATTGACAGTACAAAGGCCGGTCAGGATGTTGCTCAAGCACTAGGGCTGGACCTTGGACGGGGCATTCCTGTTGTGAGTGACATCAACGAAGCACTGTCTTAGCAGCCGGACACACTTCTGATCGGCATAGCACCTCAGGGAGGAAATCTGCCAGACTCCTGGCGCTGGCAATTGCTGGCTGCCATGGAAAAGGGCCTGGACATTATCAACGGTCTACACGTCTTCTTCTCTGAGGATGCGGAATTACAAACTGCCGCCCGCAGGTACAATGTAACCATCTGGGATGTACGCCGTCCACCCGCAGAGAAATTGGTGGCCAGCTACACCCCCCATCGGTCAGGTAGTCATACGATTCTTGCCGTAGGCTCGGACTGTGCCACAGGGAAAATGACGGCTATGCTAGAGATATACAGGGAAGCACAACAGCGAGGCTTGAGTAGTGATTTCATAGCCACGGGACAGACCGGGATTATGATTGCGGGTCGTGGACTGCCTGTAGATCGTATTATCAGCGACTTTGTAGCGGGTATGGTCGAAAATATGGTTCTGGAATTGACTGGCACACACGATTGGGTTTTTGTAGAGGGACAGGGTGCGCTCAACCACCCAGGCTACTCGCCTGTCACTCTTGGACTGCTCCATGGGGCGCTCCCTGATGCTATGATTTTTTGTCATAAAGCTGGCACGACAGGCATAGAGGGGTACACAAACTGTCCCTTTCCCCCCTTCAAACGGATGATTGAGGTCAACGAGGAGGCTGTAAACTTGCTCCATCCCCGGCAGACGAGTAAAGTAGTTGGACTCTCCATCGTGACATCGCATCTCTCCGAGCAAGAGGCGCTCGACGAAATAAAGAGACTGGAGGATGAGACTGGTCTGCCTGGGACAGATGTGATACGTTTCGGATCTGGCAAGCTGATGGATGCGTTGAGCGGATATCTCACAGCATAATAAACTATTTAGAAGAGAGAGCAAATCACCATGCAACTCAGCGTACAAACAGTCGATCTGAAACTCACCACGCCCTTCCGTATCTCTCGCCATGTCCAGTATGTAGCGACCAACGTGCTCACAAGTATCGCTCACGAAGGCGTTACCGGTCTCGGGGAGGCAGCGCCGTCCAACTACTATGGCGAATGTCAGGAGACCGTTCTGGCGGTGCTAAACCTCTTTAAAGATGAACTGGGCACTGATCCATTTGCAATCGAAGATATCTTAACTCGTCTTCACACTCATATCCGCCTGAATCCGTCCGCCAGAGCCGCCATAGATATGGCCCTGTACGACCTGGTTGGAAAACTCTTGCATATCCCGCTCTATAAGCTCCTGGGACTAAACCCACAGCAGACGCCTCTGACCTCGTTTACCATTGGCATTGATACGCCAGAAAAGATGGCACAAAAAGCTCTGCAAGCCAGCAACTTTCCAATCCTCAAGATTAAAGTGGGCACAAAAAACGATGTGGCTAACCTTAAAGCCATCCGTGAGGTTTCGGACGCCACGATCCGCGTTGACGCAAACACGGCCTGGACGCCAAAAGAGGCCATCAAGAGTATCAACGAACTGGCCGCATACAACCTCGAATTCGTTGAACAACCTGTTCTAGCGCACGACCTGGACGGACTTAAGCTCATACGTGAGAACGTTTCTCTACCGATAATCGCTGACGAGAGTTGTGTCACGGTTGCAGATATTCCCCGCTTAGTTGGTTGTGTCGATGGCATCAATATTAAGTTGATGAAGTCAGGGGGCATCCGGCACGCGCTACAAATGATCCACGTGGCACGCGCCCATAACCTTAAGATTATGCTTGGTTGTATGATCGAAAGCTCGCTCGCCATTACCGCTGCCGCGCACCTGACTCCCCTGGTCGATTACGCCGACCTGGACGGTCATCTGCTCATCGACAACGATCCCTATCGCGGTGTAACCGTAGAACAGGGCAAACTCATCCTCCCAGACAAACCCGGCCTGGGCGTGCAATCTCTAGACTGAAAAAAGCGAAACGTCTAATGGCGGGAGATGCATTGCACCATTGGACGTTTCACCCTGTTCGTTTTTATCAGCAAAGAAAACCTGCTTTTGACAAAAGCTTCTCACGAACCACTGAGCATTTGCTGAAGAAAAGGCTCTATTTTGCTCATGGTCTTCACTAGATCCTCATTATTATTATCAACAATGAGCAATCTCTGTTCCTCAATATGATGTTCAGCCAGAATTTCTCTCAGAGATCCACCATCATCGTGATGGTAGTAGTGCTCGAAGATATAGTCAGAAACAAAATAATCATCTTTTGTCTTATTTT
>DAOTTL010000534.1:0-17092 GCA_034438135.1 Ktedonobacteraceae bacterium | reverse complement strand
CATGAACGAGGGACATGATGCGGCAGCTTCTTCCATTGGCGCGAAGAGTTCTTTCCATATAGGGGCGGCACTCAATTTGAATATGCTGGATGAAGAGGTGGATCTTGAGATTGAGCGCTATCATGCTAAAATTCAGGCGGGTGCGCACTTTATTATGACTCAACCTATCTATGAGGTCAGTCGCTTAACGCGTTTCCTGGAACGTATAGGGAAACCGTCAGTGCCAGTGCTTCTGGGCTGTATTCCTCTGCATAGTGCACGTCACGCTGAATATCTTCATAATGAAGTACCAGGTATCACTATCCCTGATGATGTACGCAAACGTATGCACCTGGCTGGTGAGCGCGGACATGATGAGGGCTTGCTTGTGGCTCAAGAGCTGCTGCAAGAAGTGCGTCCCTTGATTCAAGGAGTGTATCTCATGCCGTCCTATGGACGCTACGACGTTGTGGGCACGCTCACCAGAATGCTTCTGGCAAGCGTGCCGTAGGACTTTCTCAGATGTGATCTTTTGGCGTTATCAAACGTAGAATAGAGAGGGGTAGTTTTTTCATAGATTGAGATCGCATCATTTCGTTTGACTTGCTTAAAGGAGTATGTTAAACTCTATCACAATCCATCAGTGTTTTATACTGTGGAGATCTGCTAAGTAAGTTTCACAAAAAAAGAAGGAGGTCCGGCCTATTAACAGAGATTTTCGGGGCAACGACCGTCCGCGAGAGACGCGGGTGAATGAGCGCATACGTGCGCGTGAGGTACGTTTGATTGACGAGAACGGCGAGATGATCGGAGTGATGCCCCCAGTACGAGCGCTAGACATTGCCCGTGAGCGAAATCTAGACCTGGTTGAAGTATCTCCCAACGCTATGCCACCGGTCTGCAAGCTCATGGACTATGGCCGCTTTAAATATGAGCAGGCTAAGAAGGAAAATGAGGCGCGTAAGAATCAGAAAACCATCACGCTGAAAGAGATTCGCATGCGCCCACGTACAGATGACCATGATGTCGAGGTGAAGACACGCAAGATCCAGGAGTTCCTGGCAGAAGGCGATAAAGTACGTGTCAGCGTACAGTTTCGCGGAGCTGAGATGCGTCACCCTGATATTGGGCGAAAGTTGCTCGACAGCATTGCGGAAGTATTGAAGGGTTCAGCTATAATCGAGCGTACTCCTATTATGGAGGGCCGCATGATGTCTATGATTGTCTCACGAGCACCAGGCTGGGAGCCACCGAAAAAACAGGCCGCCACTTCAGAAAAAGTGCGCACAATCGTCGCACCAAATGGCAGAGAAGATCAATCCGCCAGGGTAGTAGCCAGTTCAGCAGAAGTTCCTGAGTCTGCACCTATCTTAGAAGAGAATGGTGAAGCAGTCGTAGGACAGGCTGAGAGTTAATGGCTTTCTCTGCCAACTATCGGACTTTTCTTGATACGATCAACCGATTACTGGCAGTTAGCTATTCTATACGAATGAAACAGAGGTACAGGTCTTTGCGACTGCACCTCTGTTTTCTATCTGGAGAAGGTTATTGTTCAGGATTGTGCGAGTGGTCCTTGCTCGTCAACAAAAATGTCTTGTCCGGTGCGGGATATTTCTTGCACTCCCCTTTTTGTGGTGCTTGCTTTCGCCAATGATCAAAACCCACAGAATGTTGTGTTATCCGTTTAGTCGTCTGATTCATAGATATTTATAAGTGCAAACTGCCTTTCTATATGTGTTCAAAACGTTTGAACACATCGTCGATTGCGGTGAAAACGTCCGCACACCGCACGGGATCGCCCGTGTGTGGCCGTAGCCCGGCAAGAAACCTCATCAAGATATTGACGACGCTATTGTCGTCTCGATCCATGATGCGTCCACATTCCGCGCAACAGTACGTCCTTTTCCACAGCGGCATGGCCTTGAGTGTGCCACAGCCACTACAGGCTTTGGAGGTGTTGCGCTCATCTACGAACTGGAGGTCTTTCCCATACAACTGGCATTTGTACATGAGCATCTGAACAAAAGTATACAAGCCCCACTCGTTGAAGACGGCTCGATTCAGGTGCTTGTTGCGCTTGTTGTGCCCACGCATGACCATTTGCCGTTGGGATAGATCCCCGACCACAACGGTTCTTTCAACCAGCTTGTGGGCGATCAGATGACTCGCCTTGTGCAGTGAGTCTTGCTGCTTGTGGCGCTTCTGCTGGGAAACGCGCTGGTAGACCTGACTCAAGTGACGGTAGCGGTGTGACCCTTTCTTACAGCGATCGCGCTTTGAGCGGATGGTGTCCAGTTGTGTATTATACCACCTGCCACCCTTGAACCCGCCAATGTGATAGAAACGGCCCTTATCGCTCACTCCGGTTGCCAGCGTCTTCATCCCAAGATCAATGGCGAGCACTCCATCGGCGCACCGCATTTCTTCCTGGACATGATGGACAAATGATGCATAGTAGTGTCCCCGTCCATCTCTGGAAATGGCAACCTCTTTGTATCCGATGGGCGCTTCTTCTGTGAGCTTCGCAATGACATCAGGAAAGTGTTTGTTTGTGCCTTTGCCCCCAGTTGGCAATCTGATGGATCGGTCTTCAACCTGGATATACATGGCTGGATAAACGAGCGTGAAGAAACAATGGCGTGGTCGCACTCTGGGAAACCCTGGCGTTTCTCCCTGCTTGACCCGACGAAAGAACGCCTGCATGGCCCCGTCCAGGCGAAAGTAGACCTCGTGCAAAAGCTTGCCATAGATCCATCGTAGCTCAGGATCGTACTGCTTGCTCTCTTGCAGCGTCTTCTTCGCCTCCTGCCATCCTGGCCATTTCTCTCCATCTCGAAGCTTCATGATCCACCAGTTGTACAAGCCTCTGGACTTGCCTTGCATCCATTCCAGGGTGGCGGTGTCCTGCTGGCGTACCTCAAGTCTGATCTTTTTGGTGAGCAGCATGTCCTCCCACTCCTTTGCTCATTCCCACATTTCTACCCAGAGATGTTTTTCGTGGCTGTTCAGCAGGCATGGCAGTATAGGCCTGCTGGTCCAGAAGACTTCCACCAGAGGAATGGTAACGTCCGCCTACCTGTTTGAAGAAGAAGGGGACACCGGCAGACTGGCACTGATCGCGTAAGGAACGCGCCCAATCGAGGTCGAGAGCGCGTACATGAAGGCCGCTTTCACCTCCACAGATGATCCACTGAAGAGAGGAAAGCCAGGGCGTGAGGTCCAGTGGACCAAGCAGGGGTTCACACGAGAGAAAGCGAACCACAGCAGGGACTTGCAACAGGATCGGGATGCGTTCTTGTGCTCGCTTCTGCGTTCCGACCGAAGTTCCGACCCAGACATTCTGCGGCCACGTGCCGCCCTGTTGTTGCCAGGGGGCCATAGCAAGGATCTGCTCGGGCCGCTTGGTAAGCAGCAACCAGTTGAGCATGGGGGTGTGCTCAATCAGCGTCCAGAGTCGAGCGCGTGCGCCCTCAACAGCAGGATGGTCCTCAAACACGTCCGCCATACTCGCACAAAAGACGTTGCGCCGATAGCCCTGCGCGATGACCTGTCTGTTCCAGCGAAGTGGTTCTTGCCAGTGCTGCTCCCCAAAGAAGCGGCGTGAGGTCGTCTGGGCCGGTCCCCAGACATGATGACCATAGTGATGGGCAATGCTTTCAGCGTAGCAATGAGTACATTCTTCGCTGACTTTCAGGCATCCCCACCAGGGATTAAAGGTATAGCCAGGGATCACTGTCCCATCGGAGAGGGTGCGCTGACACCACTGGATCGTTGTCGTGCTCATGAATGGAGAGTCTCCTTTCCTTGAGGATACTCCTGTTCCCCCAGGCGCACAACGTGCAGGGACGGGCACTGCTGAGCAAGGACATCAAGTAAGACGGCCGTATGACAGAGCGTAAGGTGTTGACACCGGCAGAGTAGACACACGTCCTGCTGATCCAGGAACGTGCGCAGTTGCGCAACCCCCTGCTCAGGATTACGTAAGACAATGGGGGCCTCTGGCTGCTGAAAGTTACAGTTGCCCAGCGCACGCAGGCGCGTGTACGCTGCACCGAACCGCTCTCGCAGGCGTTTGGCGGAGAACGCAGGGCGATAGCGTGACCCGGCAATGGTTCTGATATCAACGAGCAGAACGCCTCGCTGGCTAACCAGTTCTTCCAGCAGTGGCAAGCTTCCAGGGTTGAGATAGCCGACCGAGTACAGGGTTCGCAGGGTCGCGGCGGACTCCTCCCGCGTGGGAGAAGAAGGGATCGTGTGAACTGGTTTCATGGATGGTCCTGGCTCCTTTCATGTGGCTCTCTCTCCTCTGCTTCCTGTTCCCTCTCAAAGAACAGGAAGCAGAGGGCAAAGGAGAGCATTTATCGGTCCTCTTGTCCCTCGTGTTCCTGCTGTGTCCCGGCTACCTCCACCGGAGGGAACCAGGAGGACAGCGTTTGCAGTAAACGATAGGTTTCATCAGGGTCGAGATGCGCGACCTCGTTGGGCGGAACACTCCCATCTAGCAAAAGCATCCCTGGTGGATTCTCTTTGTCTGGTGTGTCCAGGTCCTGGACAACGCGATAGCGTCCCAGGCGTACAAATTGCGGGAGCCGTGGCATCCAGGCTAGTGGCTGCGATGATACAGGGGAAAGCTCATAGTTTGCGCGTTGGTCACTCAAGTCCCGCGCTAGGGCTGTCGTGTGTGCTCCTGGGTGAAGCAAGATGCGCCTGTCCTCGGCTCGCCCGTTGAATGGGTGGCACTCCTTTGTGGATGTAGACCTGGTCGTTCCCACGACGCACCAGCACCTCGTCAGGCATCGGTGTCCCGTTATACCGCCGTTGGATTGTGGCAATGCGTGCATCTGCTTCCAGTTCATCAGGGGCATAGACAGGGCTTCGTTGCTGCACTGGCAGGGGTGAGCGGACCTCGACTGTCGTCACCTGTGGATGCTTTTCATCGTGCAACCTGTCAGCACGTTCGGGAGCGTGTGGTGAAACGGTCTCTGGCTCTGCCTCTCTCAAAGGAGCGACCACCCGTCTTTGTCTGATCTGTGGAGGGGGTTGTTGCCCTGTTCGTCGTTGATACTGCATCTTCTTAGGTGCCTCCTTCTTCTCTGGTGTGTCCCTCAAGAGGGTCAGGCAGCGGTGATGCCATGCCTGGAGTGCCATTGCTGGCAAGCGTATGCATCCAGCCAACCACAAATCCGATACTGTACAAGTCACTCAGTGTGATATCTTCGAGCTTTTCAAAAAACACCGTTGCTACCTCCTCATCTGTGTAGAGGTGTGGGTGGGTGGTTCTTGCTGCCATGTAAGTCAGATGTCCGGACTGATAGCCATACACAAACTCTTCGCGAGTAGCGAGGATGGACCCTTTTCCCACAGGGACAGGTTTTGCTTGCATGGTCTTACTGCCTTTCTAAATGTAGTCAAACGCATTCAACACATCGTCGGATAAGGGCAATCGTCTTCGCTGCAGAACGGGTGGCCTGGCGGTATGTTCCCGGTAATCGGTCCCTGGAAGCATCGGAGCACATAGTACTCTTCATCCATATGTTATAATCCTTTCGTTGGAGGTACCTGACGCCTTACTTTCAAGGGACTCCCTATGTCCAAGATGTGCTACAAAACGCCTCACGAATGCTTAATTATGCATCAGCCTTTTTAGATAAAACAGCAGCGATAAAAGTAAACCAATCACCTCACAGAAAAAGTATAGCACATTATTGACCTGTTTTCAATACTCTAAGATAGCATTTGAATTGTTTTGATATGTTTTGAGTGCTATAAGATAGACATTGGAAGTTCTTTAGATATCTCACTGTTACAAAGCTGTTGGGAGGATCTCTTCTTTGTTATTTCATGTTAAAATAGCACTCATGAGTTCTCTTTTTTGAAAGAGGCAGATATGTTATTAGCGAGGTTATATATGAGACTAGAAGATTTTCGTATTGATGTGGCCGTACTGACGCGCCAAGGGCTAGCGGAAGTATCAAAGGTGTCAATTTCTAGCATCCAACGTGCAGAAGAAGGTAAAGACGTTAATAGGCTCACGCAATCACGCATCCTGAAAGGTTTAAGTAAACACCTTGGTAGAGATGTAAAACGGGAAGAGATTGACGAGTTTAGTTAGAGATAGGAAGAGCGCATAGAAGTGGTCTAGCGAGTGCTCCATCCAACACTTCTAGACCCAGCCATGATGGAAAATAAAAGCTCTTTGCTGTTCCTTTTTGCTCCAGAAGATGTGTGCGAATTTGTGTTTTCTCATGATAGAATAAGTAAGCTAAGTTATATGATCAAATTATTGGGCCGTACATATAGGTAAGTGCAGGTCATTTCCACTCTAGTGGGAAGTGGGGTTGCCATGGACAGTTAGCTTACTGTCAGTCCGCAGTGTGTCCATACCGCGTCTCTTTTTTTCTGGACGTTGTCACCATGGACGGGTGACACTCGGGATAAGCATGGCCTGTAGAGAAGCATATACGTGCAATGTACAACAAACATAGAGTATGGGAGGCCTCAGGTGAGATACGATGACCCTCGCTGGTATGAAGGACAGCCTGACCAGAATAATCAACAGGCGGTTCCGCCGCATGAGCGTTTCCAACCTTCAGAAGACAATCAACAACCAGTGAATACGACCACGCAAAGTGTGTCTGTCGGGGATAAAAAAGCTCAGCGACACCGAGTCTTTGGACAGGTTGCCATAACTCTGGCTTTTATGGTTCTGGCTTTCCTTGGGGGCTGGTTTGCGCACCAACTCTATACCAACGCTTCAGTCAGTAGTGATTCACAAAAGTATTCTGCACTATTTCAGGAAGCATGGACGGTCGTTGATCAAAATTATGTGGATCGCAAGGCAGTAAACTATAAACAGATGTCTTACGATGCCATTCAGGCCATGGTGAATTCACTGGGTGATACTGGCCATACTCGTTTCCTGACGCCTCAGGATGTGCAATCTGAGCAGCAGCAACTCAGTGGGAGCTTTGCGGGCATTGGGATCTATATCCAGCAAGATCCAAAGACAAAGGATGTCAGTGTGATTTCGACCATTGAGGGAGCACCTGCCCAAAAGGCTGGTCTGAAACATGGCGATATTATCACTGCTATCAATGGCAAAAACGTGGCTGGTATGGATATCAAGACCATTCAACCGCTGATCGAGGGAGCCATTGGAAGTACGGTGAGTGTTACTATACGGCGACCTGCTACGGGTCAAACGCTGACGTTTCAGATGCAGCGTGCGCAAATTCAGGTGCCAAGTGTTGTTCTCCACTACGTTTCTGAGGATCATATTGCACAGATTCAGATTGTGCAGTTTTCTACGGGCGTTTCTGATCAGTTAAAGACGGCGATCTTGCAAGCGAAAAAGGATGGTGCGACGAAGCTTATTCTGGATCTACGCAATAATCCTGGCGGGTATCTTCAGGAGGCTATCAATACTGCCAGTGAATTTATGGCGAGTGGTACTGTCTTTATCGAGCAGGATAGTTCGGGCACTCAGACCAAACATGATGTTACAGGTCAGGCAGTTGATACTGGTATCCCTATGGTGGTATTGATCAATGGCAACACGGCCAGCGCAGCCGAGATTGTCTCAGGTGCTTTACAAGATAATGGACGTGCTCTGATCCTGGGTACCAAGTCCTTCGGCACGGGGACGGTTCTGCAAGAATATGATCTCTCTGATGGCTCGGCCATTTTGCTTGGAGTAGATGAGTGGCTGACTCCCAAAGGTCATTTTATTCGGACAGATAAGATTAACCCGGATAAGGTTGTGACGATTGGTCTGAATGTTGCTATCCTTACTCCTGATATCGAGAATCAAAACAATACGACCTTGCAGCAGATTATGGCGAGTGGTGACACTCAGTTAATTGCCGCCATAAACTATCTGCAAAATCATTGAGATAAGCTAAACATGAGTCATTCTGAAAGGGGAAGAGGTCGTAGTAGCGCACAGCGCTGCTACAACCTCTTCCCCTTTCAGAATGACTCACAAAATTCCTTTTTGTCTGGTCAGTTCTCTGAACTGGCTATGGCTGCTTGATAGTATTTACTGGTTGGGGGATGAGTGAGCAAGGGAGCTATAAAGCGCGTAGCTGCCACGACTTTTGCCAGGTCAACGCCAGTTGAGATGCCCATCCCATGCAACATATAGAGGAGATCTTCGGTAGCCAGATTCCCGGCTGCGCCAGGAGCGTAGGGACAGCCACCAAGTCCACCTGCGGAGGAGTCGATGGTGGTAATACCCGCCTGTAAAGCCACCAGTACATTAGCCAGGGCAGTTCCGCGTGTATCGTGAAAATGCACTGCTAGTTGATCCAGGGGGATCTCTTCTGTAGAGATCAAGAGATTGATCATATCTGTGACCTGGTTAGGAGTGGCTACGCCAATGGTATCGCCGAGCGAGATCTCTCCAACACCCATGTCACGCAGGGCGAGAGCCACGCGTAAGACTTGATGTGGATCGACAGGTCCCTCGTAGGGACAGCCAAAGACGGTAGAGATATACCCACGTACTGCGACGCCATTCTCCCGAGCTCGGGTCACTATTAGACGAAAGATTGCCAGACTTTCGTCGATGGTTGCATTGATATTGTGATGTGCAAAGCTCTCGCTCGCTGCGGTAAAGACGGCGATCTCGTGGACCTCGCTTGCCAGTGCTCGTTCCAAACCTTTGAGATTGGGTACCAGAACTGGATAACGGGTTCCTGGCAGACGTTCTATACTTTTCATCACCTCGCTGGCATCATTTAGCTGAGGGATGGCGCGTGGACTTACAAAAGAGGTTGCTTCTATGACAGGTAGATGGGCTTCAGCCAATAACTGGATAAAGCGAATCTTCTGCGCAGTCGGAACGAGCGTTTTCTCATTTTGCAAGCCATCTCGCGGTCCCACCTCAACTATATGGACTGTCTGGGGCAAGTTGTTGGTATGTGCCATGGCTACAAACTCCTTCATCCTTTATGAGAGTATTTTCCGTGTTGTCGGAGATATATCTAGCGGGTTTGAGGGAGTTTGACCGTCCTGATCGTCGGACCTTACTGCCTCTTCATCAGGCATGATCAACTGACCAGAGGTGCTATGGATATGTTTTAATAAGGTTTTCTGAGATTGTCGGATAACCTGGACCTTACTGATACGCCTGCCGCGCGTGGTTAAGACCGTAAATGTATAGTCCTCAAAGACAATAGTATCTCCAACGACCGGAATTTTATCGAGCTTGGCATAGACAAAACCGCCCAGTGTATCGTATTCCTCATCTTCCAATTTTGTGTCCATCACATCATTGAAGGCATCAATACTAATTTTCGCGGCAAAGATGTACTCATTCTCATTGATGCGTTCATAGAGTTTTTCCTCGTGATCATACTCATCCTGAATATCGCCGACAATCTCCTCGACCAGATCTTCGATCGTGACCAGGCCTGCGACCGAGCCGTATTCATCGATAACTATAACCATGTGGATGCGCTTCTGGCGGATCTCATTGAGCAGATCATCCAGCTTTTTTGTCTCTGGCACAAAGTACGCGGGTCGTACCAGTTCGCGGATAAGTTGTGTCTCATGTCCCTCGCGCAGTTGTTTGAGCATATCCTTGGTATAGAGTACGCCGATAATATTGTCGATCGTCTCCTCATAGACGGGGATACGCGAGAAGCCGCCTTCCTGTGCGAGATCCACAGCCTGATCAACGGTAGCAGTACTTGCCAGAGTGATGATATCGATCCGTGGAATCATCACATCGCGTACAGGAGTATCGGCGAACTCGAAAATGCTATGAATCATCTCCGTCTCGTCTTCTTCCAGCACTCCCTCTTCTTCGCCGACGGTCACCAGGAGGCGCAATTCTTCCTCTGTGACAAATGGTCCATGACGCACGGATTGACCTCCCAGCAGACGTACCAGGGCATTTGTAATCCCGCTTAATACTCGGACGATTGGATACAATACCCAGGCGGTTCCGCGTACGGGTCCAATAATAATGCGAGCCCAGCGTAGGGGAGATTGTACCGCGGCGGTTTTGGGAGTAATCTCACAAAAAATGAGGACGACCAGCGAAAGAAGAATGGTTCCAATAAGTTCGCCCCAGGTTGCGGAAAGACGAATAGAGAGAATTGTGGCCATACTTGAGGCAACAATTGTAGCCACGCTATTGACAATGAGTATCGTCGAGAGGAAGGCGTTTGGATTAACGAGGATTTGCTCAATCTCCGCAGCTTTTTTATCGCCTTCCTCAACCAGATTTTTGAGTTTAATCCGACTAACGGAGGTCAGGGCAGTTTCAGAAGCAGATGCCACAGCGCACAAAATCAGCATTATGATCATCAGAATAAACTGAAACCACGACTCCGAATCGAATTGTGGCTGTGGAAAATCGTTTGCGAGACGGGCAGCGGTCAGTGCTGCCTCGGTCAGGCCACCACCGTCCATAAACTTCTCTTCACTCCTTTTTACTGCCCCCGGTTCCAGGGGTGTCCGCTGTCTGTGGAGAACGCAATATGCGTGCAGGCACTCCTGCAACTTTTGTATCTGGCGGAACATCCCGGTTTACAACTGAGCCAGCACCTGTTATCGCGTGCGAGCCAATATTTATCGGGGCTATTAACATTGTATCACTTCCAATAGATGCGCCGTCTCCAATGATGGTGCGATTTTTGCGTACTCCATCATAATTGCAGGTAACAGTGCCAGCGCCTATATTGACTTTTGTGCCAACTGTGGCATCTCCCATATAGCTAAAGTGATGCATATCTGTGTCTGGGCCGATATACGAGTTTTTGACCTCTCCAAAGTTTCCCATGCGCACGTTTTCCGCCAGGTAGGCACCGGGGCGGCAGTGACCAAAGGGACCGATACTCACTCCGTTCTCGAAGGTTGTCTCTTCCAGGACCGATTGACGCACGATGCAGCGATCTCCCAGGGTTGAATTTTCGATCGTCGAGGCGGGTCCAATCCGACAGGCAGCGCCGATACGTGTTGTGCCGCTAAGCATTGTGCCTGGGAGGAGGATGGTATCCATGCCAATCTCGACCTCTGCCTCGATATAGGTGGTAGCAGGATCAAGGATGGTAACTCCATTATACATATGCTGTTCCAGAATGCGGCGGCGTACCAGGTGTTCGATCTCGGCCAGTTGTACGCGGTTATTGATGCCCAGCGTTTCGTCCAGCGAACCGGTGACTGTGGCGATGGTTTTTTCCTGTGATGAGGCAATCTCTATGAGTTCTGTCAGATAATATTCGCCAGAAGGGTTCCGTGGAAGATCTTGTAGGGTCGGCCAGAGCCAGGTTCGCTCAAAGCAGTAGACGCCGGAGTTTACTTCGCGGATCTGCTTCTCTGCCTCGCTGGCTCGTTTGACCTCAACGATGCTTTTTACCTGTCCCTGACTATCGCGCACGACTCGTCCGTAGTCGGAAGGGAGATCGGCTATGCCAGTGAGGAAGGTGATAGTTGCTTTTTTGGTGAGATGTTCGCTGAGGAGGTGTGCCAGGATCTCGCTGGTGAGCAGAGGGGTATCACCATAACAAACCAGGACGATCTCTGGTTGCGGCTCCAGTGCCTCGACTACTTCTCGGGCCATTAGTACAGCGTTTCCGGTGCCTGATTGCTCATCTTGAATGGCGTAGAGGCATCGTTCACCGAAGTTGGCGGCGACATGTTCGGCTCCATGTCCAACCACAACGATTGGTTGATGAGTTGAAAGGGTTGTCTGCATTGGTGCGAATGTGGGAGCCTGGGGGATAGACTCTACGGCTTTGAGTACATGTCCCAGCAAGGGCAGGCCTGCGACCTGGTGCAGCACCTTGGGAAGCTTTGAACGCATACGGGTGCCTCTTCCCGCCGCGAGCACAACAGTTGCATATGTATTATTCATGACTGAAAATTCTTCAACCTTTTTCTAATCTCTTTTTTATTTGTAGGGGAAGAACTCTAGCTGTTTGCTCATACATTGTGTCAGGGAGCAGGCAAAAGCCCTGCTCTACATAATTCTAAACGCATAGCAGGAGTACCGCCCGGGCAGAGGGCTCGGGTGCCTGGATTCGAACCAGGGATGGTGGATCCAAAGTCCACTGCCTTACCGCTTGGCCACACCCGAATGAGGTACGAGAAGAGAGTTGGAGGAAACCCACGGCTCTGCATCGCACGCACCGTATAGTATCATTTGTCGGGTCTATTGTCAACTCTCTCACTGTCATCTCAGGGCTTTTTTTGTGTCTACATATGGATGCCAGGATGCAACTTTTTCAGGCGCTGCTGTGCCTCAAGAAGCATCTCATCGCTTTTACAGAATGCGAAGCGAGCATAGTGTTCTCCAAAGTGGGCATGTTCGGCGCTATAGAAAGATTCAGGTGGAATGCAAGTTACGCCGATCTCGCGTGTAAGGTAGCGAGCGAAATCTGAGGGAGAGCCACTGAAGACCGGTGAGTAGTCTGCCAGCAGGAAATAGGTTCCCTCAGGAGCATGATAGGAGAGTCCAACGTTATCGAGCGCTGTCATCATGATCTGGCGTTTGGCGGTATACATGCTCTGGAACGAGGTAAAGTAGGTATCAGGGAGATGGAGAGCCCAGGCCACTGTTTCCTGGGTTGGATGATGGACCGCGAATGTGATAAATTGGTGCGAACGAGCCACACCTTCGACGAGTTCGGGAGGTCCATAGACCCAGCCGACCTTCCAGCCGGTGGCACTGAAGAGTTTTCCTGCGCTACTAATCGTCACTGTGCGCTCAAACATCTCAGGCAGGGTCGCGATCGGGATGTGTACGGCGGGCCAGAAATAGAGGTGTTCATACACTTCATCAGAAATAACCAGGACATCATGTTCGAGACAGAGTTGAGCGATTAACTCCAGTTCTGAACGTGTAAAAACGCGCCCGGTAGGATTTTGAGGATTATTGAGGAGTAGAGCGCGAGTGCGGGGACTAAATGCCGCCCGTAGTTCGTCAGGATCGAGGGTCCAGTCAGGCGGATGGAGTGGTACGTAGATTGGTTTGACCTCGGCCATAATGAGATTGGGAACGTACGAGTCGTATACTGGCTCGATCACAATCACCTCATCGCCGGGATCGGTCAATCCAAGAATCGAGGCAAAGATTGCCTCTGTTGCTCCTGCCGTAACAATCACACCACTTGTGGGGTCGATACTCAGATTATAGAAGCGCTGCGCGTGATCGGCTACTGCCTGGCGCAAAGCGGGCGTGCCGGGACCTGGCGCGTACTGATTATGTTTTCCAGTATGGAGAAAGTATGTCAACTGCTCCAGAATTTCAGGGGGCGTATCGAAATCAGGTTTGCCCTGACCAAGATTGATCGATTGATATTGCAGGGCCAGTTGATTCATCTCAGTAAAAATAGTTGTGCCAAATGTGGACACGCGCTGTGCAGGAACAGGCATCAAATTTCTCCTTCTGGGTGATACATTCTGGGGTTTATGTGCGCCAGGTTGTTATAACGCCATTGTGGCTGCCAGAGACGAGCAATTTGCCGTCAGGTGACCAGTCCACGCTGATTGTGTCGGTCATGTAGATCATTGTAGGTAATCCGCTGGCTAGACTCATGATCTGTATCGTCTCATCGTTGCTACTGGAGGCGATGTATTTTCCATCGGGAGACCACGCCAGAGCGAGGATTGCGTTGTCATGTTCTCTATATTGGCGGACAAGTACTTTGATCTGTATATTCCAGACCTCGACCGTGGTATCAAAGCTACCAGATGCCAGGTATTTCCCATCAGGAGACCAGCGAACCGTTGAAACTGCATCACCGTGATTATAGTGCCAGAGTATCTGTCCGTCACTGACCTGCCGGATGACTACCGTGCGGTCCAGGCTTCCTGAGGCCAGTTTTGTACCATCAGGAGACCAGGCGAGGCTGAAAATGGCAGCGATTTGACCAGTCCAAATCGCTGTTTTGAGATTGGTTTGGAGATCCCAGAGTTGTATGCGTCCAGCGTCATCGCCGAAAGCAATCTCGCGCCCATTGGGCGACCAGGCTACGCTGAATACTGGCAGATCATTGTGAATGATACTCTGAAGCTTGCCCGTGGTTGAGTTCCAGATCTGGATAGTTTTATCGCGGCTGGCGGTAGCAATGGACTTGCCATCGGGAGACCAGACAAGACCAAGTACGTCGTCCGTATGCCCATTATAACTGACTATTTCTTTTCTTGTGTGGCTATCCCAGATGCCTATTTTATCGTCTATGCCTCCGCTGCCAGCAAAGTATTTTCCGTCTGGCGACCATGCGAGGTTTTCGGCAGGACCTTTAAGCCCCTTATAGACAGCTGCAGGCTGATCGGTGTGCGGGTAGCGAAACGGATTAAAGGGGGGGCGGGTTGAGAAAACGAAATTGTTGGCGGGCTGCTCTGAGACCGGAACCGGGTGAGGAGCAATCGACATTGCAATGCTGTTGCCGATAATGACTACGATCGCCAGGAGCAGTATACCAGTCGAGAGTATGCTGAGGAGACGCCATCGTCTCGGATGTTGAGCGATTGAGCGCTGCCAATTCAGCACCTTGTGAGATATCCAGGAGACTGGAGAGAACTCTTTCGTATCCAGTTCTGGTAGATCAGTGATTTCAGTGTCGTCTTCAGATTCATGTTCTGTTGTCGTCTTAGAAAAGGGCTGAGATTTATCCATTCATTCGTCCTCAAATAGACCTGGTTGTCTGCCTATAATGCTTTATAGCACATACCACTATCTGGTACATACCTTCACCTCCGATCTGTCTCTCTTTCAAACGAGGGCATTATATCACGAATGAAAGCCTTAAAATGTTTTTTTCTCTCGTTTCTGAGAATGATCTGCATTGATAATCTAGCAAAAACTCAGCAAAAGAATTTATCTTTCGCGTTAAAAACCGTCTTTTAAATAAAGAGAGAATAGTTGTGTGCTCACCTTCGTAGGTACTACCCTTTTGATTACATTATTTTTCAAAAGAGAAGAATATAATCAAAAAAAGTGACCTGTCGCGTTCTCTCCTGAAAAGAGAAAAACCGTTTCGTAGAGCTTTTCTCTTCAGAAGAGGCTTATTCCTCTTCTTCGAAGGTCAGGTGATGTAATGAATAAAGACAAGAAACTGATTCAACCTAATAGTCGTTTAAAAGAGGCACGTGAGAGCCACGGATGGACCCAGAAAGAGCTGGCTGATCGTCTTGATGTGCCCGATACGAGGACGATAGGACGTTGGGAACGCGGTGAATCAGTGCCCCAACCACGCTATCGGAGGGAACTTAGTACTATCCTTGAAAAGAATATAGAAGAGTTGGGATTTGTCAATGCATCAACCCATCTGAACAAGCTTGAGACAGTCATCTCTAACTTACCGAAAGAGGCGGAACCTCTTTGGAAGATTCCTCTGAATCTTACTGCATGTCTTGGTCGAGTTCAGGAAATCTCTGCGATTTCTGCTCGCCTGGAGCATGGAAATGTAAGATTGTTGACCATTTTGGGCAGTGGAGGAGTAGGAAAGACGCGGCTGGCAGGAGAGGTCGCGCGTCAGGTGCGAGATTTCTTTGTGGATGGGATCTGTCTGATCTCTTTTACCGAGTTCAGCGACTCCTCCCTGGTCTTGCCAATGATTGCTCAGGAACTTGGCATTCAGGACCGTGTAGAGGAGAAGCTAGACGAGCGAGTTCAGCGTTTTCTACGTGAGAAAAAATTTCTGCTCATTATAGACAATTTTGAGCGCGTGACAGGTGGGGCGGCTATTCTGGAGCAATTGTTAATGAACTGTGCTTCTTTGACGGTTCTGGTCACCAGTCAGATCCCGCTCTATCTGCCAGGGGAGTATACCTTCCCCTTAGAGCCACTCGCTTTGCCGGAGAGCGACGGTCAGGAGAGACCGGAAGATCTCTTGCACTATGCGGCGGTCGAACTTTTTGTGCAGCGTGCGCAGGCATTTGTTCCCTCGTTCGAGTTGACTGAGGCGAACGCGGCAGTCATTGTCGAGATTTGCAGACATCTGGATGGGTTGCCTTTAGCCATAGAACTGGCGTCGGCCTGTATCAAAATCTTCCCGCCACCGGTCTTACTGGATCAGATTGGGCGTCAGCCGTTTAAGATTCTGACGAACGAGCACTCTACAGGGAATGTACGTCGGTTGACGCTCTACGCCACGATGAAGTGGAGTTATGATTTGCTGAGCGAAGAGGAGCAATGGCTTTTTCGTCATCTGGCGGTGTTTAGTGGTGAGTGTACGTTGGAGGCCATTGAGGCATTTGGACAGGCCTATGAGGGGCGTGCTCTGGATGTGTGGCGTTGTGTGAGAGTCTTCATTGATCGGGGATTGTTGAGGCAGAGTACGGAAGTGCGACTGTTGCCGTATTTTACCATGCTGGAAACGCTGCGAGCGTTTGGGAGAGAATGTTTACGGGAGCTTGACGAGTTAGAGGAGAGTCAGCGAAAGCAGGCGGAGTATTGTCTGGCGCTGTTAGAGCGTGCCAGATCTCATCTCAAGGGTGCTGCCCAGGGAGAATGGGTGGAACGGCTTGAGCGTGAGAAAGAGAATCTGCGTGCCGCGCTTACCTGGTTAATTGAGCAGCATCAGGTGGAGGCGAGCCTGAACTTTTGTGACACGTTTGGCAAATTTTGTGGACTGCGGGGCTACTGGACTGAGCAGGAGCACTGGCTAGATCTGGTTCTGGCGCTGGCGCAGGAGGCACCACCGACGAAGGTCTATGGCCACATCTTGCGCCGTGCGGGGTATCTGGCGTATCGTTTTCGCCGTTTGAACAAGGCGCGTCGGTGTTTAGAGCAAAGCGTGGAGATTTCAGAACAACTGGGCGATCAGCAGAATCTGGCAGGGGCTTTGAGTAGTCTGGGTCTGGTGCTCTATCGGCAAAAAGAGTTGGCAGGAGCTGAGCAACTCTTCCAGGCCAGCGTCAGAGCGGCTCGTGCGTCGAGGGATCGCTGGTCTCTGGCGAACGCTCTGGAGAGCATGGGGAAGTTTAAACTGACACGGGGAGATCTTGACGGGGCTACGGCTCTTTTAAATGAGAGTGTTGAACTGGCCCGTGAGGTTGAGGATAAAGAGAGCCTGGCACGTATCTTGCGGACACAGGTGACGTTGAAGCTTGCGCAGGGAGATGGTGATCAGGCTGAGATCTTTGCCTGGGAAAGCTA
>DAOTTL010000533.1:0-9569 GCA_034438135.1 Ktedonobacteraceae bacterium | reverse complement strand
GCTCGGAATATCCCCTTTCTTGGTCAAGCGGCGTAAAAGAGCTTCCGATGCGCTCCTGTGTTGAGTCGGATCTACCCCAAAACTACGAAAAACACGCCGCCAGGCCGCCAGGGACTCAATCTGACTCAGCGGAGTGCTGCCAATGCGTTGCAGAACCTGCTGCTGTTCATTCTTGTAAAGTGCCAGCAAAGATGCCGGCGTTGGACCATTTGTTACATTCTGTACCAGAATAGCTGCACCAACTACCTCCGGGTAGCGCGTCAAGATGTCCGGGTGATATTGAAAAATAGCCATTTTTTATCTCCATTTCTCATAAGATCTTTTCAGAAAAGTCTCTTTCCCTCACCCCCTATGAGTCATCTCTCATTTTTGTAAAATGAGCAAACGCTCTTGCTGGCGGCTGCGTCGCTAGCTTTTCAGGGAGAAATGGCTGAGTTTGGAAGTAGAAGTTGCTTCCAAGCTCAGCCATTTCTCCCTTTTTTCGGGGGGAACGGCGTTGTAAGCCGCAGGAAAGTTAGAAATGACTCATATTTTATCGAGGTGAGGTGGTGCCGAGGCGAGCGGTGCTTGCCTCGGCACCACCTCACCTCGATAGATCCAGGGGATCAGGACTCACCATTCAAATTTGTCGGTTAGAAAGGCTCGGCTGTAGTGGAGCAAGATTGGACTGCCATGGGGGCAGACCGCAGGCGCGGAGACGGTCGCCAGGGAGGTCAGCAGGGTACGCTGCTCAAGCTGACCCAGTTCCCGACCCCGGCGCAGGGCTGAGCGACAGGCCAGACCGATCAAGAGCCGATCCTGCCAGCCGTCGTTCTCTTCGGCTGCGATCTGGACCAGTTCGGGCAGATGGGCCGCAAGCTGCTCCTGACCTATCCCTCCTGGTACTGAACGTACCAGGAAGCTTCTTCCCCCGAAGCGCTCACACTCCATTCCTAATCCTCGCAAAAGTGGCAACCGTTGCTCAAACAGTTCAACTTCGTGACTTTTCAACTCGACAACCACTGGCTCCAGCAAGAGGTGTGCATCTGTCTCGGTTGCCCAGGCATCATCGCTTTGCTGCTCGCTTTCCGCAATGCCTACATACTTCTGACGCAAGTGCTCATAGATGACGCGCTCATGAGCACGATGCTGATCTACCAGATAGAGACTGCCATCAGGCGCTTCAGCCAGAATGACCGTCTGCTGCAACTGAGCCAGGGGACGCAGTACACGCAGGATCGCAGCCGCACCAGGTTCTTCCTGGGGTCCGTCTTCTGTACGATACTCGCCCGGTCCCTCCTGAACACGCAGTCCACGTCTCCTCAATCCCGGCAGACGACCCTGGAAAACCAGCGCGGGACCCGGCAGACTTCCCTCTTCCGGTAGCGCGGGACTGCGCTCCAATACACTGCGCAGGATGTTGCTGATCTCATGGGCTATCTCTTGCTCGTGTAAAAGCCTGACCTCAGTTTTGGCCGGGTGGACATTCGCGTCTATCTCTGCGGCTGGCACTCGAATGTAGAGAACGAGTAGCGGGTGCTGACCCCTGGGCAAGAGTCCACGATAACCCTGTTCCAAAACCTCCTGAAGCGTGCGCGATTGAACCCACCGACCATTGACAAAAAGGGTTATATGCCGACGAGAACGCTGAGCCAGTGCCCGGTTGCCAACGCACCCTTCCAGTTCAAAGTCAACTCCATCCTCATGTATCTCTCTAGCGAGTGGATGGAGCATCTCGGCCAGGGGCAGATGGTACAGTTCGGCCAAAGTCTTGGTGAGACTGCCTGTTCCGCTGGTCTGGAGGGCAATCTGCTCTTCCAGGTGCAGAGTGAAACGCACCCCTGGATAGCCCACAGCATAGCGGCGTAGTAGTTGCAAGATGTGACCACTCTCGGTCCGCGCCTGGCTCATAAATTTCAGGCGTGCGGGCACATTGTAAAAGAGGTCACGCACCGTCACCGTCGTTCCGCCCAGACGAGCCTGCTTCCCACGCTGCACGATCTCCCCACCTCGCAGAACAATAAACGTTCCAACTGGCTCTTCGTCGGCGTCTGTCTCGCTAACCCTCAGACTCAGCAGCGTCAGTTCCGAAACAGCGGCAATGCTTGCCAGTCCCTCACCGCGAAAGCCCAGTGTGTGCAACTGCTCCAGGTCCTCAACGTTGCGGATCTTGCTGGTACTATGACGAGCACAGGCTAGCTCCAGTTCGGCGGCAGGAATACCAAAGCCGTCATCGATCACGCGCAACAGCCGCAACCCTCCACCTCGCACCTCAACACGGATCTCGCTTGTAGACGCATCCAACGCGTTTTCTAGCAACTCTTTGACGACCGAAACTGGCCGCTCAATCACCTCACCTGCCGCGATCCTCTCAGCCACTTCCACCGGCAACGCAAGAATAGGTGCTTGTTCATATACTAGCTGAGTATGCTCAGACATCATCAGACTCTCTCTCCATTGCGCTGCGCCTGTACAGCCTCTCTTCGGCTCTTTTGCAGCGCGAATAACAGATTTAACGCATCAAGCGGCGTAATCGCGCATACATCAAGCTCATCCAACAGGCTCGTGATATCATCTATGTTTCTGTTTAATGTCTCACCCAGAGCACGTCCCTCATCGCTCTGCCAGGTGTAGCTCTGTTTTACGGGCAGATCGTATCTGCGCTCCCGCTCTTCCGCTACCTGTCTGACCTGACTATGCAGTTCTCCATAAGAGAGGCTCTGCTGAACCTCAGTTCGCTCGCTCTCCAGATGTTTTAAGATCTCGCTGGCCCTCTGGACAACGCCCACAGGCATACCTGCCAGACGTGCCACATGTACTCCATAGCTGCGGCCCAGACAACCAGGCACGACACGGTGTAGGAAGACTACCTCGGACTCGCCCGTCTCGCTGATCGCCATGGTGTAGACGCGCAACCCGGCGAGTTCATCGATCATTGTCGATAGCTCATGGTAGTGGGTTGCAAAAAGTGTTCGCGCTCCCACGATGTTATGCAGATACTCTACAACGGCACGAGCAATTGCCAGCCCATCATACGTACTGGTGCCGCGTCCAATCTCGTCCAGAATAATCAGACTATGGCGAGTTGCATGGTGTAGAATGGTCGCGGTCTCTTCCATCTCAACCATAAACGTGCTCTTGCCCGAAGCAATATCATCCTCCGCACCCACACGAGTAAAGATGCGATCCACCAGACCAAGATGAGCGCTTCTCGCTGGTACAAAGCTCCCTATCTGTGCTAAGAGCGTAATCAGAGCGACCTGGCGCAGATAGGTTGATTTCCCGGCCATATTTGGACCCGTCAGCAGGACAATGCGGGCGGCCTTTTCATCTTCATTGCTTGTCAGATGCGTATCATTGGGAATAAAGAGAACCCCATCCAGCGTACGTTCCACCACCGGATGACGTCCCCCCGTAATCTCGATCACCCCGCTCTGATCCAGGACCGGACGTACATAACCCTGGTGGGCAGCTACCTCAGACAAACTCACCAGCATATCTACCAGCGCAATCGAAGAGGCTGTCTGCATCAAGCGATCATAGTGGACGCTTAACTGGCGCAATACATCGGCATAGATACTGCGTTCGAGATCTTCGATGCGCTCTTCGGCGCTCAGGATACGCGCTTCATGTTCTTTCATCTCAGGCGTAATAAAACGCTCGGCATTGGTCAAGGTCTGCTTGCGAGTATAGTTATCCGGCACCTGGCTCAGACGGCCATTGCTGACCTCGATGTAGTAGCCAAATACCTTGTTAAAGCCCACTTTCAAACGGGGAATGCCGGTGCGCTCGCGTTCACGAGCTTCCAGAGAAATGATCCAGCGATGTGAGTCGCGAATCGAGGCCATCAGTTCATCCAATTCAGCATGGAAGCCTGCCCGGATCAGATGTCCATCCTCTTCTCGCTCATCCTCGGTGCCACCACCCCTGGTAAGCGCACGTTCAATGAGTTCGCTCACTTCGGGACAGAGATCGAGTTGACGAGCCAGATCATAGAGCAGTGGAGCGTTGCAGCCTCGCAACAGGTCGGTCAACTGCGGCACAACCAGCAAATAGTCGCGCAGGGCCAGGACCTCACGCAGGACTGCGGTTCCCTGACGCACGCGGCCCGCGATGCGCTCCATATCCCCCAGGCGTTGCAGGTGAAGAGTGAAACGACTGCGCAGTGCGGGACTCTCATAGAGTTCTTCAACGCCTGTCAGACGTGCATCCAGTTCAACGAGATCCAGTAGTGGACGCGTAATGGTGCGGCGAAGCCTGCGAGCACCCATGGGAGTAATCGTACGGTCCAGCACGTTCAGCAGACTGCCCTGAGTGGTTCCGCTGCGCGACCCCTGGAGCAGATCCAGATTGCGCTGCGTATGGGCATCGAGAATCATATAGTTTGTTGCACGATACGAGCGCAGCGAGGTCAGCAGTGATAGCAGCTTGCCGTTCATCTTTTCCAGATAAGCGACAATAGCGCCCGTCGCCGCGATGGCCTGAGGCGACTGTGCACAGCCATAAGCCTCAAGTGAACGAGTCTCGAAGAGTCGGCAAAGTCGGGTCTGGGCCATCTCCACCTCGAAAAACGAGGCGGGACAGGTCGTCGTCGTCATCGTCTCATTGGGCATCTGAAAGGACTGTGCTCTGTGACCTTCCTGAACCAGACATTCCGCAGGGGCCAGCCGTTGCAACTCCGCCTCCAGGGCCGCAGGTAGTTCATCGGGACTGAACCAGGTCACGCTAAACTCACCCGTACTCACATCCACCGACGCCAGGCCGGTCTGGCTACGTCCCTGAGCGATTGCGGCCAGATAATTATTTTGACGTGAGGGCAAGAGATTGGGTTCTGAAAGCGTTCCAGCGGTCAGAATGCGCGTCACGGCACGATTCACCACGCCCTTGCTGGGAACTTCGCCGATCTGCTCACAGATAGCCACCCGGTGTCCACGAGCGACCAGCTTGCCGACATAATTATCAAGGGCATGAATGGGGATGCCAGCCAGAGGAACGCGTTCATCTTCTCCATAATGGCGGCTCGTCAGCACGATTTGAAGGTCCCGAGCGGCGACACGAGCGTCCTCATCGAACGTCTCATAAAAGTCGCCAACCTGGTAGAGGAGTAAAGTATCAGGGTACTGGCTTTTGATCTGTAAGTATTGACGACGGGCGGGCGTTGACATATGATCCTCTCCACACGTTGGTGCCGGATTATTAGTAAATCACCTGTACCTTACGCTATTCTTTCTGGCTTGTCAAAGATCGGTCGTCAAGGCTAGCCCGTTTTTGCTGCGAGCGCTTTTTGAGTGCTGCTGGCCCCTACGGTTCGTTCTGCGAGGCTGTTAGTCTTCCTATTATGCCAGGGATGGAGGACACAAGTGCCGGATAACCCATCTCTGATGCTATAGCAGAGGCTTTCTGCGTGTGGAACTGTGCCTGTGCCTGATCATCTTTTGCCTCATAGACATCTCTCAGCAAAAGATGATCCAGGGGTAAGTAAGGTGTAAAGCCCGCTTCCTCACGCAATTGCAGAGCTTGCAAGGCGAACGTAAGTGCCTGATCGAGGTCTCCTTTGATCAGAGCATGGAGAGCAAAATGGCGGACAGGTTCGGTCTTTTCAAAGAGATGACCGAACTGTTCGGCAAGTTGGTAGGCTTTTGTATAGTATTCCTCCGATCGAGCATATTGTTGCCAGCGTTCATAGATAACACCGAGTTGAAAGTACGATTCGCTCATCCCTCGCGTATCATGCAGCATTTCCCGCAGTTCCAGAGCCTGTTGCTGACACACAAGGGCCTCATCGTACTTGCCACTTTGGGGACTGTCTACCAACGCACCGCTCACTACAGTCGTAAAGTAGTGCACCTGTCCAAGCAAACTCAGTGAGTCCGCAATATTTTGTTGTATCTGAGATGCATCGGCAATCTGTCTGGCATTCAGTATGGTTGAAAACAGAAGGTCAGTATTTTTGTTTCCACGAGCGAGCAAAAGATCTACGAGAAGAACCTGTGTATAGAGAAGGAGCAACTTGAGGCGATGCTGAGGTTTTGCCTCACTCGCCTCAAACAATTGTAGAGATCCCTGAAGCAGACGTTGGGCATCAGTTGATTTTCCAAGGGTATAGTATATTCTACCTATCTCATAGAGTGCATCGGTTGCTGCACTGTAGTGCTGCGCTATGTCTTCAAGCGTATGTCCTGATGACTGCATATTGTTCTTCCTTTCAATCCTACTTCTAGCGAGACGAATATCATCTCCTGGTTGCCTGATTTCATGGTTGCCGTCTATAATAGTAAGGTTCGGTCACACATCAATCAATACTCAACTTTCTGCTTCTGTTGGGTATTGAACACAAGGCAAAAACTGTTGAGAAATTTCGCGCCACCTGACAGAGTTTAAGGGGAGACGGGAGCAGATGCATGATGACTAAATAAGAGGCACGTGGATCGGCGTGTCCAGCGTACTCGTCAGATGTTACAGCGGGCATTTAGAGAAATCATATGGGAAGAGGGCGTTACAGGAAGGGGTGTCTGGGAAGCTGAAAAGAACTTTCTAACCATGAATGTCCAGGATATTACTGAGCGAGCCAATGTCAATCGAGGAACTTTTTATCTCCATTTTGCCGATAAATATATGCTGGCAGAGACGATTATCCGTGAGCAGTTTCATCTGATGCTGGCGAGCGCACTTCCTCCCTCGCCCCAATGGAACAGCAGAACGTTGCAACTACTCATCCAAGCGATGTTGGATAACTTTGAGCAGAAGTACTGTCACCAACGTCACTCATCCCTTGTCTTTGTGCCATTACTTGAACGAGCCACTCACGAAGAATTGACCAGTCTTCTCCTCACATGGCTCAAACAGAAGAGGTGCGCAGGTGAAACAGATGGGTTCTCTATGCCATTGGAAACCATCGCCAGCATTGTCAGTTGGACAATTTTCGGAACTGCCATCCAGTGGAGCCAGGAAGAGATAACGGTGTCCAGAGACCAGATGACGGAGGCGATCCTACATATAGTAATGGAAGGAACTGCTGGCTGTTGACAGCAAACTAGCAGTACCATATGCTAGGCGACAAACACCAAAGTGCTGCCAGCGGTTTATCCGGTAGCGGGATCAGCAGGAAGGATGTCCGTCATCGGAGCGGCAGCAGTATGAGAAAGCGAGGTATATATGGCTGAACCACGTAGTCCCATGGACCTGAAGCCAGGGTATCGCGGTCGTGCCTTTACTTCCGACCTTACCGGTCAGGAGTTCTGGCTGGTCATCGATAAAGGTTTCCAGCCCATGGGTCTGGTTATTGGCAACTGCATCTATTCGATGGGTGCCATTCGCAACTGGCTGGTTGGCATCAAATCCAATTTCCAGGGCGAACTCAAAGAGTATTCTCAACTGATGTATCAGGCACGTGAACTGGCGCTGAGCCGCATGCAATTTGAGGCCGACCAGTTAGGTGCCGATGGTGTGATTGGCGTGGATATCAACGTAGAGTTTCTCCACAATAATGAGTGGATGGAGGTGACGGCACTAGGCACCGCCGTGCGCTACGTTGGCAGTGGACCAAATATGCCGCCGGTTGGCATGGGTCGAGCTAACGTTCCCACTAGCTAAATGAGAAACGCAGAGAAGATAGGGCATCCCTAACTTCTCTGTGGCTTGCAAAGCCGTCCCACTCGAACTCACTTCTTCTTAAGAAATGGGGGCAGGGCTATGACTCATCCCCCATTTCTTAAGAAGAGCAAACGTCTTTTTCTGGCGGCTGCGCCGCCATGTTTTAAGGAGGAAAGGATGCGTTTGTCAGTAGCTTCGCTACTGGCAAACGCATCCTTTCCTCCTTTTTAGAGGGGGCAGGGTTTCGCAAAAGTCACTGCTCAGCCATGGCCAGACCCACTCACAGGTAGAGGTTTTTCTCGCTCCTCTCTCTGTCGCCGGAGGTGACAGAGAGAGGAGCTGATGTGCGTTGTGGCGCATTCGCGTCTCCCCAGGAAAACAAGAGGCTCGGAGAGAGCGCGGTCGCGCTGCCTCCGAGCCTCTCAAAAGGGTGGGCGGGGAAAGAAACGACCTTTGCGAAGCCCTGTTAGAGGGGAAGGGGCGGCGTTACAAGCCGCTGAAAATTGGGGATGACTGATACCTGGCGATTGCCCAATCTATTCAAGCAGCTCAAATCTCGCTGTAATGAGAGAGAGGAGTGGGGAGGCCATCATCGTAGTTATCAAGGCCATCACCACCAGTATCGTAAAGAGAGTCGGAGAAAGAACGCCCAGACTCAGGCCAATATTTAAAACGATCAATCCTACTAATCCTCGTGTATTCATGAGGAAGCCCAGCCTGAAGGCATCACGCCATGTCTCTCCCATCCAACGGGCCGAAAGCGTCCCGCCTCCAATTTTTCCTACACAGGCCACCAGAATGATCAGGAGACACAGTAGCAAGAGAATTGGCGAGTTGATCAGACCTATCTGTGTTCGTAAACCGCTATAGACAAAGAATAGCGGGAGAAAAAGAATTGTATTGACCTGATCAATGTTCCTGGTATAATCGGCGAAGAGTTCAGTTCTTGGCAGAACCAGGCCCACCAGGAAGGCTCCAAAAACAGGATGAACACCTATGGAACTCGTTATATAAGCTCCACAGAGCAGTAAGATCAGCACAAATGTCAGTAGAATTGGCTTTGAGTGAATACGCCTCTCCGCAAGAATGAGCAATGGACGGATCACCATAAATAATATGACCGTGAAAAGGATGATCAGCCCAATGGTGAGCAGCACAAGCAACAGGCTACTAGAATGGATGACCGTTATCACCAGTGCCAGCAGACACCAGGCGATGACGTCATCAACTGCTGCGCATGAGAGGGCCAGAAGACCTATTTTTGTTTCTATCAGGCCTTTCTCTACCAACAAACGCGCCAATACTGGAAACGCGGTAATTGCCATAGCGGTGCCAATGAGTAGCAGAAAAGAGAACGATGTCGCCTTGGGTCCAGCAAAATTTGGATACATAAAAAACGCCAGTGCAGCACCCAGCGTGAATGGGAGTAAAATACCGCTAAGCGAGGTCACGATGGCCTTGCGACCCTGACGCCACATCTGATTGATATCCAGGCGTGATCCTAAAGAGAACATGTAGAGAATCAAGCCTATATCTCCGAGCGTTTGCAGGATGGGGAGAGTTGTTCCTGGAAAGAGAAAACTTTCCAGACCTGGCCAGAGCCAGCCGATAAGCGAGGGACCTAAGGCCAGCCCGGCTAGAATTTCTCCGATCACCCATTGCTGGCCAATTCTACTACACAAAGATCCACAAAGTTGAACAACTACCAGGATAACAATAAGCTGAAGCAGTACCTGACCCGTATACATTCATGAACTCCTATGTACTTCATTGATCCCTTGCCAGAGACCTGGGCTGGATGGAATAGTATTTCTCACACTCTGCCCTTTTATTCGCTTGATGTGAAAAGCAGGGATGCAAGGGAAGCAGGGAAAAATATCTATGAGAATAGGTATTTCATTCATATTCTTTCTGATCATATCATAACAAATAATCCCGAGAGAGTACACGAAGATGCGAGCCTGTGCGACGGGCGCATGCCCCGCCACACAGGCTCG
>DAOTTL010000532.1:0-5353 GCA_034438135.1 Ktedonobacteraceae bacterium | reverse complement strand
AACGCCCCGCCACACAGCCTCACTTCTTCTTTTTTCGGGGGAGGAGCGACTTTGCAAGCCGCTGAAAAATCTGCTCAACAGGGCACATTTGCAACCCAGGGTATTACTGGTTCGTCCTATTATGAGGAAGGTCATGTAAAAAGTGAAATAACAGAATTGTGACTACTTCTTCACACTGAAAAAGTGAAAAATGCTACTGAAATGTCCTGAAAAAAATGATGAACTGTGACATATCTCTCTACTTATCGTGAGAGATTTAGACAAAGGACACCCACGTGGATGCATTTGCACAGACGATGCTGCATATCCCTCCACTACTCATCTACCTGTTAGTACTGATACTACTTCTGCTGGAGAGTAGCGGGATACCGATCGTGAACACAACTTTACTTCTGTTTGTAGGAGCCCTGGCTGCACTTGGGCGTGCCCATCTTGGCCTTCTGCTGCTTGCTTCAATCATGGGAAGCACTCTGGGAGCCGGTACTGCCTATGGGCTTGGACGACGCTATGGCGAAAATTTCTTGCTGCGCCTGACAAAACTTCTCCATATTCGCATAATCCGTATCCATATGGCGGAACGCTGGTTTCAACGAGCAGGGATGCGTATGATCTTCTGCTCACGTCTGCTCCCCTACGTACGCCCTTTCGCCTGTTTCCTGGCGGGAATATCTGCCATGTCCTTCAAGCGCTTTCTGGCATCCGCGGTGAGTGGCTCGATTCTCTGGTGCACCTTCTGCCTGCTTATCGGCTGGATGCTTGGCCCACAGTGGAAAACAGCTATGAAACTGATGCAGACCTATACCTGGCTAGCACTTGGACTCCTCTCTCTCCTTCTGTTAGCTTATCTCTTGTTTCGACATATTATCAAACGTTATGTCAAGAAAAACGTTGAAACTGAAGAGGAAGAGGCGGCAGCTGAGCATGACCTTTTGAAGGTATAGTTGTTGACGAATGAAATTCCTGAGCGAAACCACCCCAGAGAAAGAAAAGACAGAAGAAAAGGCTGAGATTGCCAGTAGCTTCGCTACTGGCAATCTCAGCCTTTTCTTCTGAAAAGAGGGCGGCGCAGCCGCCCGAGAAAGGCATTCGCTCATTTTGCCAAAATGAGGGATGACTCATAAAATCAGAAAAGTTAAAGTTTCACAAGCGTCAGGCCAAAGATATCGCCCTGCTCACCGATTTTCGCCAATGCCCAGGCAGGAATTGGTTCATCGACCGAAACGATCATCAAGGCCGTATCAGGGGTACTGGTGGGATCATAGGCGCGAGGTTCGCGAGCACTTGGGCCAACATCCATATGACGAATATTCACCTTTGCTTCACCCAGCACCATACCAACACGCCCGATCATACCAGGCTGATCATAGTTGCGACAGAACAAGATATAACCCTCTGGTGCAATCTCGGCCCAATAGCGTCCAACGCGCACAATTTTCGGGATGCCATGCATGACTGTACCGCTCAATACCTCAATGCGCTCGTCGCCTGAGCCAGGTTTACCTGCAAACGAAGAGGTATAGCCGTTACTATCCAGAACACGCAGAGTGACCAGGTTAGCAAACTCGGCAGGAACCGATGATTTCTGCTCAATGATCTCCGATCCCCACTGTTTCGCCAGAATCGGAGCGTTGATCATGTTGACATGCGCGTCTGAGATCGATTCTAGCAGACCCTTGATCAGACCAGCTTTAAGTGGACGCAGATCATAGTTAGCAATCTCTCCACTGAATGAGATCTCTACCCGACTCAGCGGTCCTGGCTGAAGTTGTGTGTAGAGACGTCCCAACTTCTCGACTAACTGCATATAGGGTTGCAAGATCTGGAGGGTCTCAGGCAGGAGGAGAGGCGCGTTGATCGCTGCACGCGGAAACCCACCTCGCATAACCGATACAACCTGTTCGGCTACATCAGTGGCCACTCCCACCTGCGCCTCTTCAGTTGAAGCGCCCAGATGAGGAGTCGCAATCACAAGGTCGTTCGCAAGCAGTTGTTTGAGAGTCTCATTATCACGAATAGGCTCTTGACTGAAAACATCCAGCGCAACCCCACCCAGACGTCCCTCATTCAAAGCATGCAAAAGCGCCTCTTCGTCAATCAGACCCCCCCGCGCACAGTTAATCAGCCGCGCTCCCGGTTTCATCAGCCCCAACTCATGCTCACTGATCAGTCCACGGGTTCCGTTGGGACCGCTGGTCAGGGAGGTGTGCAGGGTCACAAAATCGGCCCGACTCAGAACTTCCTCCAATGTGAACATCGTCACATTGAGTTTTCGTGCCTGCTCAAGGGAGACATAAGGGTCGAAAGCAATCACTTGCATCTCTAAACCCTGAGCACGCTTTGCTACCTCGGTTCCAACTTTTCCCAGACCCACAATACCCAGGATCTTGTTGCGAACCTCGGTTCCCATAAAACGATTCTTTTCCCATTTGCCGGCTCGTGTGCTACTACTCGCAGCTGGAATATGTCTGGCCATTGCCATCAGCATAGCAATCGAATGCTCCGCTGCCGCTACAATGTTGCCCGTGGGCGAATTGACCACTATAATGCCCTGCCGGGTCGCAGCTTCTGTATCAATATTGTCTACACCCACGCCGGCCCGTCCAACGATCTTCATCTGACGAGCCTCCGCAAGAATGTCAGCGGTCACCTGTGTAGAGCTACGCACAATCAGAGCCGTATAATCGCCAATAATTGCCCGCAACTGCTCAGGAGTAAGGCCAGTGCGAATATCAACCTGAACATCAGGCAATTCCTGACGCAAAAGATCAATACCCTCCTGCGCAATTGCATCCGCAATCAAAATCTTGTCCGGCCCATCAGGCTTGACTTGATCCACTTCTACCATGATTCTCGGCGCATCCTCTCTATTTTTTGTAGCCCGCTTCTTTGAGACGAAATTCCAGTCGATCCATGACTTCCGCCAGATCTTGCTCTTTAAAGTAGCCCAGATGACCAATACGGAAGATCTTCCCCTCCAACTCACCCTGTCCACCGGCCAGAACGATATGATCTTCCTCGCGCAAAACCTTGATCAGGGCCTTCCCATCGATACCTTCCGGGTTACGAATCGCTGAGACCGTATTGGAAGCGTTGGGATGATCTGCCAGTAGATCCAGACCGAGCTGTCTTGCACGACCTCGTACGTACTCACCGGCCTTTACATGGCGCTCGAAGATAGCGCTACGACCCTCTTCCAGCATTAACTCCAAAGCGAGATCCAGCGCGTAGAAAAGCGAGACAGGCGGAGTAGTGGGATGCTGTCCCTTGGACAGATTTTTCAGCGCGAGACCCCAATCGAAGTAATAGCGTGGAAGATTGGCTGTCTTATTCGCCTCAAGGGCACGAGGACCAGCCGCAATCATCATCAGTCCGGGAGGAGTCATCCATCCCTTCTGAGAACCAGTAAAGACCACATCCAGATCCCAGGGATCCATCTCCAGAGGTAGACAACCCAATGAACTCACAGCATCTACGACAATAAGCGCGTCTGGATTGTGGGCACGAATGATGCGGCTCAGGGCTTCAATATCGTTTGCCACGCCCGTTGAGGTCTCGTTATGCGTGAGCAAAACACCCTTGTACGGCGCAACATCCTGCAATTTCTGAGCAACTATCTCCGGATCCGCAGCCTCTCCCCAGGGGAAAGCAAACTTTGTCACATTCAGGCCAAATTTACTCGCTATAGTCGCCAGCCGATCGCCAAAATTCCCAATAGTAACAGAGATCACATGATCGCCCGTCGAGAAAAGATTGGCAACAGCGGCCTCCTGTCCTCCGGTACCAGAGGCAGGAAACGTCATAACCGGCGAGGTGGTCTGGAAAAAATATTGCAGACGGGCAGTAACACGCAGCATGATGGCTGCGAACTCCGGGCCACGATGATTGATCATAGGTCTGGCCATCTCCGCCAGGATACGTTCAGGAACCGGCGTTGGACCAGGAACGCGCAAATTCTGGGCAGGAATGGCTTGACGGGGTTGAACTTCAGGAACGGGAACTGCCTGATGTGTCCGGGTGGTCATACTTTTCTCCATCTATGTTGGCCGCAACAGGGCCATACGCTACACTAGCTCTTGAGCCATGTTTCTCTGCAACAAGGCGCGGCGGATACAACGATGGTAATCCGCCGCGTTGCTGATCATCCTCTTCCATACTATACTATTCAGTATACCACAAAGAGAAACATTCCTATAATAGACCCCTACGCTCAACCTCTCTATTGATAGATAACTCAACCTGATCACGGCCAAATTCATGTACCAGGGCGTGGTAAAGACAGGCCAGACCCCCAGGTGCCCAGGGAGCACGATCAAAGACAAATGGGATAATCTCGGAGAGCTGAAAGGGGATCGCGTAAAGATTGGCATTCTCCAGACGATCTTTGAGTCCAGAGCGCCGATAATGCTGGATCTCCTTCGCTGTCTTATAACTCCTAAACATACCCAGGAGTCCCCACTGCGAATAACCAATATCCACACCAAAGCTCAATATATCAATGCGATTGGAAAGAAAACCCTCAGGGGCCTGAAGACCCAGTTCCTCAACAATCCCTCTTTCAGCGCAATGATAAACATCCGGTTCCTGAATAGTGTCGACAATGCTTAGACCTTCGCAAACCGAAACGTTGTACTCACCTGGCCGACTCCCCAGATCACGCCCTCGATGGGTAAACAAAACAAAATTGTCCGAGGTCAGGCCTAGTAGATAAACGCCGAACGAATTGGAGAAAAACGGCACCGGCTGACTCCAATCGACATCGTGCAGATACTTCTGACGTAATTTTTCGTCGTCAAGAGACATGTTCGTCGCCAGAAAGGTAAAGTAGTCCGAGGGAGTAAACCACAAATCCAGCGCGAGATCCTCTTCGGGTCCCTCACGACTGAGCACAAAGCGGTTGAGACTGTAACGCTGGCCATTCCAGTGGAAAGCTCTTCCCTGCTCTCGATTGTGCAATTGTTTCTGCTCAATGTCTTTTTTGCGCAACTCTAACTCAGGCGGAAGACTCTCCGAACGTGGATCCAAATGGCTTCCAATGTTGGGACGATAATACTGATGAACTCCGTCTCCATCTACAACTATCCAGGTAGTAACAATTGTGCCAAAGGTGAATGGTTCCAGGTGAGCCACAATTGGGGCTGTCACTATCCCTGTCTTCGCCACTGGATGAACCGTGACAGGGTGCCCACCGGCAAGAGCCTGCTTGAGAAAACCCAATTCACGCGCATTCTTTCCAAAAAGCAGGCAAAGTTTCTCCTGAAAAAAAGGACTGGGATTTCTCTCACCACGTTCCCACCGACTGATCACGTCTTCTCCTGTACCTAGTTCTCTGCCCAAACGGGCCTGTGACCAGCCT
>DAOTTL010000531.1:0-7590 GCA_034438135.1 Ktedonobacteraceae bacterium | reverse complement strand
ACGACATTGTTGTGGCTTCCTTTCTCGTATAATGCAACGCAGCGCAAGCATCATGAGTCATCCCTACCTTTTCTGCGCCTTGCAAAGCCACCCCTTCTCCCGAAAAAAGAAGAAGGGAGCGTGTGTGGCAGGGGCGTTCGCCCCGCTACACACGCTCCCTTCTTCTTGGGAAAAGAGAGTAGGGTGGCCTGCTATGCAGGCCGAACGCCTTTTCTCCTGCTTTTGCAAAAGCAGAGATGACTTATAAGAGCTCTTTGCGCTAGACTGCTTGCTCCAGAAGAGCATAGCCAGAGAACTGACTGTTGTACAGATCGGCATAGAAACCGTTCGCGGCCAGCAACTCTTCGTGAGTTCCTTTCTCTACAATCGTTCCATGATTCATGACCAGGATGAGATCAGCATCACGGATGGTCGAGAGTCTGTGAGCGATCACAAAGCTTGTCCGACCCTTCATCAACTCGCCCATAGCTTGCTGAATCTGGATCTCGGTACGAGTATCCACGCTACTGGTTGCTTCGTCCAGGATGAGAATCTCTGGATCGGCCAGGAAAGCGCGAGCAATTGTGAGCAACTGCTTCTGTCCCTGCGAAATGTTCGTGGCTTCCTCGTTCAGGATCGTGCTATAGCCTTCGGGCATTGTGCGAATGAAATGATCCGCAAAAGCCGCTTTAGAAGCCTGGACAATCTCATCATTTGTGGCATCCTCGCGTCCATATGCGATATTCTCCTGAATGGTTCCGTTGAAGAGCCAGGTATCCTGAAGGACCATCCCGAACGTCCGACGCAGTGCTCCGCGTTGAATTTGGGTGATGTCCACTCCGTCAACCAGGATTTGACCACCACTGACCTCGTAGAAGCGCATCAAAAGGTTCACCAGGGTGGTTTTGCCTGCGCCTGTGGGTCCAACGACCGCGATCGTCTGTCCCGGCTGAACATCGATGTTCATATCCTCCATCAGGATAGAGTCCTCTTTATAGCCAAAGCGCACATGCTCAAATTGAACCGAACCCTTTGGAGCCTCAATGACCAGCGCCTCAGGAGACTCTGGTATCTCTTCTTGCTCATCGAGCAGCTCAAAGATACGTTCAGCGGAGGCCATCGTGGATTGGATAATATTGATGATATTGGCAACCTGGGTGATCGGCATCGTGAACTGCTGTGCATACTGAATAAAGGCCTGCACATCTCCAAGCCCGATGGAACCCCTGATGACCAGGATACTTCCAACCACACTCACAAAGACATAGCCAATATTGCCCACAAAGCGCATTAGCGGCATGATAATGCCAGAAACAAACTGCGCTTTCCAGCCCGCTTCATAGAGTTTTTCATTCAGGACTGTAAATTCATCAATAGACTTTTTCTCATGTCCAAAGGCTTTGACGATTTTGTGGCCCGTGTACATCTCCTCAACGTGTCCATTGAGATGTCCCAGTGCTCGCTGCTGTTCTCTGAAGAAGGTCTGTGAGCGTTTCGCGATGCTCATCGTGATAAAAATGCTGAGTGGGAGTGTCAGGATCACAATCAGACTCAGCAGTGGACTGATCGTAAGCATCACAACGATGACACCTACGATGGTTACCAGGGATGTGATGAGCTGTGTCAGACTCTGTTGCAGAGTGGTGCTGATATTGTCCATATCATTGACCGCGCGGCTGAGAATTTCGCCATGAGGGCGTGCGTCGAAAAATTTCAGCGGCAGGCGCGAAAGTTTTTCATCGACTTCCTTGCGCAGTTTGTACACCATTCTTTGCGCCACTCCCGCCATCACATACTGCTGGATGTATATAAAGATCGAACTGATAATATACAGTCCCAGCAGGATGAGCAGGATGTGCCCGATATAGGTGAAATCAATACCAGGGGCTGGCTGATGGCGAATGAAGGCCTGGTACTTTGCGATAACGCCATCAGCGAGTTTTGTCGTTGCCAGACCCAGGATCTTCGGTCCAATAATATTGAAGATTGTACCGATGATGGCCGCGCCCAGCACAACCATCAGACGGTATTTCTGAGGTGCGAAGTAGGTCAGGAAACGCCTGAGCGTTCCTTTGAAATCCTTCGGTTTCTCAACTATCTTCCCCATCTGGCCCATAGGCCCTCGCATGGGCATGGCGGCCTGGGATGGTTGTCTCCGTGCTTCGTTCATGCAATTTCCTCCATTGAAAGCTGTGAGGAGACAATCTCGTGATAGACCTCGCTGGTCTCCATCAGCTCTTTATGCGTACCCATACCCACAATACGTCCATCTTCAAGAACAATGATGCGGTCCGCATCCATGATAGTGCTGACGCGTTGAGCAACGATTAGTACGGTCGAATCGAGCGTTTCTTTTTTAAGTGCCGAGCGCAAGCGGGCATCTGTTTTGAAGTCAAGTGCTGAGAAACTATCGTCGAAAATGTAAATTTCAGGTCTTCTCACCAGTGCGCGAGCGATCGAGAGGCGCTGCTTCTGACCACCAGAGACGTTCGTGCCTCCCTGTGAGATGGTCGATTGAAACCCATCAGCCATGCCTGAGATAAACTCGGTTGCCTGAGCGGTCTCTGCCGCGTGTTGCATCTCTTCGTCGGATGCATCTTCTTTGCCGTAGCGGAGATTATCGATGATCGAGCCAGAGAAGAGGATGGCTTTCTGTGGAACAAAGCCGATTTTCTCTCGTAGCTCTGCCTGCGAGACCTCGCGCAGATCGACTCCATCAATCAGAATGTTGCCGGAATCTATATCGTAAAAGCGAGGAATGAGACTGACCAGGGTGGTCTTACCAGCTCCTGTGCCGCCAATGATGGCGGTGATTTCGCCGGGATGCGCCGTGAACGAGATGTTAGAGAGTGCAGGCTCTTCCGCACCGGGATAGCTAAATGTAACATCTCGAAACTCTACGTAGCCCCTCTCCTGATCTGCATGCCTGACTTTTTCGGCGTCCCTGATCTCTGGCTCAATGTCTAATACTTCGTTGAGACGAGTGGCAGAGGCTGCCGCACGTGGAAACATGACAAACATCATGGAGATCATCATGAGTGCAAACAGAATTTGCATGGCATATTGCAGGAACGCGATCATTGCGCCGATCTGTATAGCTCCACTATCGACGCGCATCCCTCCAAACCAGAGAATGGCCACACTGGAGAGGTTTACAACCAGCATCATCATCGGCATAAGTATCGCTATAAGCCGGTTCACTCTAATAGCTATGTCTGTAACATCCTGGTTTGCTACGTCAAAGCGCTGCTCTTCGTATTTTGTACGATCAAAGGCACGCACAACGCGCACGCCGGACAGTCCCTCATCCAGGATAAGGTTGATCTTATCAAGTTTTATCTGCATCATGCGGAACAGCGGTGTCGCCCGAGTTATGAGCAGGACAATAGCTCCTACAAGAATAGGAATAAGCACGAGCAGAATCCAGGATAGTCCAACATCCTGGTTAAGTGCCAGAATGATACCGACGATCAGGATCATCGGGGCTGTGATCATCATGTTCAGGACGATCACTAAAAGTTGCTGCACCTGAGTTGTATCGTTCGTCGTGCGGGTGATGAGTGAGGCCGTACTGACGCTATCGAACTCGTGAAGTGAGAATTGTTCTACGTGGGTGAAGATTTTGGCTCGAATAATTCTTCCAAAGCCGGTTGCAACTTTGGAGGAATAGAAAATTCCTATGACGGCGCAAGTGGTGCCTGCAAGGGTCACCAGCCCCATGATACCGCCAATTTTCCAGATGTAGTTTGTATCGCCTTTGATTATTCCATTATCCACAATATCGGCCATTAAATTGGGCAGATAGAGGATTGCCAGCGCCTGGGCTAATGCCAGCAGCGAAACCCAGATTACTGTGATGCGATACGGTTTCATAAACCGCAATAATTTAATCATATGCTTCCTCGTTCTCCTTCCATGCTGATTGAAACATCATGTTGTTTTCTCCATCATCAAAGTAAGAAAATGCCTTGAATAAAAGTTCGGCAAGTTGTTCGCTCTCATTCTCTCCCAGGTAATCCACTAACCCCTTAAAGGAGGTTGCAAACATTTTTCTAGCTTCCAAACGAACGTATTTCCCTTTTTCAGTTAAGCTGACGCCGACCGATCGTCGATCGGCGAGGTCGAGTCTGCGCTCCACCAGCCCGTTGGCCTCCAGACTTTTCAAAAGTTGCGTCACCGTTGGAGAGGTGACATGCAGTGATTTGCTAATCTCTGAGACTTTTATTTCGGATGTGTCAGGTTGATCATTCCTGCCGATACAGAAGAGCACTCGAATTTCACTTGGCTTGCACCCTGCGATTGACCTCTGGTGCCATTCAGTCCTGCCAAACTGACTGAATGCCTGTAACAGTTTCATCACTGTTGGGCTCATGTCCGCCTTTGGACCCATGTCCCAGTTCGCATCTTTACTCATGCTCCAGCCCTCGTTATTTATATAGGTTGGTAACTAATTTATTAGGCAACCTAATTATACAACGTGGGAAGGAACTCTGTCAAGTTGGTCTAATGAGAATTCTTTGTCGTTCACTGACAGGTTGCGCTATATCGTTATAATTAATTATAACGATATATCGCAACCTGTCAAGGGGGAGGTTGAGCTATTTTTGTGAGTTATCTCACATGTTTGAGCGGCTTGCAAAGCCTCCCCTCCAAGAAAAGAAGAAGTGAGGCTGTGTGGCTGGTCATTCGCCCAGCCACACAGCCTCACTTCTTCTTAAGAAAGGGGGGTGGGGTAGCCTGTATAGCAGGCCGAAAGCCTTTTGACCTGCTTTTGCAAAAGCAGAGATGACTCATAGAACCTATGGCGGCGCAGCCGCCAGAAAAGGGCGTTTTGATCCTTTTTCAAAAGGAGAGGTGATCCATAACTCTAGCTTTGTGCTTTCCCATCTATGTTACACTAGAATAACTTTGATAGAATCGACCCATATATTTTTAATGCACACCAGAAGTGGATAAACTCGTCTCATCGTTGAAGTGCTCTCCCCAGGCACGGAACTCACAGACCGAACGTGGAAACTCAAAAACTATCGTGCTCATCCTACCATTGAAAAATATGTGCTCGCAGACTCACGCTTGCCAGAGGTAGAGATCTATCGTAAAAAGAGCGTTTTGTGGATCTATGATGCTTTTGAGGCTGATAGTGAAATCACATTGTATAGTCTGGGCTTACATCTCTCCCTGGCTGATATCTATGCTGATGTAGAATTTGAAGACACCACACGAGAGTTTAGAAAAGAAAAAGAGCAGCTATGCCCACTGCTCTTTTTCTTTTCTAAGGGATGCCAGATAACTACTTTGTCATCAAGACCACGATGCTATGGCCGGTAACATGGTATTTCGGATCACTGAACCGTCGTTCATGACCCGACTCGGCGATGTCGTCGGGCGAACCCTGGCCTGTGTCCACGGCGATATACCAGCTTTTACCCTGGACCGATGGTACCTCGAAGTCCAGATCCTGCATATCCATATTGAGCATGACATGGATATCGTTATCCCGCTGCTGACCCCAGATGGTGAAGGCCAGCGCCTGTGCACTGGGATTGTTCCAGTCGGGACTACCAAGATAGGTTCCGTGCCATTCGATATCCTTCTGGCCAGAAGCATCCGGCTCGCCAGTAAAAAACTGCTTGCGCTGCAAGTTGGGATGATTTTTGCGGAAGGCAATCATACGCTGACAGAAAAGCAGTTGACCCGCATGCTCGTCGAGCAGAGTCCAATCGAACCAGCTCAAGGGCGTATTCTGGCAATAGGCATTATTATTGCCCTGCTGGGTGCGGCGTACCTCATCGCCCATCAGAAGCATCGGCACACCCTGCGAGAGCAGCAGGATGGCCATAAAGTTCTTGATCTGACGCTGGCGCAGTGCCTCTACATCTAGCAGATCAGTTTTTCCCTCAGCTCCACAGTTCCAACTCTGATTATTATCGATACCGTCGCGATTATCTTCACCGTTGGCCTCGTTATGCTTCTCGTCATAAGAGACCAGATCGTTGAGGGTAAAACCATCATGACAGGTGATGAAGTTGATGCCGTTAGTGGGCACGCGCTTTGTGGACTGGTAGATATCTGCACTGCCCGCGATACGTGACGCGACCGTGCTCACGATGCCAGGATCGCCCTTGATAAAACTGCGTATATCGTCACGATATTTGCCATCCCACTCGCTCCAACGATAGCCGGGAAAACTGCCAACCTGGTAGAGTCCAGCAGCATCCCAGGGTTCGGCAATGACCTTGGTATCGGCCAGAGCCTCTGAGAGCGTGATATGCCAGATAACCGGCGGATACTCCATCGTACTGCCATCAACATCCAGCGAGAGAATCGAACCTTCATCAAAACGGAAGCCATCGACATGCATCTCGGTTACCCACCATCGCAGACAGTCAGCGATGAGCTTATCAGCGATTGGATGGTTGCAGTTAAAGGTATTCCCTGTGCCGGAGTAGTTCAAGTAGTTAGCGCGGTCGAGTGGGTCGAGCAGATAATAGATGGAATTATCAATCCCACGGAAGTTGATCGTAGGTCCGTTATCGCCATCCTCGCCAGTGTGATTGAAAACGACATCCAGTAGAACCTCGATCCCGGCTTTGTGCAAGGCCTTGACCATATCGCGAAAATCTCGCATATGGGTGCCCTCGTTCGGTGAGACGCAGTAGGCCGGATGAGGCGCGAAATGGCTTAAGGGATTGTAGCCCCAGTAGTCCTCCAGTGGCTCGCCAGTTAGAGGATTGGTACGGTCCAGAACAGTTTCATCGAAGGCAAAAATAGGCATCAGTTCAACGGCTGTAATTCCCAGTTGTTGCAAATAGGGCAGTTTTTCAATAATGCCTCTGAACGTGCCTGGATACTTACAGTTAGAGGAGGGTGAGCGTGTGAAGCCGCCAACGTGCATTTCGTAGATAATGCTCTCGTTCAGCGGACGCTTCAGCGGCTGATCTTCTTCCCAGTCATAGGTCGTATGATCGATCACAGTACTGCGCATGGAGGTCAGCAGATTGTCCCCATCACCCAGCGCGTCAACCCGCTTCCAGTAAGTTGAGGTATTGCCCTTTGAGTAGGGATCGATCAGCACTTTCTTCGGGTTGAAACGGTCGCCCTCGCGATGGATATCTGTGGGACCATCGACCCTGTACGCATAGTGCGCTCCCGGCTTCAGACCGCGCACATAAGCATGCCAGATATGAAAGGTCAGGTGTTCCTGGGGGTCCAGCGAAACGACCTGCACTGGTTCCTGGTGCGTATTGAATATCAAAAGCTCTACAGATGTAGCATGTTGCGAGAAGAGTGCGAAATTGACTCCGTCGCTATCGGGTATCGCTCCTAAAGGATGGGGTTGACCCGGCAAAATCTCATACATATGTTTCTCTCCCTTTCGATCTTGATCTGTAAGGATGATTGTGGTTTTCGTGATTTTTCAGGGTTCTCTTTTTGCCGTCTGCGGTGTTCAGAAAAGAGAAGGGTAGTACCAGGAGACAGCGCTCATTGTCCGGGGGACCGACCGTCTTCAATGACGATTGTTGACTTATCATAAGTCTTAACGAAAAAAGGAGCATTTACGCTTCAATTTGAACACGTATTTGTCATTCTCTTAGTATAAGGTATCGCTCA
>DAOTTL010000530.1:0-6837 GCA_034438135.1 Ktedonobacteraceae bacterium | reverse complement strand
ACCCCCTTTTCTTAAGAAGAAGTGAGGCTGGTTGGCGGGGCATGCGCCCCACCAACCAGCCTCACTTCTTCTTTTTTTGGGGAGGGGAGGGGCTTTGCAAGCCCCAGAAAAGTGAAGGATGACCCACAAATGCTTCCTTCTCATTTTGCCTGCCATCACCTCTTTTGCTTCAAATACTAGATGATAAGGGAGAGAAAATTCTGACAAAAAAAGCAAAAGAAAAGTTGACTCCATAAAAATTACACCGTATAATATTCGCGGGCAACAATCTACATTGTTCAATAAATCCATCGCATTGTGTGGCGGGGCAAGTTACGGTCTATCGCTTATCAATGTCTCACATCGGAATCCCATACTGATCCTTTTCTTATTTTTTATGCAGGAGGTTTTTGTGGCCAACAACGAGGGTTTTACACAAATAATCAATGCTCTATATGTCGCTTTAATGCAAGATGAGGACACATTGAGCAAAAGAGAACGAGCGCTTTTATCGGACGTGCTGATGTATGTCAAAGAGGATAGTGGTGCGAGTTCTGAGGTTGACACGATTGTCACAGGGAAAGTTACCGGAGCTATCAGGAATGTCGTTGTGCAGCGTATGTTAAGCACTATTCAGACCGCGATTGTTGAGCATATGTCTGATTCAGTGGTTGATCTCTCTTTTCATCCCTCAGCTCTCTCAGTCGATCCTTCAGTGCTTATAGCTGCCATTGAAGAGTCGAAAGAAAATCTGGCAGAAGAGAGTCCGACGGACACAGCGCTTACTGAGGAGGCTTTTAAGGAAGAACTATTACAAGAAGCCATCGAAGTAGAAACTTTACGCGAAGCCATCGAGGAAGCGGAAGAAGAGGCTCTGCAAGAGGCTATAGAGGAAGCAATTGAAGAAGAAGCGCTGCAAGAAGCCTTGCAAGAAGCCGTAGAGGAAGCAGAAAAAGAAGCTCTTGAAGAGACTACAGAAGAGGCCCCGGAGGCAACGCTGCAAGAGACACTAGAGAAGATGGAAGACGAAGCGTCAGAGGTGGCACTTGAGGAGGCTATAGAGGAAGCAATTGAAGAAATAGTGCTGCAAGAAGCCTTGCAAGAAGCCGTAGAGGAAGCAGAAAAAGAAGCTCTTGAAGAGAATACAGAAGAGGCACCAGAGGCGACGTTGCAAGAGACACTAGAGGAAGCGGACGAAGAGGCGTCAGAAGTGGCACTTGAGGAGGCTATAGAGGAAGCAATTGAAGAAGAAGCGCTGCAAGAAGCAATGGAGCAGGCAGACGAAGAGGCAGAGGAGGAAGAGGAAATATTGCAAGATGCTATAGAAGAAGTAACCAATGAGATAGCGCTCGAAGCGGCAGAAGAAGAGACATTACAAGAAGCCATCGAGGAGGCAGAAGAAGAAGAGACATTACAAGAAGCCATCGAGGAGGCAGAAGAAGAGGAGACACTGCAAGAAGCAATACAAGCAGCAATAGAGCAAGCAGAAGAAGCTTTGCAGGAGTCAACAAAGGAGGAACTAGAGGCGGCGATTGAAGAGGCAGATGAGATCGAGGCAGAAGAAGCACTGCAAGAGACTACAGAAGAGATAGCAATAGAAGAAGAGGAACTGGAGGAGGCCCTCGAAGAGGCGGAGGAGACCGAGACGATAGCGGAAGTTGAGCAGATAGCTAAAGAATTAGCTGGGGTAGAAACTAGCGTAGATGCCGAGAACTTAGCTGCTGAAGAGGCAGAGGAGATAGCTCTAGAGGTTGCTGAGGCAGAGGCGAATGAAATAGCTATAAAAACAGCCACCGAAAAGGCAGAGGAAGAAGCTTCTAACTCTGTCGAAACAGAAGTGACAGAGACGGCTCCAGAGACAGCGGAAGCAGAAGCTCACGAAGGGGAGACGATACCCGAAGATGTGACAGAGACGGCTCCAGAGACAGCGGAAGCGGAAGCAGAAGCTCATGAAGGGGAGACGATACCCGAAGATGTGACAGAGACGGCTCCAGAGACAGCGGAAGCGGAAGCAGACGCTCACGAAGAGGAGACGGCTCCAGAGACAGCGGAGGTGACAGGAATAGATGTTGAGGAGGCAGGTGGAGTAGCAGAAGAAGCAACCATTGAAGATACCGACGCCTCTACATCTCAGGTAATTGCCCAACAAATCCTGGAAGAGGCTGAAGAGGTAGCCAGTAACGCGGATCTCGACGATAGTGATATCGATGATGCCTTAGAAACCGCGGCCGAGAATATCGACACCGAAGAAGATGCAAATGCAGCAATTGAAGTAGCGGAAGCTGTCCTTGAGGAAGTATCTGAAGCAGTGGAGGCAAAGCAGGAAGGCGAGGCATCCAGTCATTCAACAGAAGAGAGCGTGAAACCTGAGGAGGCAGTCAAAGAATCCTTGACTGAGGACACAGAAAATGATGCACAGGTATAAAAAAGCTTTATAAGAGAAACAGAGACCCCGGGGAACGCGTTCCCCGGGGTCTCTGTTTCTCTTATAAATGTGTTAACTGCGTATAAAGTTCAGAACCTCATCGCGTTTCTGCTCCATTAACTCCCTGGTTTTAGCCTCAACATTCAGGCGTAGCAATGGCTCAGTATTAGAAGAGCGAACATTGAACCACCACGAGCCAGCATCGACAGTAATCCCATCCAGGTGATCAACGGACTGCGCCTGGGGTCCAAAATGGTCCTCCAGTGCCTGGAGTTTGCTTTTAGCGTCACTGACTGTGCTATTGATCTCACCACTGCGCACCCAACTATCCAGGGGTTTGAGCATCTCAGAGAGAGGCTTATCACCGGTAGAGACCAGTTCAAGTGTCATTAAGAAAGCGATCAAACCCGAATCCGCGAACCAGTTGTCACGGAAGTAGAAATGACCGGAGTGTTCGCCACCGAAGATAGCATTATGTGTGCGCATCTCGGCCTTAATATACGAGTGACCGACACGGGTACGGAAGGAAGTGCCACCCAACTTCGCGACCAGTTCGGGGACGCTTTTAGAGACAATCAGGTTATAGAGAATTGTGGAGCCAGGATATTTTTGCAGCAGGCTGTTAGACGCGATAGCCGTGACCATAGATCCGTCTACGATCTCGCCGCGCTCATTCACCGGGAACATACGATCGGCATCGCCGTCGAATGCCGCGCCCAGATCGGCTCCAACCTCTAGCACCTTTTTCTGGAGGTCCGCCATATTTTCCGGCTCGATTGGACTGGCAGGATGATTGGGGAAGTTGCCATCTAGCTCGAAATAAAGTGGGATCAGTGTACAGGGCAAATGCTCGAAGACTTTGGGCATAGACATGCCAGCCATACCATTCCCGGCATCGATGACCACTTTCAGCGGCTTAATCTTGTTGATATCAATAAACGAGAGCGCGTGCTTGACATAATCATCGAGTACATCGCGCTGAATGACCTCGCCCTTGTGGGGAGGAGTTTGGAAATCGCCTTTGATAGCCAGGTCGCAGATATCGGCCAGTCCAGTCTCTTTGCTGATTGGTCTGGCCTGAGCGTGGCAAAACTTCATACCATTATATTTGCCGGGGTTGTGAGAAGCAGTAACCATAACACCGGCAGAATAGTTAAATTTGCCCACGGCAAAATAGAGTTCATCAGTAGTGGTCATACCTAACTCGATGGCATTGACGCCCTGGTCAGTAATACCGCGGATCAGAGCGGCTGCGAGTTGAGGAGATGAGAGGCGCATATCGCGTCCCACAGCTATCTCTGGCACCGCCAGATATTGGGCTGCGGCTCGACCGATAGTGTAAGCCACCTCATCATTGAGCGTTTCGCCATAGATACCACGAACATCGTATGCTCCAAAAATTTTTGCATCAATATTAGCATGTGAAGTACTCATTAGCGTGTATAGTCCCTTCTGTGTTTCCATATTTCCACCAGAACCCAGGGATCGCCTGAGCTACGAGGATCAAAAATTTGACCAACTTCACGGAAACCTGATTTACGAAAAGCTTTACGGGCTGGCGTATTTGCCAGAGCGGTCTCAGCATAGAGGCGAACAAAGCCAGGCTGAGTAAAAAGATACTGAACCAGGGTCGCAATCGCCTCTGCTCCATAGCCCTTGCCCCAGCGGGTTTTGTCTCCCAGGCCCAGGCCAACCTCTGCCTGTCCCGCGCGTTGATCAACGTTAAAGTAGGTAATAGTACCGATAGGAGTTTGTTGTTCATCTTCGATGATAAACCAGAATTGTCGCCCATTGCCGCGTATATAGTTGCGTTCAAAGGTGGGCAGAAAGTCTTTCATGTTCTGTGAGTAGGGACGGTGTGGATCATAGCGCCACACTTCATCGTCGCGTTCCCAGTTGAAGACATTTTGAGCGTCAGAAGTTTGCGGGCGGCGTAGCCGGACGCGTTCGCCGCTCAGAGGCAACGATTGCCCCTGGTTAAGGGAGTAGTTTTGTTGTATATCTGTCATAACAAACCTATATTATCTGCGAAGCTAGTGCCTGCTTGCAATGGTCTAACATGAAAAGCCTCAGCCAGGGTTTGTCCGAGGTCTGCATACGTCTGTCGTACACCCAGATTTATGCCAGAGTGTACTGGATCGCCATAGGCCAGGAGTGGTACTTGTTCACGTGTGTGGTCAGTTCCTCTATAAGTGGGATCCACGCCGTGGTCCGCTGTGAAGAAAATGGCATCGCCTGGTCTCATCACCTGTTGGACAGAGGCTAGCCATGCATCAACTTCGCGCAAGGCTTGAGCGTAGCCGGAACTATCCCGTCTATGTCCCCAAAGCATATCGAACTCAACCAGGTTTACAAAGAGCAAGCCTGAGAAATCTTTGTCTAGCCAGTTCAAGGTTGCCTGCATACCATCGCGGTTCGTTTCTGTGTGATCGCGTTCAGTAAGTCCACGGCCCGCGAAGAGATCTTCGATCTTGCCGACGCCAATGACATCTTTGCCTGCTTCTTTGAGTACATCCAGGAGCGTTATGCCGAGGGGTTCCAGAGAGAAATCTCGTCGATGTTCGGTGCGTTGAAAATGGCCAGCAGTTCCAATAAAGGGGCGAGCAATGACGCGTCCAACAGCGTGTTCTCCGACAAGTAGGTGGCGTGCAATCTGGCAAAAGCGGTAGAGTTCTTCGAGTGGAATAACTTCCTGGTGTGCAGCTATCTGAAAGACACTATCTGCTGATGTATAGAGAATTGGCCGTTCGCTACGCACGTGTTCCTCGCCCAACTCTTGCATAATCTCGGTTCCAGAAGCGGCCTTATTGCCAATGATTTTGCGTCCGATAGCCTGCTCGAACGCTGCGACGACCTCAGACGGAAAGCCATGTGGATAGGTTGGCAGAGGTTTATGAAGCACAATCCCGGTCATCTCCCAGTGTCCACTTGTGCTATCTTTCCCGGCAGTTGCTTCGCTCATGCGTCCAAAGGCTCCAGAGGCATGTGCTACTGGCGGAGTTCCCAGGATAGAAGTAATATTTCCCAGCCCGAGCTGTCCCATATTGGGTAGTTCCAGGCCACCAACGGCCTGGGCGCAGTGCGTCAATGAACTGGCACCCTGATCCCCGTAGTCCGCTGCGTCTGGATTTTCACCGACGCCCACGCCATCGAGGACAACCAGAATTGCCCGTGTGAGTTCGCTCATAGTTCTTCTGTAATCCTTTTGTGATCCAACTGCGGATAGACCGCTAGTGGCTCGCCAATGAGTGGCAAGGCATAGTCCAAAAAGGCCTGTGTGATCATCGTCCTATCTGCGTTCAGGAACGTTTCTGGTAACAGACGCTGAACATTGGCGACCTCGCTTAGTTCTGCGAGTCCAGTGGAACAGTGATATGCAGTGCCCTCCTGCCGGATCAGTGTGACCATCTTGTCGTTTTGTTCATCCAGCACAGCCTGCACTCCTGCCTGTCCGACCTGGTACGCTTCTGTGCGGTCCCTGCCAGAGACGCAGAACGATGCCATGCGCTGTAGATCGCCTGGTTTATCGAAACGCGCCCGTATTTTCAGGCGTTCCTTTACTAATTCTACCAGATATTGCGCCGCACCGCTTAGCAGTGGATGGTGAAAAGCGTCCGCTCCTGCCGATCCGGTACTGCCTAGAGCATGGCCTTGCTCATCGCGTATAGTCTCTGCTGCAACAACAACAACATAGCCGATGCGCTGATAGACCTCTTCCACCTGTGCCAGATAGCGCTCGGCATTGAAGCGTTTTTCGGGCAAAAGCAGGATATGCGGTGCATCATTCTCATCGCGTTTGCCCAGAGCTGCTGATGCGGTCAGCCAGCCTGCGTCCCGTCCCATGGTTTCAATGACCTTGACAGGATAGTGCCAGGGGATTGAGCGTGTATTCATAGTTGAGTCCATGGTTGCCATTGCGATAAAGCGTGCTGCACTGCCATAGCCGGGACAGTGATCTGTCAGTGGCAGATCATTATCGATAGTCTTTGGTATACTGATGGCCTGTAGTTCATAGTGCAGCGTTTGTGCAGCTCTGGCGATGCGATGAGTTGTGTCAGCCGAGTCATTTCCTCCTACGTACAGCATAGCGTGTATGTCATAACGTCTAAAGATCTCAATGACACGTTCCGGGTCCTCGTCTTGCAGCTTATAGCGGCATGTACCCAGAGCTGCCGAAGGCGTGAAAAGCAGTTCCGACCAGAGGGAGGTTGGCTGCTGGCTCAAGTTAATTATATGTTCTTGCAACAGACCTTCAATGCCGTGTTGCATACCGTAGATGTTTTTGATGGCAGTGCTCTGTAGTCCAGCCTCAACTGCTCCAGCGAGGCTGGCATTGATCACAGCGGTGGCACCACCAGCCTGTCCGATGATCATATTCCCAGGTATTCTCACGATGTAAGTCCTCGTAAAATAGTAGTTTGAAAGGTCCGAGG
>DAOTTL010000529.1:0-42047 GCA_034438135.1 Ktedonobacteraceae bacterium | reverse complement strand
CAATAAAAGAGATAGCCTCTTTGGCAAATTAGAGAGAAAAATAATGGATTGGATCATGAGTCATCCCTGATTAAAAAAAGCAGAAAAGGATGAGTTTGTCAGCAGCTTTGCCGCTGACAAACTCATCCTTTTCTGTAACTACTCATACCCTTTTCTTCTAAAGATAATGAGGAGAGAGAATGTTCATCGGCTTATTGTATACTTATAGGTAACGGGAGAATCTATTCCGAGGAGGATCATTATTTCGATGCATATCTGGTACCGAGTTCATCTCCGCTTTCGTGACCTTGACCCGCTAGCTCACGTAAACAACACTGTTTATTTTACATACTTTGAGGAAGCACGCAGCTTTTACTTTAACCAACTCAGCCTGGAACACTGGCCTTCGCGAGAAGAGGATCAGCTTGAGCATACGCCAGACGAGGTGGCTCAGAGTACACGCATTCGCTCTGCATCGGATGATGCACGCTATGGTTCACTTATTAAAGAGAATACATGTAGCTACCATCTCCCCATTATCCGGTCAGATAAGGTAGAGATTGGCGTTAAAACAGTCCATATGGGGCGCACCAGTTTTACGATGGAGATGCAGATCCGTGATACTCGCGACCATGAGCGAATCTTCGCAACCGGCAAAACGGTGATGGTCTGGTGTAACTATCGTACAGGCAGACCGGTTCCCATTGCTCCTGAGCTACGTGCGTCCATTGAAAAATTAGAAGGTAACAGTCCACTTTTATGACCACTCTCAATGCTCAAATGATAGGGTTCTAAGATGAATTCATCAAGGGTGATGTGAAAAGTAGGGAGACATAGGTTTTCAGGTATAGGTTTCTCCCCCCATAATGAGTCGCCATAGACGAAACATCACTAGAAAAGGAAGGCTTCCCCATGTCTATTTTCCCCTTTTTTTGTATTCCGCTAAAGGCACAATACTTGAGTGAGTCCTCCTGAAAGGCCGAAGCAGCGGACATTTAGAAACGCGACATAAAGTACGTTCCTCCTTTCTAGAATTCGAAGTCTTCCCTAAAAAAACTTTTTTTTCTGTAGGAAACATCTCGCCAAAATGAAAACCACAACACCATAAAGTCCTGTTTCTATAAAATCATTGATTGATTTCTTGGAAAAAGTATGGCGTAATGTAACATGAAGAACTGAAGAAGAGGAGAGTATGCAGCAAAGTTTTCAAAACGCAGACATGGAAAACGAAGTCGGTGATGAAACGCTCCTGGACGCCATTGCACAAGGGAATATCTGGGCCATGGAGATGCTCTATACACGTTATCACAGGCTACTGTATTCTCTGGCATACCGCATGGTGTCTGACCATCATGTTGCTGAAGACCTGCTCCAGGACACCTTCATAGCTGTATGGAAACGTTCCAGCACCTATTCTCCACAAGCTGGAGCAGCACGAAACTGGCTTATCTCTATCGTCCATCACAGAGCCGTTGACCATCTTCGCAAAATGAGACGCCGAGGCATGCTGGCGGCTGAGGCTCCCCTGGAGCAACTCGAAATAGATGAGAAGGCGGCGGTACCCGATGTCTGGGATACCGCCTGGCAGCATATTCAGAGTTCTCAGGTACATCTTATCCTGCTCAAAATACCCCCAGAACAACGCCAGATCATCGAACTAGCCTATTTTCGCGGCTGGACCCACTCTGAGATCGCTAAAGGTATGAAGATCCCTCTAGGCACCGTCAAAGCACGAATGCGCCTGGGACTACGCCGTCTAAAATGTCTCCTTGAGGAGATGGGTTTTAATGAGTTTTGAACCTACCCTTTTCTGTTAACTGCGAAAGGATGTTCTCAGATACATAAGTATCCCTCCCGCAATTATCATAAGAACACATCCCCCCAGAAACAGCTGATCATTCCCACCCGTAACCCCCTCCCAGATCAGGTAGACACCAAAAAGTAGCCCCAAAATGCAGAGCAGACCAAAAATTGTTGGCACAAGCTTGCTAATTCCCGCAAATGCCAGCAAAAAGAGCGCCAGACCTATCACTATCACAAAGATCATTGCTTTTCTCTCGCCTTCTATTCAACCAACCAGCTCTATCGTTCATAAGGATGTTTGTTTACGAGTGCCTTCCTACCTATACAGCGCAAAAAAGAGGATTATACTCTTTCTCCTCTCTTTATTATAAGTGGCAAATGGGAAAAATGTGACAGATTGAAGGACTTTTAGGAAGGTTTTCTTTTGCGCAGAACATTTTTTTCAGGAGAAGTTTGCTTGCTCTTTCTATCAATTTACAAGAGACCACTAGTGTGAATGACAGTCTCCACTCGTCTGGTAAAGTCAGGGCCGCCTCTGCTGATTGATTAGCAGAGGCGGCCCTTAAAAATGCGCAGATCTAAGAATTGTACGTTAACTAAGATCAGTGAGTGACGGTATAGCCAAGATCGTCGAGGGTCGTTTCCAGCTTCTGCTGGTCCAGCTTCTGACTATCGTAGTTCACGTGAACCGTTTTGCCAGGAATGTTCACCTTTACCGCACTCACACCATCCAATTTACTCAGTGTTCCTTCGATGCTTCTCTGACAATGCTCACAGGAAATATCTGGCGCTACACATGTAGTAGATTCCATAACGTTCTCTCCTCAAGAGGGGTCCTAAATTCTGTCTATCTTGCTTTCGGTCGAAACTCGACTCCGATAGATTGCCTCACAATTTCCGCTCTTTTCAAGCTTCAAAAGTGCGTATTTTTACTATACCATACCCCCCTGGGATGGGTCAATATCATTTTCATAATGCACAGGGCTATTTCATTCTCTAACTCGCCGCCTGCGGCGGCATGCAAAAGAGAGAAGAAAGGATTTTCGAGGACACCCCGAATCCGGCAGGGCAGCTGCGCTCCCTGCACCCTCGCCCGCTTCGAGAATGAAATAGACCTGCATAATGCATACAAGGCTTCGCAAAAGTCTTTTGTAAAACGATTGCCAAAACCCCTCTCCCAGAGAAAAAGATGGTCGGTGACAGCGCGGTCGCGCTGCCACTGACCATCCAAAAAAGGCGACTGCAGAACATTCTTTTGTTGGGTTTGTTTCAGGACTTTCAGTCCTGAAACAAACCCAACAAAAGAAGAAGAAGAAGAAGCGACCTGTGTGGCGGGGCACATGACCCTCCACACAGGTCGCTTCTTCTTCTTCTTAAAATGAGGTGGGATGTCCTGCACAGCAGGCTCAAAGCTTTTTATCTTGATTTTGAAAAATCAAGGATGACACCTCTACTCCTACCATTTTTTTCGCCAATGGCGAAAAAAGAAGCCTTGCTCACATCTAAGCAGTGTGCTATCATCGCGTGAGCAGTATGAATCTGTTGAAAGGAAATTGTCGCGCTTATGCAATTTACACAGCCGACGCAGCAACTCACGACATGTCCGCAGTGCGATAATGTGGTGCGTATAGATGCGGAGTTCTGCAATATTTGCGGAAAACGCCTGAATCCCCCGGGATCACCCTCCACCTCCCACGTCTCTTCACAGGAGACCGAAGAGGACGAATACGAATACATTGACGAAGAGGAGTACGAAGATGAAGCAGCCAAAGCTCTGGGGGTTGGCACAAGAACCGCTACACTGACGCCTCCTATACCTCCCTCACCCGGCGAACTCTTGACCCGCCTGCGTCAGTTGCAGGAACGCAGTGCACAGATTGAACGCTATTTTCCCGCCGACCTTCCAGGAAAGAAGCAGAAGCTCGACTCCTGGAAGAAACAAATCCAGCGTGCTCTGGCCTGTACTGCATTGCTCGATCTTCCACAACTTCAGCAGGTAGAGGCCCAACAGCCTCTGAAACTACGTCACCATCTATCCGAGGCAACCGTTGCCCTGGATTTCACTCGCGAGTACTCTGTGAAACTGGTGGGACACGCAGGCGCAGGTAAAAGTACGCTCATGGCAGCTTTGCTGGGCCAGGATATTTTTCCACGTATGGCCGGTGGGGCTGTAACTGGCGTCTGCACACGTGTTCAAATCTGCGAGGCGCATGAGCAAGAGGAGATGCATATCCATTTCCTGACTCGCTTAGAGTTCGATGCCCTGCTCATTCAGACCGAGCGCATGCTTAAAGAGACAGCCAGCGAGCACCTGAAAGAGGCGTTGCAAGAAGAACTTCTCATTCTGATCAATGCCAACGATGCCTTTGGCGAACAATATCTACTCGATGGCAATGGCCATACCGAAATTATTCCTCGCACTCGCTGGGCTGCTGAAGGCAGTCGCTATATCGAAGAACCCTCTCGCGATAGCACTCAGCCTCGCATAGTGCGACTCGTTAGTTATGTCGAGTACCGACTTCGCGCTGACAAGCAAACGATTCTACCACCTGGTAGTGTCCTGGTGGATTTGCCCGGTGGCTCAGCGGGACAGATACGGCACGATGCCATTCTGCGCGAGGAGTTGCGCAATACAGACGCACTGCTCATGGTTGTAGGCAATAATCGCTTTGGCGATGATGAGCGCACCTTACACACATTTGAGATGGTTCGACGCCGGGTTCTGTTAGGACACTCTCCCGAGATCGCGAACCGCATGATCTTTCTGGCTGTGACTCATTGGGATGAAATTAACTCGGCAGCCAGTCTAGAAAAAGCCCAGGGTAGTCTGCGCCACCTTTTGCGCGAACTACCACCCAACTACGCCAGCTACCACCATCACGGACCTGGCAATAACTATTTCTTCTACCCCCTACGCGCTCAGGATAGCCTGCTGGCAACGCTGGGTCTGGCAAAACAACCGCTTACGCCCGAGCGAGTTCAGGAGGGCCGCGAGTACGCCGGTCGCGTGCTCAGCGTCTACCCTGAGCTGCTTAAAATTAATGCAAATCTCCCCTCAACGGCTGCGGCCCAGGAATTCCAGAAAGTAACCACATCACAACATCAGGCGATGCTGCACTTTAGCGGTCTCCCTGAACTAAGTGAGGATCTACGGACGTTCCTGGTTAATAAACGCTATGAGGTACAGCTACGCCAGGCCGAGACGCAGATCGCACTGGCTCTCCAACAAATGGAAGATCTTTGCTGGGAAAAGATCAGCAGTATTGGCATACAGAGTCGTGACATGCAAGAGCTTGAGTATGAGTTGAGTATGCGCCAGAGTAAACGCAGTTCGGACCGCTTTGCGGCGCTCCAGGAGCGCACACAGAGCATGCATACAGCCTGGCATGAAGCCCTGAAGGATTTCGATCAGGCCAGTGGGTCCGCCAGTAGCACCTTCCGAGGAACGCTGCAAGTCGCTCATGACCGTGCCGCTCGACGCATCAAGATCCATATTATGCAGGGCCACTTTGATCGCTTTATTCGCGTGGGCAATCTGACAGAGGGAGACTCTCCTGCGCTGGAGATCGGGAATCGCTGGGTAGATATCGATGGCTGGAATCTGATCAAAGAACTGCGTACTAACTTGAGCGCTGCTCTTGAACGAGAACTCTACGAACCCGCTCGCACTCTGGCCGAGGCCTTTCTCATTCCCATTGCCCAGAAGGAGGAGGTTGATGGATCGCTGGATCTGGAACGAATCTCCCTGGGTGAAGCTGGCGGGGAACTGGACGATATCCATAAAAACTACCACCGACTGAAACGCAGTATCCGCGACAAGGCACGCGACGTCTGTCTCTATGTAACCATGGGCGAATTGCTCAACGAGGACAAATATGCCCCAGGACGAGAAGATCCCGCCATTGGAGCCCTCTATCGTCTGGCTGCAACCCCAGAAAAAGGCGAGAATATTATCCAACAAGCACGCCTCCTCATGGGTCCCATCCTGGATGTAATCTGTGAAGATCTTGCTGAAACCACTGAACAGCGTATTGTCCATCTTTTTCGCTATGAACTGGATAAGCTGGAGAAACGTCAGACCTTCGAAAGCGACCGTCTGGACGCTTCCTCGGTCAGTCAGCCAGGCGTGTTTACAGATCTGATCAATCGTCTCTATAGTCTACTTACAGAGCGTGTGCTGACCTCAGAAGCGCTCCGCCAACAACTGGATTCGCTCCAGTCTGTACGCAACGCAGAGTTGGATCACTGGGTCGATCTCCTTCACAATACTGAGGCACTGAAGACAATGCATCGACTCACACCTGAAAAATCTAGTGCTCCCGCTTAAAAGGAGGATGGGTCATCCTTCTTTTTCAGCAGCTTGCAAAGCCGCTCCCTTACAAGACTCTCTTACCGAAGGCCATTCGCTCACGAATGGCCCAGCCCCCCATTCTGTTTTGAGGAATTTCGGGCAAGGCGTATAACGCCTTGCCCGAAATCCCTCTGTGTTTCCTTTGGGGTGGGGGGTTTCGATTGGCAATATCTTTCAGCAGCAGAGTCTTGTAAGAAGCCAACCTTTCCGAGAAAAAAAGAAGAATTGTTGAGTTTCTGAGTGGCTTTGCCACTCAGAAACTCAACAATTCTTCTTTTGAAAAGTGGCGGCGTAGCGGCCAGAAAAAGGAGGTCGATAGCAACAAATCTAGATGCTACCGACCTCCAGAATAGCAGGAGTAGAACAGCAGACTGCTACTCTTGTTTACGTGGCTTGTCCCCCTAAACCCCGCAGTCAAGTAACCTCACGGCCTGAGCCGATGGTCGGTCCCTAACCCACGAGAGGTTGAGACAAGAGGTAGCTTGACAGGCTACCCTCAACGAGGGCGTACCTACGTTGGCATGTGAGAAATGTGGACGGTGCCATCATTCAACCCATGACTTTGTTTGGTTCACTATGACCGCCGCTTTACTGCTCATTGCTGAGCAGCCGGAGCGGCGATCCGCTCAGGTGCAAAAGCCCTGAGACATCCCCAGTTCAAAATCCGTCCTTGAATACAGAAATGCATCACAAGTACGAACTGTGACCCATTGCATCGAGCCACTGTAGATGTCCCCCCCAGGACATGATCCACAAAACTTTCCCCATGAATATACTAATATTCCTATGGTATGAATCAGGTTGATATTACGTTAAGAATCGATGAAGATCTTTCAAAAAGAACTTTTCTCTGGTTGAGAAATGGATCGCCTCTCCTGAAGCTGCTATTTGCTGAAGATTTCAAAGGAGTACAACTGCTAAGCCGTCAGATCACTCAGATGCAACGAGAAACATTGATGTCTCTCCTGGCACTCAGTTTTGTTCCTTTGCACAAAGATATGCTACAAGTATCTTTGTGCCACTACGCTTCAAAAAACCTGAACTCCTTATCAGGGTTATTTCATGCTCCGAAAGCCAGAGGCTTTCGGCCCCACCCCCTAATTTTAAATGAGTTGGAAGAGCGGTGGCGGTGCCACCGCGCTTCCAACTCATCCTTTTTTGAACCGGGGAGGGGTTTCTCACGAGAATGAAATAGCCCTGACTCCTTATCTTTCCCACTCGACGTATACACAACAATCTAGTACAATAGACCGGAGGTATTTTCGAGTTAAAAATTATGACTGAAGAATTCATGATGCCACAGCAAAATGCACGCGAAGCGTTCACAACATTAATCTCAGGCGACGATTCCGCTATTGATCTGGTGCAGGGCGCTCTTCTGATCGCGATGGAAGAATATCCTGGCCTGGATCCAAATCAATGCCTGGAACAACTCAACACGCTTACAAATCAGGTCCGCCACTCTTTACAGAGTGAAGATGCAGATTCGCTCCAACCAGGCTATCCCGCTGAGAAAGAGATACGCACACTTCGTGCTATGAATACCGTCCTCTTTGAGCAAGAAGCCTTCCGTGGTAATCGCTCAGAATACTATGATCCCCAAAATAGTTTTTTGAACAGGGTTCTGGAGCGCCGACTGGGCATCCCTCTAACTCTCTCTCTCATCTATATCGAGATCGGAACACGTCTGGGCCTGCACATCGAAGGAATCGGTATGCCCTTTCATTTCTTTGTACGCTGTGACCTCTCAAAAACATATATTTACATTGATCCCTTTGAAAAAGGGAAATTCCTGAGCGAACAGGCCTGTCGCCAGCGCATCGCTCAGATCTTTAAAGATGGCAACCATTTCGATCCTCAATGGCTCCAACCTATCCGCCATAAACAATTTCTGCTCCGCATGCTGGCTAACTTGAAAGATATTTACATCCATAAGGCCGACTTCCAACGCGCACTCTCAGTTTGTGACCGCATTCTCCTCCTCAATCCCACTATACCCGCCGAACTGCGCGATCGTGGAATTGTCTCTTTTCACCTGAAACACTATTCACGCGCTATGCGCGATCTCAATGTCTATATCGAGATGGCACCCGATGCCAACGATCTCGCTGAGATTCGCCAGCAGATCCGCATTATCCGCCAACTGATCGCTATGATGAATTAGGAAGCCCTTCAACAATATTATGCAGAACCAGCTATACTAACTACATAGGAGAAAAATATTTCAAGAAGAGACTGCGCTTCGACAAACACGCGTAAGAGCGGGCGCATAGTATTCGTTCCCACAAATGTTGTTCAGGAGGCAAGTTCGGAGTGAGGCTTCTATACAAAAAACTCCTTTCTCGTTCCATTTTCATTCTGATCATGGTAAGTTTGACCGGATTACCCTTCCAATCCAATGTGACTACTTTTCAGCATCAGAGAAGGTCCGCGCACTCGACTCTCCCTGAGTCCACACCAACGCCAGCAATAAACCCAACTGATAGCTCTGGCTTCCAACTTTTGGGTCAGACCTATGGGGTCGGCGCACTCCATAGCGAACTCGTCGGACCCGGCAAAGCGGTCAACTCTCAGGTCTATTATGCAACGTATACTTATATTGATGGAACAATGGATCTGGTAGCAACCAATCCCACGACTCATCACATATCTGTCTATACGTCCCCTGCCAGGAGCGAGGCTGGCTCATGGGCGATCGCGAATGGACCTGATGAAAATATTTATATTGGAACTCTTCCCAATGCACATATTCTACGCTTCAACCCACATGAGGAAACGCTCTCCGACCTCGGCCAGGTCCCCCCCGATCCCGATACTGGCGATGCACAGAGCTATATCTGGGATATGACCTACAGTGCGTCTACCAATCAGATCTACGCCTGTACATATCCTTCCGCCGACCTGATTAGCTATGATCCTCTGTCCAATGATCCCCAGTTGATCAATCTGGGCAGTGTCGATCCCGATGGAGAAAATGCCTATGCACGGACCTGCGTTGCCGATCCCGATCCAGACTCTCCCTTTATTTATATCGGCCTTGGCTCACAGAGAAGCCAGATTGTCTCTTACAATCTAGAGACGCAAGCGCTTGTCTTCCGTCTCTCCCGACCAGCATCCGGCTTCGGTACGGTCTATCTGGGCGACGATGGAGTAGTACATGGCAGCCTCACTGACAAATTTGGGACACGAAACTATCTTTTGCGCGACGGGGATACTGAATTCACTCACTCTGCGGCACCTGCTGCCTCTCATAGAACCTTTGCCAATGGCGATAAACTCGTCCTCCAATACCCGTCGATCACTATAATGCATCCCGATAAGTCAACTGATAGCTTCGCGAATACCTATCATGGCAAAGATCTGCATATCTGGCGCATCGGCTCTGGACCTGGTCATCTGATCTATGGAGGAACGGTCTTTCCCTATAATATGTTTGCCTTTCATCCCCAACAACCTGATGCTGGTATCTTTCTTCTAGGACAGGCTGAAGGTGGACAACCCTATGCCATGCTCAATAAGGATGAGAAGCTGTATAGCGCGGTCTATGGCGGACCCCCACTTCAGATCTTTGATCCCCAACAGCCTTTTACTTCTCAGACTAATCCACAGTATATTCTCGACTCCGGCATCCCGCAGGATGTTCGCGCACTGGCAATGGTTCGCATGAATGACGGCATGATCTCTATCGGAGCCATTGCCTCCTACGGTCAATTAACGGGTCCGCTGGTGATGTGGAATACAAAAACCCCCCGCTATGTCCAACAATATTATCCTGTGACAAATGAAGGAATCGCCTCCCTTACCGTTGGACCTACCTTTGACCATGCACAGAGCAGCCTGATAGGCGGAACAACTATCTACGGTGGAAGCGGTATCTCACCTACCTCTTCTGGTGCGCATCTCTTCATATGGAACGTTGAGGCTCGTCGCGTCTCTCAGATATATACGATCCCTAATGTACCAAACGCTCTCACTATCACTGATCTCTCGACCGATCCCAGTACTGGTTATATCTACGGCATCGCTCAAAGTTTACAAGGCTCCTATGCCTTTATCTTTAATGAACTCACCGGCACTTTTATCGATGGTGGAACCCTCCTTCCTATCGATGTTGGTCAACTTTATAATAGCGCTGCTATCTATCAGGGAAAACTCTGGGGTCTGTTCCCATCGGGCATCTTTGCTATTGATCTGCAAAATCTTCAACATGTTAGCGCATGGCCCAGTCCCACTGAGATTACCGCAGGCTTCGCAATGCAAGACGGCACGCTCTACTATGCCTCACATAATCAACTCTGGTCTTATACTTCTCAATAGAAGAGAGGGCATAGTTTGTGGGTCAAAAGCCCCACAAACTATGCCCTCTCTTCTATTGAGATCCTCTATAATCGTGCGCATGTGCACACGCGCTCATAGAGCGCCAGCAGTTGCGCACGCTCTTTCTCCCAGCAGAGGGCGTTTTTGGCAAGGAGCAAGGCATTCTGGCGCATCTGCTCCAGAGTCTTCGCGTCCGCCAGTACCTCGTCGATGGTGGATGCGATTGTCTGCGGCTTAACATCGGGGATGATGCGTCCAACCTGATACTCGTCGATCATTTCACGCACAGCATCGAGCGAGGAGGCCAGAACCGGCAAACCAGCCATGATGTACTCAAAAAATTTGTTGGGCAAACACCAACGGACATTTAAAGAACTTGTCGGCTGGTAAACGATCAGACCCATGTCAGCCGAGGAGGTCCAACTCAACAGATCTTCATAGGGAACTGGTGGAATGATCTTTACACGCTCCTCTACCCCCTGGCTGACGATCAGCTCCTCCAATTCCTTCTGAGTCTCCCCCTGCGGCTTTCCCATCATGACGATTACCGCTGGAGCCTGCAGATAGTGCGCCGCTCTAACCAGCAGGTCCAGACGCCGATCCGCTGAGAGATGTCCCTGGTAGAGCAAGATAGGCGTTTCAGCCGATAGGCCTAAATGCTGACGAAGCTTATCACTTCTAGGAACCGTCTGGTACCAGGGAATGTTACGCACGAGGGTAAGATTTGAAGCACGATATGCTCGCTTGATCTCACGCACAATCGGCGGTGAGACTGAAATGACTCCCGCACAACGCGGTACGATATAGCGCAACACTATCCGCACGAGACGCTTTGTCCAACCTTCTTTTAGAACGATATCAGAGAGTGGCAGTTCATGCGCATCATAGATGAGAGGTTTCCGGCGCAAGAGTGCGGCGAGATAGGTCGCGGGTAAAGCGCTCAAGTCATGTGCATGATAGATATCTGTGGGGATACGTACCAGGTAGAAAACCCCGCGCAGCAAAGTTATTGCGGCACTCCACAGAAAATTTTGTCGAAAACGATTTTCTTGAAAACTTCTGGAGGTCGGAAGGTGTTTCACCCGAATATCCTTGTGCACCACCAGACTGGCCTGGCCTCCCCGTCTGGCGAGATCTACTACGGTCACTTCGTAGCCATGTTCCACCAGCGTGCTGGCTTCACGCTCGACCCGTACATCGTTGTCCAATGATGCCAGTACATGCATGCAGATGCGCACTGGTCGCTTCACTCTTCTCTCTTCAGCTAATCCGGCGCGAGCTTCCTGTGTTCTGGTCTGTACTTTCATTCTCCACACACTCTCTTCAACATTTTACCCATCCAAAGATCTCAGGGTTTCTCAAAAATCGTTCTTTTCCCACTCATCCCCCCTTTTGGAGACTTTGTTGGCGAATGCGATTCGCGGGCGAATGGCCCCGCCTCCATGCTTTTTTGAGGGATTGTGGGCAAGGCGTTGCACGCCTTGCCCACAATCCCTCTTTTCTTTTCTGGAGAGGGGCCTGACAACGACTGAAAAGCGACTTTTGAGAAGCCCTCCAAAGATCTCGCCTTTTCTTTTTTAAAGGCGAGAAAATACAGCATTACAACAAACAACAATCATAAATCATGGTCACTTCAACGCTGCGAAGGTATCGTCTCTTTTGCAAGAGTCACAACCAACATCTCCTCCTGCTCTGGCCGCAGTTGCGAACGGTCACGCAGGCTCCAGAGCCTTCCAAGGGCGAACAGACAGAACCCATACAGGATCAGCATCCCAAAGTCAATGACCCATGACAGCCAGAAAGAACGTCCCTGCGCCAATAGGCCCCCAAACGCATAGAAAAGAAGCGCCAACCCCAGGCCCAGTCCAAAAAGATCGATCTCAAAGGGCACTGGATAGATGCGCTGATTGAGCAGATAGGTCAGCACCGCCAGAGCAACATAAGCGATGAGTGTGGCTTCAGCAGCTCCCTGGATACCATAGATGGGGATCAACAAAACATTCGCACCAATATTGACCAGCGCCGCAAACGCGACAAAAAGGACCGCATACCAGACTTTTCTGCAAATACCTATACCCAGAGTCAGAAAATTATAGACACCAAAGAACATAATTGAGAGCGCCACCAGCGGAATGATCGAGGAACCCTCGCGGTAGTTCACTGGAAAGAAAACATCCAACACAAAGATCGCTACCAGGGTTAGCGCGTAGGCCATAAAGAGCAAGACAATCCCATACCAACGAAAAATTTTCTGAAAAATACGTCCGGCATCACGTCTCCGCGCAATAGAAAACATCGTCGATGGCCAGGCCATTGAGAACGGGGTAAGCACTACAACACTCAAAACACTACCCAGACTGTATGCAACGCTGTAGGTCGCCGTTTCACTCAATGAGCGCATATGTGCCAGCAGAAAACGATCGGCCAGTTGCAATACCCAGGCTGAGACAAAACTTACAGCATTTGGGAAACCGAATGAGAGCAAACAGAAGGCGATATCCCGGCGCGGCACATGTCCATACACGCGTTTGAGCAGGAGAGGACAGGCTCCCATTACGACAAACCCGTAGCCACAACTCATTCCCAGTAGCGCTCCATCAATCCCCAGGTGATAAACCCCCACTAGCAGCAGAGTCATACCCAGATTGAACAGCAGGTTGAGAATCGACAGAACAGCAAAAAGCGCTGCTCGTGTTTCCGCACGCATCCAGGCAAAGGCCGGCATACTTATATTTTGCAAAAGAATTACCAGAGCCGCCAGGCGCATCGTATCCGCCCTGGATGCACTTCCCAACAATACTTGAGAGATCCATGGAGCGAAGAGGATCAGCACCAGCATCAACGGTATTGTACAGCATAAGAGCAGTGCTAACGTCGTTGAAATAACAGCTACACGGTCTTCAGATGTCTCGTAATCGTAGTTATACGCACGAAAAAAGGCCGAACTCAATCCCACCTGTGATATGCCCGCCAGGAGAGCAATCGTTGTGGTGAGCACTGCAAAGAGACCATAATCTGAATGCGAAAGATGACGAGTTAGAAAGGGCGAAAGCGCTAACGACACAAATGGAATGGCCAGCGAGGCCAGGGCATAGACGCCTGAACTCTTGAGCAGCTTTTTTAACGAGAAGTCACTCACACCCTCCGAACCCACTTCCCTCCTCTGCCAGGGCATAAAACGCGCGAACAATTCCACAAGTCTGCCCGCTGGCGCTTCATCGGGAGCAAACTGCACCTCTGCCGACAAATCAGAACCAGACAACGAACTGGCAGCTAAGATTATGGTCGGATACTCTTCTTCAGTCAAATTCTCCTGGGAGAATACAGAAGGCACAATCACATCCATAAAAACCCCGTAGGGCTGTGTTGGAAGCCGACAGATTTCCTGATCATATTCTAAGCTCTGTTCACTAACAAGCTCTCCAACATCTGCAAAAAAGAGCGAGCGTTTACGGGACAGGGCAAAGAAACGCCCCTTCTGCCATTCTGGACGCGAAGCGCGAGCAGACAGATCTAGCTGGTATGCAGGTACGACCTGTTTCTCTGTTGTCTGTGAAGTATCCTGCCCGAACTCTTCCACTTCGACTTTATCCTTTCTGACCGATAGTTCACGCCACATCCACATACTCCCAGACTTTCCGAAAGGCAGCCGGAGTATTATGCCAGGCCACATAAGCCCTGGCTAATGTTCCCATGCTCTGACGCAATGGCTCGTCCTCGATCAGTGAGACAAGCGCCTGAACTGTCTGCTCTCTGTCGCCAGCACGCACGATCAATCCACGTCCCTCGGCCAGCATGCACTCATTGGCAAACGGGACGTCCGAAGCTACAATCGCGCAACCCGAGGCCATCGCTTCCAGTACAACCAGCGGATATCCCCCCGCCCGTGTACCAGCGTAGATACAGATGTCACTCATACTGTACAGTTCAAGCACCTCACTATGGACGATCTCTCCCCATAGCAGACAGTGCGCGGTCAATCCCAGTCGGGCAATCTCCGCCATCAGCGGCTCATACAAAGGACCATCGCCCGCAATCACGATGCGCACACGCGCCTGTAGTTCAGGCGCTAAGAGCGTTAATGCCGTCGCAAAACTCTGAACGGCAATCTCCAAACCCTTTTCAGGAGCGAGCCGACAGACCATCGCCAGCAAAATAACGTCAGATGACAGACCTCGTTGCTCCCGTCGCTCACATCTCGTCGCTGCGCTCAACACTGGATAACTACGCAGATCTACCGCGTTCACAAAACGCGTCAGGCGCTCGGTGCCTACCTTGAGACTCGCACAGATCGCTTCAACACCGTCACCAGCCACACCAGGCACATAATACGCGTCAACCACATGAGCCGAAAACCAGGCCAGGCATTCCAGAGAGATACGATACCCCTTTAGCGTAAGCCATCCTCCTCTGCGTCGCCAGGCTGCCTGCTTTGCTAACAGGTCCCATCGCTCCTCCCAGTAGCGAACACTGCGCAACGCTACCAGATTGCCATGATCAACACAAACCACACGCACACCAGCCAATTTACCCGCGAAACCCGTGAAAGCCGCCGTGTAGAGTCCATCCTGCGGCAAAAGTAGATCGTACCCAACCCGGTGCAGTTGCCAGAGCAATTGGAAAAAACCACAGACGACATAGAGCCAGACCAGTGGAAAACACCATGGCGAGGTCCAACGACCTCCAAATGATGTTAGCGCCAGATCCTCAGCTCCGGGTCCAACCGAACGCGCAAAGTACTCTATCCGCCAGAGATCCGGCGTGACCGCAGCAATCTGACCCAGAACCGTGCGCGTTCCACCAGTAACCGGGAAAGCGGTGATCGAAACACAAACCCTTAAGAAACCGTCGGCTCGACAATTGCAGCGTGGGAAAAGACTCGCCTGTAAACGCCTTGCCAGGCCCATAGACCACGTTTCTATGTGCTCCCACCACTCCTTCACCTGCTTACCCACCCTTCCCAGTCTTTTGAGACCGCCGATACCTCACCGTTGCCTGACGCATAAAAGGAGAGGCCAGTACACCCAGAATCAGCCAGCCTCCGACGGCGGTCTGAGGAAATGTCCACAGACCAAAGCTCCAGTTGTTCAGACAAAGCGTCACAATCGAGGCCAGACCAGCCGCCCACAGCGCTCTCGTCATCGCGTCCGAACGCCACCAGGTGTCCACCGCACACCACAGGCCATAGCCAATGAGCGCGAGGAAAATTACCAGCACAGGTAGACCCGCCATCGCAGCCAGTTCCAGATAACTATTATGTGGATTGTTCAGAGGCATCAAAGCCTGAAAAACATGAAAGTTCGCGGAAAAGCTGTAGTAATAGAAGCGGCTCAGACCTATCCCCGTCAGCGGATAGGCCTCGATGATACCTAGAGCCGTCTGCCATAGTCCCTGACGGATGATCAAGTCCTGCGGGTTCTGGCTATGTTGCAAAAGCAGGTTGAACTCATAGCGAAACCTAAGAAAGAAGATCAGGCCTGCTGCCAGCAAAAAAACACCCAGTTGCCAGCGTACCCTCATTGAGCCAACACAACAGAAAAAGACCAGAACACCTGCACTGGCAGCCAGCCACGCTCCGGTACTATACGTGAAAAGAAGCGCCATCAGGATCAAAACAGTTTCAACCACATATAACACTCTGGTCCAAAACGTCTTGCTAACAACGTAGAGACCCAGTGGAAGAAAGAGCATCATCGCCAGAAAAGCACTTCCCGCATCCGGTTGTAAAAAAAACGAACCCACTCGCGATACACCGGTCGAGCTAAGCTGATAGTCGGAAACACTCAGCAGATACGCCTGAGCATTGGCTGTGGCGAAGAGCAGTACTCCTGTCCGAGCCTGAATGATGCTATGTAGTGCAATCCCTGTCGCGAACGCAGCCGTCAGGCAAAAAAAACGCCGGACTTCCGCCAGGCTGTGTACACAATTCAGACCTATCCCAAACATCACAAATGCGGGTAAAATGACACCGGGATAGTAGTAGATGGTATCTGTCGATGTTGTCACTCCGTTTATGATCGGACTCAGAGCCGGTGGGAGCGTGATCAGCAAGAATGCCACCCATAATCCCCAGGGCCGTACTCCCCCCCAGGGCCGCAGTTTCGAACGAGTTAGATAATAGAACACCAGCAAGAACGCTCCTCCAATGAGCGAAATCACATGTGTCCCCACAAACCCATCCACACAAATCGCGATCGCCAGCAACAGGACCGCCACAAGTTGATCCTGACGCAGAAGAGCCATCAGCGTCAGCCCCAATACTCCGATCAGCGCCAATCCCAACTTGCTACCACCACCGGCAAAACCAACGGTCGCCCCCATTACCAGACCCAGCGCCAGCGCAGACAGGAACGAGAGACGAGCAAAAGCAGTAGATGTGCCCCATAATTTGCTCATCTCAAAAGCTGGCAAACCGCTTTTCATATCCTTCTCCTCCCTTGCAAACCACTCTGGACCGTCAGCTGACCTCTTCTATGAGGCAGAAACAAGCGCATTCTGAGCAATAGCCACCGGCCAATCCTCAGTAAGTTGATGCAGTCTCTCGGTCTTGAGCAATCGTCTTGCCGCTCGCAGTCCATCTTGAATGGCAGGACGGCGATGTCCCAAACTATGGGCATCAGAGGCAAAACAATCGACCAGGCCCTTCTTGAGCAACTTCTCCGCACACTTCTGGGCCGAACGTCCCTGCATACCCACCAGACTCCCAATCGTCACTTGAAACAGGACTCCCTGCCTCCTCAATCCTTCCAGACGCGAACTATCCTGTTGAACGGCCTGATAGCGCTCCGGGTGAGCCAGCAGTGGAATAAAACCCGCGGCACGCAAGTCGAAAACGACCTGCTCGGTCTCCGGCAGCCAGGTATTTGTCCAGAACTCCAACAAAACATAGCGGCCGCCGTTCAACGTGGCAGCACGACCCCTTAGAAGATCCTCGACCAGACCCGGTTTGATCAACACCTCGTGTCCCGGCAACACCTGGAGAGGAATCTGTTGCTGACCCAAAACCTGCTGCAATGCGTCAACACGTGCTCGTATCTCTTCCGCAGATCGCTGAGGAAACACATCGTTATAGTGGGGAGTTGCGATACAGGTCTGCACCCCCTCCTGCACCAGCGCACGTGCCAGAGCAACACTCTCCTCTAGCGTCTGTGGACCATCGTCGATCCCAGGCAAAATATGCAAATGTACATCGATCATACTTCATTTCCTTCCGGGCGACTTAACCAGCGCACCAACTAGTTTCTCCATTAACAGGTATAACTTGCGCTCAAATTTGTATCAGCCATCAGAGCCAGAGAAGCCTTCATATTCTGTGCAGAGACCGGGAGAAGACCCTTACTCATATCGCTCAGACCCCTGCACTGCGCCAGATGAACCTGTACAACCGACGACCAGATCGTACCTGCCTGTCGCTGCAAAAGATAGTTATACCGCCAGTTCTGTGTTCCAGGAGCTTGCAGAGCAGCATGTGGCACACTCCAGGTGAAGGTCAGGGTTGCCTGGTGCTTGTAGAGCAGCATAAAGATACCACCCCAGTATTGTCGCCCAAAGGCTGTGCCACTGGTTAGCGGTGTCCAACCGCTCTGCTGTGTAAGCGTCGTACCAGGGGGAACGTAGAGACGCAGGTAATCGCGATAGTAGCCCGTACCATAGATGTGACCTGGCAGATTCCACGCATAGGTCAACGTCAGATGATGCAGTGCATCGCCAGCACTATTGAGCACTACTTGATCGTTCATAGATGTCTGAATATAGGCATTGGCCTTATTGCCTGCCACATTCGCATCCACAACGTAAAGGCTATCACCGACAGGAGCTTCCATCGCACCGGCTATATGCAGATCTTGCAAAAAATTCTCCGCCATGGGATTGTTCAGATAAATCTGCACGTCCTTGCTCTGTAACGAACTGAGCATCAGACCAAAAAACTTTCCCAACTCGCTGGCAGAGAGATGATGAAAACGATCCATCAATCTCTGAGCCAGTAATTCCGTAAACTGCTTACGCAGCGAGGTCTGACCATCAACAGTGAGTTGTAAACTACCACCCTCACGTCCAGCACCAAGCTGATGGTAGTGAATCAGCGCAATCAGATTTTGCGAGGTCACCGTTTCCTGATACTCAGGCATCGGTAGAGGTCCAGTAATATCCAGTATATGCTGGATCAGCGCCGGAGTAATCGCAATGACTCCCTGCACCGAGACACTGCCGCCCTCCGTATAATAATTCTGCTCGCCGTAGCGTGCATCCGTGGGAAAATCGGCATCCAGATTGGAATCGCGCACACTCCAGGAGCGCACTCCCAGGAAACTCCCCAGCCAGGCATATTGATCGGGGAACGCAATATATTTGCTCCCATACTTAACACCCTTATCCAACAGTTCAATATCCTGAATGTGTGCACCATCAAAGCGTCCACCCTTGAGCGTCGCGACCCCATCGTTCCCAATAAACCCACCTCCTGGCCGCAACTCGGTCGAATCGAGAATCTCCAGCAGATAGTTCGCAGGCTGATCGACGCCAAGCAGGGTTGGCAGAACAGGGCCAAGCTCAGTAAAATCGTCCAGTAGCAGACGCGCCTGCGGCAGATTCTTTTGAAAGGTCCCAAAGGTCCGCGCCAGAGTAGGACTGAAATTGAGATCGGACGGATGAAGCTGCTCAGCATTGTCAAGGGCTTCCAGTAGACCTGCTCGCACTTGGGGAAAATAGACATTGACCTCTGTCATATCGGCAGAGCTTATTCCTTGACTATCCAGTCCCAGCGGATTACGAAAAGCTGGTGCCAATTTCTCCAATAGCTGACAGGCAGCATCGCCCGCCTGACTTACTCCCTGAGCGGCATTCACCAGATGTCTGGCAGCCGTCAAACGCGTTCCCAGCACAGGCGTAGAGTCAGCAACCCCTGGAAGAGCCTGCAAATCAGCCTGCACCTGGTTCATTAACGCACCAGCGGAATGAAATTCCTGCTGTGCCCTCTGAACAGACCCGAAGTCAAAGGGTCTCTTCTGCCAGTATGAGAGCAACTCCAGAGCAGTGCGCAGATGTTGTGCACCCGCGTTTCCCAGGGCCTTATCGCGCTCATATTGTTGACCATACGTCACATAGCCGCCCAGCGTCAATGCACCTCCCAGAGCCAGGAGAATGAGCAGAAGCAACACACAGAGGCGCAGACAATGCCGTCTGCGCGAGCGCTGCTTCTTCTCTTGCGGTCCAGAGAGGCTATTTCTCGTGGGAAGTTGGTGTGATGTTGCCACCATTATAAAAAGCCGCTCCTTTCCCCTGATTTGACACAGCCGCCGAAGCCACGGGAGAGAGGGCCTCGTTCCCAGGTAGAGTTACCGCAGCCCCTCGTTTCTGAGGAGCCGGATTGGTGTAATAGGCAGAAGAGGCCGTGTCCTGGCGCGTTGGACGGAGCTTATTGACTACACATCCCACCACACGCGCACCCGATTGTTGCAAGGTTGTCTTCATCTGCCGGATCTGTGTTCTCGTGGGAATAGCTGGATCGATAACCACCAGAGCACCATCAACCTTCGCCGCCAGAATGCCAGCGTCCGAGATGCCAAAAGCAGGGGGAGCATCAAAAATGATGATATCAGCACCACTGCTCGTCAGAATAGTTATCAAGCGCTGCATCGACTTCGAATCCAGAAGTTCAGAAGGATTTGGTGGCAGAGGTCCCGCAGGCATCACGCGCAGACCGGGATGGCCGACATAGTGGAAATAAGACTCCAGCGCGATCCGGGCATTATTCTCAGCCACCGCAGGCGTTAACTCCTGTCCCGCACCCACAAAAGGCGAATGGGCACTATTTCCTAAAGCCAGCACAGCATTGCTCAAGCCAGGCTTACCGGCGGGAATACGAAACAGCGTCTGCTGCGTTGGACGGCGCATATCCGCATCTACCAGCAGCGTATTCTTCCCCGATCTGGCCATGAAAAGCGCCAGATTCGCCGCCACGGTACTTTTTCCTTCTCCCGGCACGGTACTGGTCACAATCAGCGTGCGCAATGGACGATCAATGCCGGAAAAACCAACATTCGTGCGCAGAATGCGATATGCTTCAGCGTTGAGTTCATTGCTCTGCGGATTAAACGCCTGTCCATTCGTGCGCCAGATCGTCCCTGCAATCGGCCATGTAAGGAGTTCCTTGATATCCTCCACCGTATGAACATGCAGATCCAATTCTTCAAGCAGCACCGCCAGCAACACCCCCAGGAAAAGACCCGCTAACAACCCCACTCCCGTATTCATCAAGACGCTCGGGCGCACCGGTACCACATTTGGCTGCGCGGCCTGCACTACCTGTAAAAAGTCCCCACTTTGAGCCTGAGAAAGCTCCAATTGACCCAGAAGCGTTTGCCACTGTGTATAGCGCTGTTGTAACAGCGCAAGTTGCGTCTGCAACACGGCAGTCCTCGTCGCGTCCTTGCCCTGCACAGCATTGATCTGTATGACAAGTGCATTTATCTGACTACTCGTCGTATTCAAATTCTGCTGAATCCTGGCCTGTCTGCTGATATCGCTCTGATCAACGGCTGCCGCCTGTTGGGCGATCAGCGTTTTAGCAACCTTATTTGCCAGATTGGCAGCCCGGTAGGGATCCTTATCCTGAACATTGATCTCAAATAACTGTGTATTGAGCCTGGGCACACCAGTAACCTCTTTTGCCAGTGTGGCCTCAGTCAAATCTGAATAGTGAGCCGCTACCGCCTGCAATACCGGATAGCTGACCGCCAGTTGAGCATCTGTCTGCACCATTTGCCCACTGGCCTGCAAACTATTGAGATCAACCACCCCGCTGACCGATTGGACAGTTACCTGTACAATCGCAGAAGAGGCATAGACGGGCTTCAACACCTTGCTGACCCCAAAAGCTCCTCCACCGACCGCCAGAAAACACAGAGCGATTACCTTCCACTGTTTTCTGATCAGAGACCAGAAGCGTTGCAATGTCATAGATCTACTCCCCTTCTATCTTCCCCGTAAAGTGAAAACCTCCGCAACTGTCTTCAGCAAAATCAGAAGATCTAGACGAATCGAGCGCCGTTGAATATATTCCAGATCATAGTGCAATTTAGGCCACTCGCCACTGCCAGCACCATAACCATACTTCACCTGCGCCCAGCCGGTCAGACCCGGCTTGACCATCAGACGCTCCCGATAGACAGGACACTCCAGCTCCAAACGTACGGCAAAAGCTTCGCGCTGCGGACGTGGTCCGATCAAAGCCATATCCCCACGCAAAATATTCAACACTTGAGGTAACTCATCCAGATGAGTCATCCGTAAAAACCGTCCCAACCGCGTCACACGTTCATCGTCTTTCGAGGCCCAGAGCGCCATGCCATCCGGTTCAGCATCGACCTGCATGGAACGAAGCTTATAGATACGAAACGGCTTACGCCGATATCCCAGACGCTCCTGGGTATAGAAAATGGGTCCCGGCGAATCAAGGTAAATTCCCAGAGCAAGCACCGGCAGGCATAGAAACAAAAAGAGCGCCCCTAGCAGGCCAAAGAGAAAATTGACGCCAGTATACCAACACGCGTAAGTCCATGAAGAACTTCCAGATACAACCCCTGAAACAGCTTTCTGTTTCTGTTGAAGTTGCATACCCTCTATCGTCTCTGGCATCGTCACATTTACTGTCTCTCGCGCTGGAATCTCATAGAGGCCAGGTGCGTTTCGCCGAAGATCCGGTAGCATAAAAGAGCCTTTCTCCTCCATGTGTCCACCTCCACTGCAATGCTATCCCTTATATTCAGCCATAGCATAAAGTCTAATATGCCTGCTCAGTCTACATCAACTGACATCGGCGATGCAGGCACAGCCGCAGACCATACCTCCGGCAAGTTCACCAATAGATGCTCAAGGCGGTGATGCAGTTCAGATACCAGTTGCTGATAATCAAAATACTTGAGCACATACTCCCGCCCACACTGTCCCATCTGCTCTGTCTCTTCAGGATGAGCATATAAAAAGCGCACAGCCTCCGCCAGTTCAGAGGCATGCTCTGGTCGCACATGCAACGCTGCTTTTATCTCACTGGCCGCAAGACGAGGAGCAGCTCCATTGAGCGCCAGAATCATTGGGCGAGCGCAGGCCATCGCCTCGTACATCTTGACAGGCAACATCCCATGAAAGAGCGGTATGTCCCGCACGTGCATCAGACAAACATCGGAGGCATTGAGAAAAAGTGGCATACGTGCATGCGGCTGGGCGTCCAGAAAAGTGATATTCGTCAGATTACGCTGGCGTGCCAGAGCAATCAAATTGGCTTTCTCCGAACCATCACCCACCAGCACCAGGCGTATGCCCGGCTGATCTCGCAGAAGCTCAGCCGCATCTAACAACGTATATAAACCGTGATAGAGACCGTGACCGCCAGCATAGGTGACGGTAAAACGCTCGTCCCAGCCTAATTCCGCCCGAGCCTGTTCCTTAGAGGCAGGCGCAAACTTCTGACAGTCCACACCGTTCGTAATTAACAACATCCTATCCATCGTCAGTCCCCGCGCATGTAGATCAGCAGCCATACCCTTTGTTACAACCCAGACCAGACATGCCCGCTGATACGTTGACCACTCCAGGAGTTCTGCCAGCCAGATCAAGAGCCGATTGTGCAAAACCCCCAGTTGAATCGCGGACTCAGGCCAGATATCTGCAACCCAGAAAATATGCGGACAGCGCTTAACGAAGGCCAGGAAACGTCCAGCAATGGCATTAAAAAGCGGAGGCGAGCCAGTAATCACCACATCCTGGTGACCGACCGCACGTGCGCCCAGGAGTGGAGCCGTCAAACCAAACGAAAACTGTGCCAGGATACGTCGTCCAAACCCCTTATTCGGCGCAACATAGCACCAGGTCCGCACCACACGTACCCCATCTACCATCTCCTCCTGAAGCAAGCGTCCACGATACTTCAGCGGCACAACGCCAGTTGGATAGTTTGGCACAGTCGTCAAAACCGTCACATCGTGTCCAAGCTGAGCCAGGCGTGTGGCGAATTCGCTCACACACACGCCCGCCACACCAATTTCTGGTGGATAATAACGCGTTACAAATAGAATTTTTTTGCCCATAAGCCCGACCTTCCCTTAGCACTTCCCCATACTTGTACACTCCTCTCCCTTCTCAGCCTCTCCCCTCTCAGTCTCTCTCTACAAGCTCTGAGCAATAAGCTCCGCAGCATTCCCTTCTCCAAACGGCTCATACGTCGGCAGCGCCGGTTCAGGTCGCAACAAAGCCGCTAGAATCTCCTCCGTATGTGCGCCCACAAGAACATTCCAGCCCGACTCGACGGTCTCCGCCCACTCAGTTTCCTCGCGCAACGTCACACAGGGTACTCGCAAAAGAAAAGCTTCCTTCTGCAAACCACCTGAATCAGTCATTACGCGGCACGCGCCCTGAAGCAACGCGAGCATATCAATATACCCAATCGGCTCCAGTAGATGCACATGTTCCGCCAGAACAATATCGTAATCGTTCAACAGCTTCCTCGTGCGGGGATGGATCGGAAAAATCACCGGCATATCAACCCGATTGAACGCCTGAATAATTGCCCGTAACGGCTCAGGTCCATCAGTGTTTGCCGGACGATGAACGGTCGCCAGGAAATACTGCTTGGACTCAACAGCCAGAGTCGGCAGAAGAGTTGCCAGACGCTCCGCCAGTCTCGAACGCACCTGCAACAACAGATCGTACGTTACATCTCCCACAACCTCAACCCCACGCACAATACCCTCCAGTGCCAGATACTGCTGAGCTCGCAGGGTGGAACAATACAGACGAGTCGAGAGATGATCGGTCACCACCCGGTTAATCTCCTCTGGCATCTCCCGATTAAAGCTGCGCATCCCCGCCTCAATATGCGCGACAGGGATCTGTAACTTGGCAGCCGCCAGCGCACCAGCCAGCGTAGAGTTCGTATCGCCAAAAACAATTACCCAGTCCGGGCGTACTTTACGTAGCACCGGCTCCAGAGCGGAGAGAATACGCGCCGTCTGCTCCCCATGTAGAGCCGAACCAACCTCCAGATTATAGTCAGGCATAGGGATGCCCAACTCTATAAAAAATTGCTCTGACAAACCATAGTCGTAGTGCTGCCCTGTATGTACAATGACCTCTTCATGCCTCTCGCGCAGCGCTTTGCTGACTGGAGCAAGCTTGATAAACTGAGGACGAGCACCGACAAGGGATAACATACGCATTAGTTATATCCTTCCCGCGCCCCGGATGGCGACAACACGGGCTTCCGGATCTCGCGCCCTCCAAGACCGTCTCCCGGCGTTAAATAGCGCATACCAGCATCTTCGACCCGGACACGGCCAAAACCGCGTCGCCCGTCCAACAAAGCTTTACAGCGCCCAAAGCGCCGCAAATCAAAGTCCTCGTAAGCCCGGTGAATTGCCTGTGCAATCATCGCCTCAATCTCGTCCTCACCACCTGCTCGCAATGGCTCAAAGCCCAGAGCACGCAACTCATCGGGTCCATAGAGAGGATCATCAGCGTAAACCACTGCTCCGCGCTCTCTGAGAGCATCCTGGATCAGATACGCACTGGAAAACGACGTCTCGCGTACATCACCTCGGTAGGCTACGCCTAAAAGTAAGACCGCACGTTGCCATAATGAACCTATCGCGGACTCAAGGCAACGCACCGCATACTCGGCCATCGCATCATTTACCCGCCTCGCCTCTCGCAACAGGTTCAAACCCTGCGCCATGCTCGCCGATTTCACCGGGCGAGCATCGTGAAGCAGAAAATAAGGATAGACAGGTATACAATGTCCCCCCACCCCCACCCCTGGCAAATGAACGTGTGAATATGGCTGCGTGTTGGCAGCTTCAATAGCGGCAATAGCATTCAATCCACGCTCGTCAGCATAGCAGGCAAACTCATTCGCCAGAGCAATATTCACATCACGATAGGTCGTTTCGATCAACTTTACAAACTCAGCCTCAGAGGCCGAGGCCATACTTATTACCTCTGCTTCAAGAGCAGAGCGATAAAAAGCACACGCGACACGAGTACTCTCCTCGTCAATGCCTCCTACAATCTTAGGATAGATGCGCAAATCCCGGAAGATATGTCCCGAAGAGACGCGTTCGGGACTATAGGCCAGATAAAAATCCTGCCCGGCTCGCAGATGCGTGTATTGTTCCAGCAGAGATCTCAACCGACCAGCCGTTGTACCTACTGGCAGAGTTGTCTCATAATTCACCAACGTTCCTGGTTTAAGTCCCAAACCCACCATTTTTGTAGCTGCATCCAATTGTTGAAATTGTGGCTCATGCCTCTCATCAATAATAACCGGAACAATGACAATTACAACCTGAGCCTGACTCACAGCCTCACTAATCGCACCGGTCGCCGAGAGCAATCCTTGCTCCACCAGGCCTGGAACGATCGTTACCAGTTCCGACTCCTCGTGAATGTGTGGGTGCCCACTGTTAATCGAAGATACAACCTGAGGATTATGATCACACCCGAGAACTCGCCAGCCGCGCAGAGCATATTGCACAGCCAATGGCAAGCCAATCTTCCCCAACCCCACAACTGCGACCACGCCGGGTTCAATCCAGATCTCATCGCTCTTACTCCACATGCTCAATCCTCGCTTCTACCCTTACTGCTCCCATTGCAATGCCAGCAAACCCTTGCTCTACAAAGCAAGGCTTCTGGCATTTTTTGTACTGTAACACTATACTGTTTTACAGACACCCCGTCTCCCCATCTGGAGCACTTAAACCTGGAACAATAGCATCATAAGTACTGCTCAGCTTACCTGAGAGGAAACGTCACTCCTACAGGAACTGCCTCCTTACGCGCCTGAGCAGAACCTGACAAACGTACAGCCACTTGCAAGGCAGCCAGACCATCCTCACCAGTCACAGATGGTAGAGTATCATTCTGAATAGCTGCGCAAATATCCTGATACTCTAAAAGCAAAGGCTCTGCCTTCTGCACCTTTAAACGAATCTTCGTACCCTCACTGACACCCACAAAAGAACGCAACGCATCCCAGTCGGCTGGTGGATAGTCATTCGCATAAAAGGAGAGATCCTGGGTCAGATAATTGACCAGAAACATCCCGCGCTCACCAGTAATACTCAGTTCACGCACCTTGGTTGGTGTCAGCCAGTTGGTATCCAGGACACCAATTGCCTCATTAGTAAAACGTAATACACCTAACAATAAATCTTCATATTTTCGATGAACGCGATGGCGGGTCTCAGCATACACATGCTCCACCTCACCATCAACTAGATAGCGCATCACATCAATATCATGCGTCGCCAGATCGAGAATCACCCCTACATCGCGAATGCGCGGAGGAAAAGGTCCTAGCCGACGAGCATACAAATGAAAAATGCGCCCCAATTCATTCATCGCAAGACGACGCTTCAACTCGATAATCGCCGGATTAAACCGCTCAATATGTCCAACAGCAATCTTTCTATGGGTTGCTCGCGCTAACTCGATCAAACGCCAGGCTTCTCGTTCATTAGCGGTGATCGGTTTTTCAATCAAAACATGACAACCATGCTCCAGAGCAAAAGCAGCAACCTCGTAATGCAACTGAGTCGGCACCACCAGTGCCACCAGATCTGGATGCGTCCGCTCTATCATAGAGCGATAGTCACTATAACCTTCGACATGAAAACGCTTCACTGCTTGTAATAACGCAGGAGCATAAATCTCGGCAATACCTACGAGATTAATCTGATCTTCTGGTAAGGTACGTAAGACGCGCAAATGATTTGTACCCATGCTTCCAGCCCCGACAACGCCAATCTTTATGCACATAAGTCAGCGACCTCCCGTGCGATCGTGTTGAGATCATCCATATCCAATCCAGGATGAACGGGCAAGGAGAGCACCTGTCTGGCAGCCTGTTCTGCAACAGGCAAGCTACGCTCTGATCGATTAGTGGCGTCAGCGATCCGATAGAGATGAGGAGACTGACGGTAAAATTTCTGTAAATGAATGGGACAGGGATAGTGAACACCTGTAGCGACTCCTCGCTCACGCAGTATGCGTTCCCAGGTAGTGCGCTCCCAGCGAGCAGGCACACATATCGTATACTGATGATAGACATGCCTGTATCCCTGCGCGACAGCAGGAGTCTGTATCAAGGCCGCAAGAATGCTATCCAGAAAAGCTGCATTGCGGATGCGCAGCTGCGTAAAATGCTCTAGCTTCTTCAGTTGTACCAGCCCGATCGCTGCCTGAAACTCGGTCATACGCAGGTTATAGCCCTGAGAGACATGGCAATAGCGCTCCTCCTGTCCTTGATTTCGCAGTAAACGCACACGTTCAGCAATCAGTGGATCGTTTGTCGTGACCATCCCACCTTCACCAGTAGTCATATTTTTCGTCGCGTAAAACGAGAAACAGCCCGTCCCAAAGCTCCCTACTGGCTGACCAGCAATACTGGCTGCATGAGCCTGACAGGCATCTTCAATCACAATCAGATTATGTGCCTGGGCCACCGCCTGTAAACGCGGCATATCGCAGGGATTGCCGTACAAGTGAACCGGCAAAATAGCTTTTGTGCGAGGGGTAATTGCGGCTACGACTTGCAAAGGATCAAGATTAAATGTTTGAAAATCAATATCCACAAAAACTGGTGTTGCCCCGACCAATAAAATGACGTTCGCCGTGGCGGCAAAACTAAATGGAGTGGTAATGACCTCATCACCAGGACCTATCTGATGCGCAAGTAAGGCCAGGTGCAGTGCAGCGGTCCCAGATGAAACAGCCACCGCTTCTCGCGTTGAGCACAGTTGAGCAAAACACCGTTCAAATTCGGCCACATATGTTCCTTGTGACAGTTGACCTGAAGCCAGTACCCGCACAATGGCCGCCTCTTCCTCTGGTCCCAGCATGGGTTGTGCAATTGCGATCATGCCAATCTTCCCTTACAACGGATGTTCCCATACATCATAGATAGAAGGAGGGCATACATCCATTAGAGATCTTTCACTTATGGCGGCTTCCCCACCATCCACCTGACCCCCCGACGCCTCTTTTAGCTCTACAATTATGCTGAAATGATGTATGGTTACCTATCCACAGTATATGACTCACTTCAAATAGAATAAAATATATATTTTTGTGTGCGGGCATCTATATGCACTATTATATATGTTCCTCGCTCTCTATATGAGTCATCCCCAATTTTTCTGCGGCTTGCAAAGTCGCCCCTCTCCCTGAGAAAAGGGGAGAATAGCTGAGTTTGCAAGCAGCAAAGCTGCTTGCAAACTCAGCTATTCTCCCCTTAAATTCTGGCGGCGTAGCCGCCAGAAAGAGGGTTTGCTTATTTTGCCAAAATGAGAGCTGACTAATAGATGCAGAGGGAGGACCCCTGCATTCCCTTCATACCCATATGAGATCTGTTACTACCCGAGTACATTAAACGTGAACAACTTAGATCAGACTTCATAAAGAGAAAGCGAGCAAAAACAATGGCACAGTGGAACTCCCACCAACTGCACAAGAACATGAAAGTCTTTTCATCTGACTCAGTGCATGTTGGCCATATTGGCGAAGTATATGAAGATTCTTTCCTTGTACACAAGGGGTACTTCTTTCCTACCGATCGCTATATTCCCTATAGTGCTATTGCAAGCCTTGAGGACGAGCAGCTAAACCTCTCACTCAATTCCAGTGAAATGCAGGAGAAGCAGTGGGAAATACGTCCAGACTACGAAGATCATCTTGCTGATCCCACGCAGTTGCTCTATGATCGCGGCCATGGCCTTCATGATCCTTTTGATGAAACGGATGCCGCCAATCAGTCAGCAACCTGAAAATGAAACGGATGCCGCCAATCAGTCAACAACCTGAAAATGACATTCCCACTCACTTCTTCTCTCTCCTCTTTGCGAGCAGCCAGGCAATCAATAGAAAAGATACGGTCAGAACCTTAGGGTATTTACGGTAATCACCTGATACTCCAAAGGTGCTAACTTACTTAAAATAGAAGCAGAGAAAACATAGAAAAAGAGAGAATTGTCTATGTTCGGCGTAAGCGAGGTCAGTAAGCCCGCAGACGCGGACTATAAGGCCACACGGAGGGGATCGGCAAGCTGATTTTTTGCTGATACATTTTCCCGAAGGGAGCGTGGAATTTATGGCAATCGTTCACCCAACGCGAGAGACATATAGCAGCGATATCGATACACTGCTCCTCACGCAGACAGATTCGCCATCATTTACCACAGCGACACAGGATCTCGGTCTGGACCTGGAGAAGCTCTTTACAGCTCCGACCAGCAGAAGGGATAGTGGGTCGCTGGAGGATTTAGATCCAGGGCTGGATGAGATTAACTCCTTCTTCTCAGAGGAGAGTGAAGAGGAGGAAGAGAATACTGAGCCGCTGGAGGAGTTACCCACACAGAGGCGCAGACGAGCCACAAGAGTGCGCCAGTCTCCTGGCTCTGAAGATGCTTTTCAGAGCTATCTGCGCGATATCCGTGGACTTGGGCTGTTAACACATACGGAAGAGGTAGAGCTAGCGCAACAAGCAGCTAAGGGCGATACATGGGCTCGTCGTCGATTGATTGAGTGTAATCTGCGTCTGGTTATCTCAATTGCACGTCGCTATACGAGCACAGGGGTCCCTCTAATCGATCTTATTCAAGAGGGTAATCTGGGCCTGATGCGTGCCGCTGAGAAATTTGACTATCAGCGTGGCTGCCATTTTGGTACCTATGCAACCTGGTGGATTCGTCAGGCGGTCAGTAGAGCAGCCGGTGAGCAGTCACGTTTGATCCATCTGCCTGAACATGTAGCGACGCGTCTGCGCAAAGTACGTCGAGTAGCGGCTCAACTTTCTCAGGAGAGCGGTCTTGATCCGCTGCCTGAGCAGCTTTCAACCACTTGCAATATGAGTGTCAATGAGGTTTCAGATCTTCTGGGTATTATTGAACAGCCTGTCTCGCTGGATGCACCGGTCGATGAAGAGGCTCGCTATTCTCTGGCAGATACGCTTGAGGATAGTTCTCTACCCGCACCTGCGGATACAGCCTCACAACATCTGCTTGGTGAGGAACTTCATCGAGCCCTGGCAGTGCTAACTCCCCGCGAGAGTTCTGTGATTACGCTGCGCTATGGAATTGGTGATGGCCGCAGCCGCACATTGCTGGAGGTCGGAAAAGAATTGGGTATCTCACGCGAACGGGTTCGCCAGTTAGAGGTGGTTGCACTTATGAAACTACGCGCTATGAGTGGCAGCATTACGCTGCGCGAATGTGTCTAAACAGGTTTCATCTCTATGAGTCATCCCTGCTTTTGTAAAAACAGAACAACAAGTTCTGGCCTGCGACGCAAGGCCGCCTCACCCCATTTTTCTGAGAAGAAGCGAGTGTGTGGCAGGGCGAATGCCCTGCCACACACTCGCTTCTTCTGTTCTTTGGGGCGGCTTTTGCAAGCCGCAGATATGGTCCATAACTCGACGAGATTGGACAAACTGTGTTACACTTCGTACAGGGAAAGTAAGAAAAGATTTTTTGATAGGATATTCCTTGATCAGTTCTCATTGAGAGGAAACAATGATGGTAACCTGTACATCCTGCGGACACGTCGTCACCGGTAAAAAGTTCTGTCCAGAATGCGGCACTGCTGTACAGGCAATTCAGACGGAGAATGCGACGACAAGCTGCCAACACTGTGGAGGAACGGTGCAAGCCGGTTCGTCCTTCTGTATGCACTGTGGTAGTCCGCTTGCGTCAGCACAAAATATAGCTCAGCCTGCTAAGCGACAATGTCCCAGTTGTCAGATGGAGGTACCGACTGAGAGCGCCTTCTGTACCAATTGTGGACAGGGAATGACGGCTCCTGCTCCCGCGCAATCAGCAACGAGCCAGGCTTTCTGTAACAATTGTGGGACACAGAATAGGGCGGGAGTTCACTTTTGCGCTGGCTGCGGTCAAACAATGACGGGCGGAGCCGCTCCAAACCCCTATACGCAACAGCCATCGCAGTACTCGCAGCAACCTTATGGACAATCGGCCCCACAGTATCCATCTCAGCCCTATACACAGCAACCGATACAATATCCTGACTACGCACCCTCACAGCAATACCCACAGGCTAACCCCTATCAGTCGAATCCTATGATGGGTCAGCAACCTATGTCGTTGCGCTGTCCCGTCTGCATGGCCATGGCACCAGTTGGGACTTCCAACTGCCTCAGTTGCCATACCAGCCTGGCAGGGATCGTTCCTACACCAGCAGCCAATCCCATGATGCAACAAGGCCAGCAACAGGGTGGAATTGGTGGTCTACTTCAGGGTAACGGTGGCAAATACGCCATGGGTGCGTTAGGCGGTGCGGCGGCAGTGCTCGGTGGAGAAATGCTTCTGCACGGAGTTGAACGCGATTTCGAGGGGCGGCGTGATTACGACTATGAGGATCGAGGTCGCCGACGAGATGGCGGAGGCATGCTTGGCGAGTTAGGCGAACTGGGAAACGATATTGGCCTGTTCTAAGTGTACTTAGAGCAGCCTCAACAGACAACTTTTGGAGCATGAGCAAGATTGAGCAGAAAACACAGCATTTCCCTCATTCTTGCTCATCTCTCTGCCCCGGATACCCAAATTGGCTACCCATTCCTCTCGATACCATTGCGAGCTACTCTGAAACCGTCTATAATATTGTCGCACGCACGAAAGACTTCTGGCGGGCCTGCAAGTCTCTTTTTGTTCTACGGTATTGAGTCATCGACAAGCAGAAAGAGCTGGTCCATCAAACGAAATGTGTTAAGCTCTTGAATATTTAGAGAGATATCGTCCCCTTTGGGAACGATCATATGGTCAGTGACTGAGGAAGTATCTTTTTTTCATGTATTATAAACGCACAACTCTCAACAATGGACTTCGGCTTCTTACGGCTCCCATGCCGGGCATGCGGTCCGCTAGCATAGCACTTTTCTTTCTCGTTGGTTCGCGCTACGAAGAAGGTCCAGTTGCGGGAATATCTCATTTTATTGAGCATATGCTTTTCAAGGGCACACAGCACTATCCCACGGCGCGTCTGATCTCTGAGGCTATCGAGGGGATTGGAGGAATGTTCAACGGCAGTACCAGTAAAGAACTTACCAGTTATACAGCACGTGTTCCTGGTGAGGAGTTGGAAAAAGTGCTGCATGTGTTGGGCGATATGGTTCGTCGGCCCCTGTTTGATCTCGCTGAGATCGAAAAAGAGCGCAGTGTAATTATCGAGGAGATTCGGTCTACCAAAGATGATCCCCAGGAATGGGTGGGACTTCTTATCGACGAAACGATGTGGCCCAATGGAGAGTTGGGACGCGATGACGCTGGCTTCGAGGAAACCGTTGCCCGTTTACAGCGTGACCAGATGCAGGCGTACTTTGACGAGTATTATCGTCCAGATAGACTGGTAATCAGTATCGCTGGAAATATCGACGAGGCGAAAACTATTGAACAGGTCTCGTCCCTCTTTAGCGAATGGCATCCGGGAAAGGCCAGACCTTACGCTGATTGCCTTCCACCAATCGATACCAATCAGCTTGTAGTTCTCGATAAAGAGACCGAGCAGGCAAATATCAGCCTGGGCACACTGGGCATTTCTTACACATCACCTGATTATTATGCATTTATGCTGGCAAATGCTCTTCTGGGGGACGGAATGAGCTCGCGGCTCTTTCAGACTATTCGGGAAGAACTGGGCCTGGCATATGATATTGGCAGTTACTTTAACAGTTATGCAGAGACCGGCAACTTTGTTGTCAGCGCCGGAGTCGCTCCTTCGCAAATGGAAGCCACGACACGCGCGATCCGCCAGGAATTGATTCGCCTCTGTGAGACACCTGTGGCGCTCGATGAGTTGAACCGGATTAAAGCATATGTTCGGGGAGGGCTACTGTTGGGCATGGAGGGTACTCACCAGGTAGCATCCTGGTTGGGCGGCCAGGAAAGCCTGCGTAGCTCAGTTTTAGATATCGATACAATGGTCACTCTGGTTGAGGCCGTGACACCGCAGGATATCCAACGCGTGGCGCAAACCTGCTTCTCGCCTCAATGGCATCGCCTGGCCATTATCGGCCCTTGCAAACTACGGCAAACAGAACGTTTGAGGAAGTTGCTTCAAGGTGGTTTTTAACGACGCGCTCCGCTAGCTATGCAGGGGCAGAAGAGGAGACCTGGTTTATGACGCAAACGACGCTCCGCGAGTACTTATTAGCAACCGAGGATTCGATCAGTTCGGGTCGCATTGATGAGGCTATGGCTAATTGCCAGAATATCCTTACGTACTTTCCAGAGGCGCTCGAAGCACAACGGCTCCTTGGTGAAGTCTATCTGGCTCAGGGACAACTGGAGGAGGCGCAACAGACCTTTGAATGGGTTCTCACAAATGACCCGGAAAATGTGATCGTTTACTGTGATCGCGCTCTGATCAGTGAGCGCGTCTCCGATACAGATACTGCGCTCGACTGCTACCAGCAGGCTTATGAATTGAGCCGTGGCAATGCTACTATTCGACAGGAATTTAACCAGCTAAGCGCACGTGCGGGACAACAGGAGTTTATGTTCTCTCGGGCAGGTCTGGCGCGTCTCTATATGCGCGGGGACCTTTTAACCCAGGCAATCCAGGAGTGGGAGGCCGTTCTGGCCATTAGCCCTGAACGCCTGGACGCCCGTCTGGGCCTGCTAGAAACATATTGGCGCGAGGGAATGTATGATAAGGCTGAACAGGTCGCGATGCAGCTTCTGGAAGAGATCCCTACCTGTCTTAAAGCTCTGCTCTACCTTGCTCATATTGCTTCTATCTCAAACGTCCAACGCTCCAGAGATCTACTCCAACGCGCCGAGTCTCTAGATCCTGAACTGAGCACAGCGATGGAGATCTTTACCGATCTCACTGCCAGTCAACCAAATGATCCCTTCCTCGATCTCATTAAAAGAGAGCCAATTCTGCTGGACAATGGCGTGCCTCTCAATTTTCGGAAGCTTAATGGCTCACATCCTGCTCCCATTTCACAGAAGCTGGAACCTGTCATTTCGGAAAAATCGCCTTCGTCTCTGTATGGAGGCTGGGATAACCTGGACAAATGGGAAGCTCAGGAGAAGCAGAGCTCAATGCTCAATCAACCAGTTCCCGAAACTCCAACAAACATGAATTGGAATGTCAATGCTGAGACATTGCGCAATGCGAACCAGGCCCGACCCGAGGGAATGGACTGGGCCAACCAGCCGATCCAGGAATCAACCCTATCTCCCAATCAGGATGAACAACCCTGGTATCAGAAAGATCAATTTGCCTTAGAAAATGAGAGAGAGATGGCAGATTGGCACGGCTTGAGCAATGGTAATTCCTCCAGTACTAGCTGGAGTAGCGAATCTATTGAAGAGGAACCGGCTCCACCAGCATGGCTCGATACTCTGACTCACAATGAGCAGTCTCAATCCGCAGAAACAGCCGTTCCCCATTCGGATGAGGTTCTACCGCTCGCTCGGTCAGAGGAGATGCCTACTGTAATTATAACCCCCCCCGAGGAAACGTCCGCGATCTCCTCCAGGCAGGCATCTCCAGTTCTGCCTACCTTCGAAGATGAGCCAATGCCCTTTTTCCTCCCCTCCGAAGATGAGAATGAGGGCGAGATGGGTTGGCCCGAATGGTTAAAATCGCTCGGCGCAGAGACGCTTGAATCAGAAGGCTCTGAGAGGATCGGACTGAACGAGCAGGCCACGGCAGCTTCTATCGCACCTGCCCAGGAGGAGATATCCCTCCTGACAAATTTCCCGTCAGATGAGCCGAGTACGCCAAACGATGGGACAGACCCATGGGCAGCACTTCCCGCACTAAGCGCGAATAATGATCCATGGATCGAAACAAATAAACAGCCAGAGTGGATGCAACAACTCTCTACCTCTGACTATTCATCCGCTCAGACTGAGACGACTTCCCCAGCCAGTGCGGAGAACTCTACCCCTGATTGGATGCAACAACTCTCTACCTCCGACTATTCACCCACTCAGAACTCTACCCCTGATTGGATGCAGCAACTCTCTACCCAGGAAAATCAACCCGCTCCGTCCACAACTCCCGATTGGATGCAGCAACTCTCTGCCTCCGACTATTCACCCACTCAGCAAAATACATCCACTCCAGATAGTACGCCCGATTGGATGAGACAACTATCAGGTGCAACCCCCGATTGGATGCAACAGTTTTCCACCACAAGTGAACCCGCTGTCCATGAAAGGCCAGCCTTGCCCGCATCCGTCGATGAACAAGAAGAGCGCTATATAGCCTCGCTGTCAGATCTTGAGAGATCTTTTCAGGCAACTGGCTTTGTACCTCTGCCACCAGGTGCACTTGCCTCAATGGCCCGGCAAGGAGAAGAGCAGACCGCACAATCTCAGGAAGAGCCGTCACTCTCCTCTGCTCTGGCTCAACTCGGCAGCTTTCCCGAGTCTGCTACAACTCAAACAACCAATGAACCCTGGTGGAACTCGATGCTACCACAACAAGGAAGCCAGCAAAGCCCATCAACCGCCCCAGGGGTTCCTGAAAGCCACCCAGAGCAGGAGCATCAACTGCCTCGACTGAGAACAGATGATAGAAACGTTGAAACGCCAGCAACAACCCTGATGCCTACCACTCCTGTGCTTCCTGCACCAGCTCCTATTCCTCAACCGCAGGTAGTACGAGCTGAGGTAACCCCAGTTCTCACACCTGACACAGATACCCTGCTCGATAGCGACCTGGAAACAACTATGAAGCGACCAGCTATCAAGCTTCGACCCATTGAACCAGTCGCTCAGAGTGGATACACTCATACCAATGGCAAAGGACATGCCAATGAACGTAAACAACAATCCGGCGAGCGGAATAAGAATGGCAATCTGAGCAATCACGAACGACTGGTCAGAGCCTATCAGTACCAGCTTAACGGATCTTACGATGAGGCTATGCAGGAATATCGACTCGTGATCCGCAATGCACCAGAACTTCTAGACGACGTGATCAGCAATATGCGTGCGCTGCTCAAGTTAAATCCACGCTTCTCACTCGGATATCGTGTTCTAGGAGATGCCTATATGCGCAAAGGAGAATACCTTCAAGCGATGGAATCCTATAATAAAGCCCTGACTATGGCGAAAAAAGCTCATTCTTAGAAAGAAGTTTGCTTCCTCCTTTTTCTTGGGGAGAGGCGGCATTGCAAGCCGCAGGGATATCAGGGATGACTCATATATCTCATTCCCTCTCCCCAAAGTGGCTACATCCATTACAGCAGCTTGAATCAGAGCGCACAATGAGATACACTAACCAGGGTTAGATATCCTCTTTCTCGCTCAAAGTGAACAAATCACCGCTAGAAACGCACAGAACAGGAGACAGGAGCTAGATGGACAGTATTCTACAACGATTAACTGACCTGGATGAAATCATCAATGCTATTCTCATAGGAAAAGATGGGTTAATCGTAGCAGGCGCATTGCAAAATGACGAGGAAGAGATGTTAGGCGCAATGTCGGCGGCTGTCTTCGGTTCCATCGCCACTTTTACAATGCAAGCCAGTAATAGCGCCATGCGCCATGCAATCATTGAGACGGAGAGAGGCACGATTCAGTTTGCAGAAGCAGGCGATCTGGTTCTCGTTGTCACAACGAATACAGTTGGCAATCTTGGACGTGTGCGCCTGGAAATGAAAAAAGCCTGTCATCGACTCAACGAATTGGTGGCTGCTTACTAGAGCTAGAGAAGATGATCTGTGAAACCAGCGTTTTCAACTGCTGGCATCTTTCTTTTAGCAGGTTGCAGATGTGGTCGAGTGTGGAGCATGCTTCTTAGACGTAGCCCCTTGCGAGGCTTCTAGGCGCCAGCATCCATTTTTACTATGCATGCAGCGATCTTGCTCCTCCCACGTCGTTGGTGGAGTTCCTTGCATACAGAATACCTGGTACATGGGTTCACCAGCCGCTGCATCGTTGCAAGGGAACCAACGTTCACGATAAAAGGGGCAAGCGTTCTTATGTTTGCGCCAATTTGAATTTTCTGATGGATTTACTTCGATTGTCCCAGCCACAAACATTCCTTCCTGAAGAGTGGTCTACTGCGGTACAATTACATTGCGAGAGTAGTATACCACATTACTTTTGAGAATACGAGCCACATATGCTCGTAAATCACTCTATAGAGCATGGAGAGGCTTTTGATAGAACATAAACCCGATACACCAGACAAATCTCCGCCCACTGAGGCTATTAAGAATGATCCGCTATGGGTTCCCTGGAGTCCCCAGCAAACATTTCATGGCGTCCTTTGGACACTTATCCCCTGGGTTTCGATTGCTCTGTTGCAAAATCTGCTGGGAGGAAATGCCCCTCTCTCTCAGCCACTACCACTCGGAGAAGATATCGCGGGTGCCATTATCATTGTCATTCTCACAGTTGCTGTCGAAGGGGCATTCTTAATCGCGCCGATCTACTATGCAAACAAAGTTTTGCGCGACGTTGTGAGACGTAGACACGCGATTGCGGAAGCTCTTGGCCTACGCGGCTTCCGCGTGGGTCCGGCACTCCTCTGGTGCCTCGGTCTGCTGGCTATAGTTATCGCGGCAAACTGGCTCTATTCTCTCGCGCTTACGGCCCTGCAATTGAATGTTCAGACAAATAGCGATGTGCTGCTGCAAGAGAGTGTGACGCAGCCCATAACTGTCTATGGACTCCTGCTTGGTTCGGTGTTTGTTGCCCCGTTCTGCGAGGAGATTTTCTTCCGTGGATTTGTCTTTAGCGGGCTGTTGCGCGAGCTTTCGCCGATCTGGGCGATGCTGGTCAGCGCGGCACTCTTTGCCATTGCACATACGGATCCCGGCTCGTTTATCCCTCTCTTCATTATTGGGATTTGCCTGGCCTTTCTGCGATGGCGCACCGGCTCAACGTGGGTTGGCATGATCTTGCATGTGATGAATAACTTACTGGGGAGTGCCGATATTATTCTGGCCATCCACCATATCTATCTTCCATTCTAAATAAGCAGTAGATAAAAAATGTGCGACCTGCGGCATTTGCCGCAAGTCGCACATTTTTTTTATCTACTGCTTATTTTTTGCGCCGATCTTCGACGCGGGCACTGGCGGTTTTCGATTCTCCACCAGTTGCGCGTGGGAGACTGTCGGAGGGCACCAACTCTACTTTAGGAGAGTTGCCAGTGACCGTTTTGACCGATTCAGCCATCTCTTTGGAGAGTTGTCGGACGCGAGTCTCGTTCGCCAGAAGGGCCTCATCTTTGACTTCAACTTTCAGATTAAAGGTATCCAGTCCGTTGCGTTTATCGATGATCAGGCGAAAATTGACCCCGGCCTCAGGAAACTTGACGAGGGCAGCTTCAACTTGACTGGGGAAAACAATCAGACCGCGAATCGAGACCGCGTCGTCTGAGCGTCCTTTGATAGCGCTGATCTTGGGATGAGTACGACCACATGCGCAGCGCTCTTCCCACCAGGTACTCGCAAGATCACGACTGCGATAGCGGATCATGGCTGTTCCGTCGCCATTAAGCCAGGTCCAGACCAGTTCACCCTCCTGGCCGTCTGGCAGTTGTTCGCCTGTCTCCGGGTCAATACACTCAACGAGAAATGCATCGGCCCAGGCGTGCATGCCATTGCGCATGGCACACTCGCAGGTCATGCCGGGTCCTAGAAACTCGGTCATACCAAACTCATCATAGGCAGTAATCTGAAAAAGTTCTTCCAGCTTCAGACGTGTCTCCCAGGGCCAGGGTTCCGCGCCAAAGAGACCTATCTTCAGCTTCGTCTCCTGAAAGCCCACGCCACGCTCCCGCGCCTTATTGCCCAGATAAAGTCCAACAGAGGGAGTCATACACATCCCCGTGACGCCAAAGTCGATAATAAAGTCCAGCAAACGATCATACTGACGCGCATCAGAACCCATGGGAATAGACATCACATCCATGGCCATCGCCCCATAGTGAAAACCAAACCCACCTGTAGGCAGACCGTATCCATAACAATTCATCAGGACATCACCCGGTCGAAAGCCCGTCATCCACAGTTCGCGTGCATTGAGATCGGCCCAGTTCTGAATATCTCGCCTGGTAGCAAAGACAGGAACGCTCTTCCCGGTTGTACCACTTGTTGCATGTACCTGCAATGCACCGCCCTCGCCTCCGGGTTTCACAAAGGCCATACCATAGGGATAAGCGTTGCGCACCGTTTTTTTCTCTAAAAAAGGAAGTTTCTGAATATCTTCGAGTGAGCGAATAGCAGAAGGCGTTACGCCTGCCTCGTCATAGAGATGACGATAGAACGCATTCTGCGTATAAGCCCGCTCAACAATTGCCTGGAGGCGCTTCAGTTGCAGATGCTGAAGCTTTTCTTTTGACAGTGTCTCAATCTCTTCATTGAAGTACGTACGGTTATTCATCAAACAAATAGCCTCTAGTTAGAAATATTGGATCTCAGGCGGGGTGCCAGTTTTCCCACGCTATCATTATTGTATCACTGCGGACACGCCCTCAACGCCTTGCCACAGCTTTTGACCATCTTTTTTTATAAAGAGCGCGAGAGCACGCGAGTTAAAGTGAGATTACGATCAGGGGGTATCAATGCATAAGCGCCTGTAGGAGTCGCTCGGCAAGGGTATCCCATGGTCGTGGCTCGATGACAGGAAGATCATAGCTCTCAGCATGACGCTTCAACCACTGACCGTAGAGCCAGGTCGCGCGGATGACTGTTTGCTGCTCCTTTGGCGAGATATCAGATATATTATGCTTATGACGTCCAAGCCGCCGGGCGATGACAGCCTCATCAGGTTCAACTAGAAAGACTGCTCGAACATCATTACTTTCTTGCGAAGAAGAAAAGTGCAGCGAGGGAAAACTACTCTGAGCAGCCAGCGCTGGCAAAATATTCTCTCCCTCGATAATCATTGAACCGGCCTCCGCGCTAAAAAGATGATGTGCAATCACAGCGGTCAATGGACGCCTCATAGCCTCACCAACAGCAATAAAACCATCGAGCGCGACCTCTGGCGCTTTCTGCCAGATGGTAGGATGCGCCATAAAATAGTGAATCCCCGGCTGCTCACCGGGGGTAGTTACCTGCTGAATAGCCATACGAAGATCATCAACAAGGAGAACTGAGATGCCTAGATGATGCGCGAGCACATGGGCTACACTGGTCTTCCCAACCCCGGCACCTCCACCAATAAGGAAAATCCGCCGAGATTTCAGAGAATGCTGCATAAGTATCAATTTACTCCTAAATTTTGCGCGAGAAACGTTATTATAAATAGACTCTGGCGCTTATTGTATCAAATATGTACATACAGGTGGAGTGTCTGATCATAACGGTAGAGCGGATTGCCATGACGATAGACCAGGTTGCCGTGATTATCGACCGAGAGCCAGAGGAGGACCGGTATGCCCGCAGGAATGTGCAATTGATAGTTCCAGTGGTCCAGTGAGCCTCGTCCGGTTACGCTGAGTAACCAGGCACCGCCATCGTCGTCAATAGTATTTGGCATGAGTTGATCGCAAGAGAGTGCATTATCGTCATGAGTATCATTGATCTGCAAATCGCAGGCACGTAACTGCATTCCGTTTAATGAGGCAGAAGGATCGGCGTAGGGGTAGGCATCAAAGCCTACGATTGCTTTGCGCTGAAGTGCAGCCTGCGCCCAGACCCAGGCTCCTACCGGAACGGGAATTGCTGTCACGACTGAGAGCTTGACATCAACCCCTGTAGCGATGTGGACTGTCAGCAAGCACCCATTCGAGCAATCTACTCCAATCTGTTTCTGGCGTTGAACTGGAATGAGAGGGGTTGGAATGGGCTGTGCCGGTGAAAGGGCATTGACCTTTAAAATTTGTCCTCCCAGGGCCACCAGAGGATATTGAGGCATTAGTGTCACGACATCGCCAGTTTGTAAGTTACTGCAATTCTGTCCCAAAGAACCATTCAAAGCCGTGATAGTAAAAGGCTTTGTATCACTAAAAATCTGTCCGGCATCGCTCATGTTCATCTGGTTCACGAGGATCTCATCGCATGAATCGCTATCGCGCACGCTATAAGCGATTGATCCAGGTTGAGGTAGCACCACGGACAGAGGCGGCATCGGTGTTGGTACCACATTTGTCGTCGCATTTGACAGATTTGAGAAAACGCCTGTCAAACTGGGAAGGAGCCGATGACCCTGATCTGTACCAAAAATAAAGGCAGGGATGGCGACGATAAACAAAAATGGGACCAGTATGAGCAAACGCCAGGGCATGACCTGCCCTAGAAGCCTGAAATTTTCGGACATAGTACTGTGTGGACGAATCCTGCGGGACATTGACGACTTTCCTTCCCTACTTGCGCATATCTTACTGGCATTATAACAGAGAGGAAACAAATTACCATCGATACTAGCAAATTCGGAGATTTTACCCTATAATGACTGAAGAATGTCATAACTTCTGCTGAGCATCTACGCTGTGACTGGTCAGCTCTCGTGGACTGTATCTTCTCTTCCCAGGATACAAAAGCAGTAGAAATTGGACCGCACATCCCCCTGAAGGAGGGAACCTCTCCCGTGGTATTTACACCAAGAATACT
>DAOTTL010000528.1:0-4564 GCA_034438135.1 Ktedonobacteraceae bacterium | reverse complement strand
ACGGGAGCAAGACATCCAGTCCACATTCAGCCGCCTATATGCCAGCAACAAGGAGATGCAGCCCGGCAGCTGGTGAAGCTATTTCTCGAAACCGCCTCTCCCTCACAACTGGCCACGCCTGGAACCGCGTGTACGGTCTGCGAATTTCGCCCCTGGTGTCAGGCTTTCTGGAAATGGCAGTCTGGCCACAAGTTGTATACGGAAGCATTAACAGATGCTTTTTATGGCTTTGAGGGGTCCATTATGCGCCTGGAACTTAGGGAACACTATTGGCGAGTTGTTGTCAAATGGCGAGAAGCTGAGATTCATATCGTTGCACCACAAGAACGATTTTCCCACTTGAAAACGGCGACAGTTGGCACACACATCCGAGCTCTTGATATGCGTTTACAAGGCCAACGCTATAGACCAAAAGCTATAGTAAGCGAAAAGTCAGAAATATATATCGTGCGGAAATAAGAAGAGCGTTCTGATTTGCCAACGGCTATTCTCCCTTCCCTGGAGGACACGACAACAAGACTTTTTCAATAACTACTACAAGCAGAACGCTTGATTGAGCAGATTGTTTGGGGAGGAACGTGCGTGAAATCGGCTTTCTTAACGCCACAGAGTTGTTTCTGTAGTTTGTCCACTTTCCCCATTGAAAGCCCCTATATCGAAAACGGGCGCAGTGCAATAATGGCCAGCCTCTGAACATCTTCGCTGCCCCGCAAGAGGACACTTGTTTCTTCACGTACATCCGCATCTCGGTTTCCCCTATAAGAGAGCCAGTTAAAACTTCCTGTGACAGCAAATGTTCGATCACAGACGAGAATCTTCTGGTGTGTTCCTGTCGTCTCTTTCATTTCCAGGAGGTCACGATCGCCTTTTTCTCGTCTGATCGCATTCTCAAAGGCGCGTCTGACTTTAGCAACATTGCTCTTGCGCCATTGAATGTGATCTGGATGTTCTGCGCGTCCAAAGCCGTAGGCAATGCGAATGCGGGCGCCGCGAGCAATGGCTTGCCCAACCAATTTGCATATCTCGTCATTACAGGTGCGAGGATTCATCCAGGGCGAGATAACGATCACTTCGATCTTCGCCTCCCGCAGTGCTTGTAGCAGTACGGGTCGATGTTGCTCCGTCTGCAAAAATTCAGCCTTGCTCTCTGCTGGGGGAATACGCAAAGCCTCTAATTCCTGGAGCTGCCTCTGGAGGTCGTCGGCGAGCAATTTGACCCTCTCATACTCTGTCTGATTTTGGGAACTTCCTGACTCTCGTTCATGTGACTGGAGGGCTATATCGAGCAGACTGGATGTTTTGCGAGCCTGTTCTTCTTTCTCTCGGAACTTCTGTGCTGCCGTGAGCAGTGGCTGAGGAAGCACTGGGGAGAGAGACAGACTCAGATCTTTGGAGATCATTGTGGCATCTTCAGGAAAATGAAAAGTCTTATCGTTATACATTCTCCTCAAAACAGTGCTCTCTTCGCTCAGAAGCCTGCGCTGCGCATAGATCGCAATCTGCACTTCGTCAGTTTTATGATGCCGAAGCAGAAAGACCTGAACGGGGGCAAGATACTCCAGGAGCGGCTTGCGATCGAGTTTGATAAGACCCACGATCTCGCTCTGTGTGAAGCGTTCATCATATTTTAAGCAATCCCTGACCTCCTTGAGGCCCATGTCACCCAGGATGGGCTGGCCTTGCTCAACCGTCGGCAGGACAAAGTAGCCATCTTCGAGGATCTTCTCCATGGACCAGGACTCTTCCTCTCTGGGCATAACCGTCCAGGTCAGCCCGTTGAAATGGACATGGCAGATCCTGTTACGAGGAACGGGAGGAGCAACTAATTCTCTCAGAGCTTTGCTTCCTGCTGTCGTCAAGGTGATTCGTCGTTGTCCCTGGTTATCAGGGAGGCCTTGCTCAATCAAATAGAGTTGCAGTAACCGGGCTCCAACACCCGCGATATCTCGCGTCTCGACACCCAGTACTTCAGCAAGGCTCGCGACCGACTCTTTCCCATAAGAAATGGCACGCAAGACGAAGATAGCAAAGGGAGAGAGCGGGTGCTTTTCCAGGGCGCTGACTGTTAACTTGAGACGAAAAATTGGCAGGGCCGCTTCACAGGATGCGAGCGGTTCAAAACCCGCAAAATCACGGTGAAGGATGGAGAGAAAGGTTTCCATGTATCAGACCTCCTCCAGATAGTCAATAGCACAATCGTCGTCACGCTCACGCATATAGGTGATAAGGCGGCGATAGGGATTCTCTTCTCCTCCGCTTTCTCGCCCATTTTCCAGGGTCCAGAGATCTCCCACCAGGAGCAGTAACTGACGGGCTCGCGAGAGCGCCACATTCAAGCGTCGATAATCACGCAAAAAGCCGAGCTGGAACTGCTGGTTGGAGCGGACTGGCGAGTACAGCACGATGTCACTATCCTGGCCCTGGAAGGCATCGACAGCGGCAATGACAATACGTAGCGCGTGCCAATCCGGTCCATCCGGGCGAATAGCGGCCCGTAGTTCCGCAATCTGGGCATTATAGGGACTGATTACGGCCACCTCGCGCCGTTGATCCAGGGCGCGGTAGTCCGCCTCCATCCTTTGAAGCAGGATAATACAGCGTTCGACCTCCACGCGGTTATAGAAGCTTGATCCGCGCAGCGTTTCCTCATGCCGAGACAGCCTGGTCGTTGAGTACCAGGTGACGCATCTGGGTACCCAGGTCAGCGCATGTCGGCGTTCCTGTTCAGTCACCGCGTTCTCCAATTTGCCCTCATAAAACACCTGGCTAATCAGGCGTCCGATGGCGGGATGCATACGATGCTGAGCTGTAAGCATCTGGACGATGGGCAGACCGGCCTCCCAAGCCTCTTTGACCAGAGTACCAAACAGGCTTTCTGCCAGGCTCTCTCTGGTCACGCCAACGGATGCCAGCTCTTTGTCGCTCAGTTCTCCATCTACCATTGGCGGCAGTTGCTTTTCGTCACCGACGAGAATGGCCCGCCGTGCACGCACAAGGGGAACCAGAAGTTCTGGTGCGGTCGCGCGCCCGGCCTCATCAATGATAGCCCAATCAAACCGGCGATCCCTCAGTGCCTCTCGTCCCGTGGCCAGACAGGTCGCCGCCAGGATGCTCGCTCGCACCAGTAAGGGTTCAGCAAAGGCTTCGCCAATCCCTGCTACTTCTCGCCAGTCCTTCAGCAATTGCAGCCATTTCTCGTCTGCTTCCTCTTCCGGCTCGATACCCAGCCTCTTCAGGACCATCTGCCGCAGACGCTGATATTCCTCGGTCAGCGCACCCTGGAGAATAGCCTCGTTCGTCTCTGCCAGAAAGGCGCAGAGTTGGGTCAGGGCCGAGATTATTCGGGCTTTGCGCTCATCCAAACGGATCCGACATTGCTGCTCCTCATCCTCGATCTCTCGCCGACCTTCCGCAAACTGCTGAAAGGCCTCGCCATAGCGGGCCAGTTCCAACAAACGCCGCTCATCCTCCTCCATCCCCTGAAGGTCGGAACCTAGTTCGTCTATACGGGTTTTCCACAATTCCAGTGCCACTGTTTCTTCTGGATTCTGTGTCTGGCGCAACCGTCTCTGGCGTTTCAGTCCCTGCAAGTGCTCCTTTAAGGTCGCGAGCTTCGGCTCAGTGCGGCTCAGAATAGTTGCTCGCCAACTCGCCTGACGCTGCTCGATCGTCCAGATTTCCGCCCCCATGCCAATTTTTTCTTCCCGCCCGATGCGCACCATTTCGATCCCTCGCTCGTGGGCTATGTCTGCAACCTTGAGAAGGATGTGGTCCACGGCCACATTCGATTGCGACGTGATCAGGAGACGAGCATCAGGCTGCCTCTCCAGAATCTGGAGAATCAACTCAGCCAGAGCAGTCGTTTTGCCCGTTCCTGGAGGCCCCTGAAGAAGAAACAGATCGCGGGCTGCCAGAGCCTTCTTCACCGCTCGCTTTTTATCTTCGGCTAGAGAGGGATGGTAATAAGTGGAGATCTCCTCTTCTTTCTCAAAGACTGCCTGAGAAAGATCCATCAGAATGTCGATGAGACGAGTATTGGCTGTTCCTCCTGATAGGAGCGCGCGCAGCGCTTCATCCAGGCGGTTCAATTGTGAGCGTTCTTCCCTGAGATCAAGTCCAAGAGAGCCCTGAGCAGGAAGCGTCTTCGACGGCTGACCTGGCCCCGACCGGATCACAGGCAAACTACTCACATGCACCTCTCCATCGCCAAAACCGAGCAACTGACCAATGCTGAGAGAGATAGGTTTCGTCTTCCCTCCTTGCAGAATTGCTAACGCCGCGTTTTCCGGCCAGGTCAGACCCTCGGGGACCGGACCAGCCAGAGTAAAAGTCATCGTCTTGCCACTTCTGACATAGGAGGTATAGGCCAGCTTCTCAGCGGTATCGAGTTGCTGACGCCGTAGTTGTAGAGCAGCCCTCCACGCTCTAGTAAAATCGCGCTGTTCGTTTTTGCGCACGCGGTCGATCTGTTTGACCTCCTGGTGCGTCTGCAACTGATGAAAGAGTTGGCTTAACGGTGCCTCCAGATCTGTTCTCCTCTGCAAGCTCACAAGAATAGCCGGTT